>JAWLCQ010000160.1:0-10837 GCA_041687095.1 Phycisphaerae bacterium | reverse complement strand
CCCCAAGCGGCAAACAGCGCCGCTTGAGGGTGGCACCCACGGCAAGGCTCCGCCCCGCAAACGGTCACGGATGCAGCAGCACGAAGAAAGGACGACGCATGAGCACGCTCCTGTACCTCCAGGCGTCCCCGCGCGGGGAGCGGTCCAAGTCCGGCCGGGTGGGCAATGAGTTCGCCCACGCCTACCGCGAGCACCACCCCGGCGACGAGGTGCGCACGCTCAACCTCTTCGAGACCGACCTCATGCCCTTCGACGGGCTCGCCGTCCGCGCCAAGTACACCGTCCTGCACGGGGACCACCACACGGGGGAGGAGCGGGCGGCGTGGGCGGAGGTGGAGCGGGTCGCCCGCGACTTCGCGTCGGCGGACAAGTACCTCCTCACCACGCCCATGTGGAACTTCGGGATCCCCTACCGCCTCAAGCAGTACATCGACATCATCGTCCAGCCCGGGCTCACGTTCTCCTTCTCCCCCGAGGCCGGCTACCAGGGGCTGGTGACGGGCAAACCCATCCTCGTCGTCTACGCCCGCGGGGGCGACTACGCCGCCGAGGCCTCCCGGGCGGTGGACCTGCAGAAGCAGTACATGGAGCTGATCCTCGGCTTCATCGGGTTCACGGACATCCGCTCCATCGTCATCGAACCCACCCTCGCGGGCGGTGCGGAGGTCGCCCAGCAGAAGACCGCCGCCGCGATGGAGCGGGCGCGGCAGATGGCCATCGCCTTCTGACAAGCGCCCGCGACGAACGCCGCACGGCGGGCCCGTGCAAGGTGGAAGGCCCAGGTCTCGTCCATGGGTCCCACACAGGGATCTTCCCCGTGGCGTTCGGAGGAGAAGCCTCCGTCAATTGGGGGCGGCTGGGCTCGCAGCGAGGCCGTTCTCACCTCTCCGCAGGGGCTGTCTTTTTATCACAGTAACCGTTCACGCGGCGCCCGGGGGGTTTGAGAAAGACGCCCGCCGTCCGAACCTCCCCACCGACCCCGCGTCGGTGGAAGGCGGCTATTGACTACTCGCAGGCCCCCACGGGTCTCTTGCTTCTTCTTCTTCTTTTCCCCGCCGACCTCGCGTCGGTGGTTCAAACGGCTCTCGACTACCGCCAGAGCGCGCCGGGTCCGCGCATCGTCCGCGCCCGTGGGTGATCCCGTAGTGAGAAAGCCAGCTTACCACCGACGCGGGGTCGGTGGGGAGCAGGAGGAAGAAGGGGAGGGAAGGGGACCGCCGCAGTAGTCGATAGCCGTTTACCACCGGCACCGGGCCGGTGGGGAGTGGGAACAGGACATCCGCCTGGGCGACGACAGGGCCCTTTCTTCACGCCCTTCCTGCTGTCTGGAAGGGCGTGAACGGTTACTTATCACATTTTGGCGATTCAGGACCTGGAGGACCCGCACGCCCCGCCGGCGCGTCTCCCGCCCCCGCCGGGCTTGTCCGGAATGGCATGAAAGAATGCCACGAGTCCCCCCCCTGCCGGGCCGTGGTTCCCAAGCCCCCAACGGGGGCGTCGGACAGTAGCCGGGGGTGGAGCGAAGCGGAACCCCCGGAAGGCGGGGCCATTCTCTGGAGCCCCGAAGGGGCGGGGGAATCCCGGACAATCGGGGCGATTCCCGGTCTTCCAACTCCCTCGCCCCTCCGGGGCTCTGTCTTCCTTGCGCGTGTACCGGGGGCTCCGCTTCGCTGCGCCCCCGGCTACTCTCCCCCGCCCCGCCGGGGCGGAAGACGCCCGGCCAGGATCGACGGGAATGAGTTTCTTCATGCCATTGGGGCTTGTCCGGGTGGAGCGAGGGTCGGGACAGCTACGGCGGGCCGAGCGGGCCGCGAAGGCGGAGGGAGCTGGCCCGACCCTCGCTCCCCCGGGACAAGCCCGGGAGGGGGCGGGAGCGAAGCGGGAACAATGTGATAAAGAGACGCCCGTGCCACGAAAATGCTATCGCCCCGCGCCCTCCGCGCAGCGCTTGCGTTCGAAGCGATTCGACGGTCTGATACGCATCCCAAGTAATTCTCGGGCAGCGTCGATTGGGCGTGGTTGCTCCGCTGCGCTCCGCAAGCCACGGCACCCACCCGCGAATCAAGCGGAACGCGTACGATCGTCGCACACGCACGCGAAGGAGTCGCAAGATGTCATTGCCCCTGACCCTCGACTGGACCGACTCGATCCTCACCGTCCGCCGCGACGACCTGCCCGCGGGACGCGTGGAGGTCCTCTACCTCGAAGCCTACTGCCGCCCTGGCTCCCACGACCGCGACTGGGACCGCACCGTCATCCCCCACCGCAGCGAACTGCTCGCCCGCAGCGACGACGGCCGGAAGATCCGCCTCCGCGATACGCTGGACGACGGGGTCGTGGTCGAGCACGTGCTGACGGGGCGGGCGGACGAGGTGGACTTCCGCGTCGAGGCGCACAACCCGACGGCCGCCCCCTCCGACGCCCACTGGGCCCAGCCGTGCGTGCGGGTGGGCGAGTTCGCGGGCTGCCCGAAGGCCCCCTTCACCTACGACTACCTGCCGCGGTGCTTCGTGTTCCTCAACGGGCGGATGGAGCACCTGCCCACGCGCGACTGGGCCACCGATGCCCGCTACACCCCCGGGCAGGTCTGGGCGGGCCCCGGTGTGGACCCCGCGGACGTGAACCCCCGCCCGCTGAGTCCGCTCCGCCCCAGTTGCGGGCTGATCGGCTGCGTTTCGGGCGACGGGACGCGGATCCTCGCCACCGCCTGGGAGCCCTACCAGGAGTTGTTCCAGGGCGTGGTGCAGTGCCTCCACAGCGACTTCCGCATCGGGGGCCTCGCCCCGGGCGAGACCAAGCGGATCCGCGGGAAGCTCTACCTCGTGCCCAACGACGTCCCGGCGCTGCTGGAGCGGTACGAGCGGGACTTCCCGGAGCAGGCCCCCCCAGCGTGAGGGGACCGAGATTCGTTGCGCGAGGTCTCCAGTTTCCACCCAGGGGCATCGCAAAGTCCGGTTCGCCGGGCGCCATGGGTTCGCAGAACCCACGTCACGCCACGCGCTCGTGCGGGCACGGCTGCAAACAGCGCAGCCGTGGCACCCACGACTGCGAGTTTGCGATGCCCCTGAGTTTCCACCCTCCCTGCTTGCGATTCGCGCGTCAGGCGATACGCTTATGCCGATGGAACCCAGACGCCCTCATCGTAAGCCCCCCTACTCCCACGGTCCCCGTCCGGAGCGTCCCGTGCCCACCCCCGGGCTGGCGCCCCCGCGGGCGGACCGGGGCCCCATGCCCCCCCCCACCGCTCGCCCGCCCAAGCCCGCCCCCGAGATCCCCCCGGGGACGCCCATCGTCCACCTCCGCAGCGTGAGCTATGGGACGTTCCTCTACGAGAAGATGATCGGGTCCGTCGAGGGCGGCCCCTCCCCCGGGGACGTGGTGGCCGTGGTGGACAAGCGGAACGACTTCTTCGGGTGGGCGTTCTACAACCCGCGCAGCAAGATCGTGCTCCGCATGATCAGCCACGAGGGGCCCTACCCCGACGACGCGTTGCTCGCCCAGCGGGTGCGGTCGGCCGTCCTGCTTCGCCGCGGGATGCTCGCCCTCGATGGCGTGACGGACGCCTACCGCCTCATCCACGCCGAGGGCGACGGGCTCAGCGGGCTCATCGCCGACCGCTTCGGGCCCTACGTCGTGCTGGAGATCTTCTCCCTCGCCATGCACCGCCGCCTCGCCCTCATCGAGGACGCCCTCATCGACGCCGGGCTCTCCGTCAAGGCCTTCCTCCACCGCATGGACCGCAAGGTCGCCCAACTGGAGGGCGTCGGGGCCACCCGCCGCAAGGAGCCCCACCTGGAAGATTTGGCGATCACCGAGCACGGCATGCGGTTCCACGTGGACCTCCGCGGGGGGCACAAGACGGGCTTCTTCTGCGACCAGCGGGACAACCGCCTCGCCCTGACCGCCCTCACCCCCCAGAAGCGCGTCTTGGACGTGTGCTGCTACACCGGGGGCTTCGCCGTCTACGCCGCCGCCAAAGGCGCCGCCGGGGAGACCACGGGCGTGGACCTCGACGAGAAGGCCCTCGAAGTCGCCTCCGCCAACGCCAAACTCAACGACGTCCCCGTCCGCTTCCGCCACGCCGATGCGTTCAACTACCTCCGCGACACCGCCGCCGCCAAGCAGCAGTGGGACGTCGTCGTCGTGGACCCCTCGAAGTTCGTCCCCACGCGCGCCACGATGGACCTGGGGCTCCGCAAGTACGCCGACCTCAACCGTCTGGCGGCCGGCGTGGTCGCTCCCGGAGGCGTGATGGTCACCTGCTCGTGCAGCGGGCTGGTGGACGTTCCGACGTTCACCCAGACCGTCGCCCGCGCCGTCCGCGCCGCCGGACGCACCTACCAGATCTTCCGCGTCAGCGGCGCGTCCCCCGATCACCCCTTCCACGCCGACACCCCCGAGGGGCAGTACCTCAAGGTCCTGTGGGGGCGGGTCCTGTAGGAACCATTCAAGAAGACTCTCACGCAGAGGCGCAAAGGAAAGAAGAAGCCCGGAGAGAAGGGGATTACACAGATTTCAAGATTGCGCAGATGAAGAAAAGGCGAAGGACCGTAAACGAGGGATATTCATCTTCCTCATCTGTGAAAGTCCCGAATCTGCGTAATCCCTTTCTTTCCGGCTGTTTCTTCTTCTCTTCGCGCCTTTGCGCCTTTGCGTGAGACCCCATGCTTCTTCTTGCCCTCGCGCCGGACCATGGCCGATAATGCCCCGCATGAACGACCGCGAACGATTCCTCCGCGTCATGCGTTACCAGGAAGTGGACCGCGTCCCGCTGCACCTCGTGCACCCGTGGTCCTTCACGCTCGCCCGCTGGTACGACGAGGGCCTCCCCCGCGGGGTCAAGCTCAACGAGTTCCTCGGGGTCACTCCCCTGAAGCTGACCAACATCAGCCCCAACACGTGGCTGCACCCCGCCTACGAGCCCCGGCTGATCCGCGAGGACGAGGAGTTCGTCTACCGCTACGACGAGTTCGGGCGGACGGCGAGGTACTTCAAGGACCACGACTCCATGCCCGAGTGGATCGACTTCCCGGCGAAGGACCGCGAGAGCTTCCGCCGCGTCGTCGACGAGCACTACCAGGTGGACGACCTCGACGCCCGCTTCGGGCCCGACTGGGAGCAGCGGGTCCGCGACTCCATCGACGGCGACGGCGTGGTCCTGATCGACGGGGGGTGCTACTACTGGACGCTCCGCTCGGTGAGCGGGGTGGAGACGGCGAGCTACCTGCTCTACGACGCCGCCGACATCGTCGAGGAACTCTTCGAGCGGTACTTCACCGTCGTGATGGAGGGCCTGCGGCGGGCGGTGAAGCTCGGGGCGCGGATCGACGTCATCGGGTTCGGGGAGGACATCGCGTACAAGAACGGGCCCCTGATGAGCCCCGAGATGGTCCGCGCCATGATCGCCCCGCGCTACCGCAAGGTGATGGACTTCGCACACGAGCACGGGGTGGACCTGACGTGGCACGACAGCGACGGGGACATGCGACGGCTGCTGCCGATCTGGCTCGAGTGCGGGGTGAACTCCAACGCCCCCTGCGAGGTGGCGGCGGGCATGGTCCCCACCGAACTCCGCCAGCAGTTCGGGCGCGAGCTGCGGATCATCGGGGGCATCGACAAGCGCCAGATCGCCCGCGGCCGCGACGCCATCGACGCCGAGATCGCCCGCAACTCCGCCCTCATCCGCGAGGGCGGGTTCCTCCCGGCGATCGACCACTCGATCTCCAGCGACATCAGTTTCGACAGCTACCGCTACTACCTCGACCGGATGCAGGCGGCGCTGCGGCGGGGGCTGTAGAGGCGTTCGGGGCGCGGGGGGCAGGGCGGACCATTGCCCCCCTGCGCCGCACAGGCACAGCCCCCGCCCCGTGGGGGGGCGGGGGGGGGGGCCCCCCCCCCCCCCCCCCCCCGGTGGGCCGCGGGGGCAACCCCCCCTGCGACACACGGACCCGATGCCCGCGCCACCCCGTTGTGACGGCGCGGCCGGCGGGACCCGCCCTGGGCTTCCCCCAGAGGCCAAGGGTTGTGCTACGCCGCCTTGCCCAGGCGGCCCTCGTGCACGCCGTAGAGCAGGAAGTGCTCAAAACCGCAGCTCAGCCCCCCCGCCTCCACCACCCCCTTCACGTCGGGGTTGTCAGCGAGGTACCAGGGCTCATCGAAGAACGGCCCCGGGGAGTGCGAAGCCTCCCGCCCAATGAGCAGGTAGTACTCGTGCGCAGAGCGATACGATCCGCTGGACACCGTGCCCGAGATGGACGGGTGCTGCGCCTCGTACCACGCCTCGTCGAAGTAGGCGTTCGGGGCGAATCCCTGGAACTGCCCGACCCGGAGGAAGTGGTTCGCCGCACTCTCCCCCGTCGCCGCCACGTCCGGGTGCTCCGCGTAGTAGAAGCTGCTGTCGAACCACGGAGCGGGGCTGCGAGTCTGCTCGTACCGCCCATACCGCATGAAGTGGTCGTAGGCGTTCATGCCCACGGCCGCCACGTCGGGGTTGGTCGCGAGGTAGTACCCGCTGTCGAAGTTTGGAGAAGCGAGGCGGTTCTCGTGGATGCCCCACAGGACGTAGTGCCGGAAGGCCGGCATCCCGGTGGCGGCCACGTCGGGGTTCTGCTGGTAGTAGTACGACGCATCAAAGAACGGGGAGGGGTCGCGGCCCTCGAACTGGCCCCAGCGGGCGAAGTGGTACCACGAGTTGATCGCGGCCGTGTCCGGATTGTCCTGCCGGTAGAACGCGGGGTCGAAGAACGGGGAGGCGATGCGGTTCTCCACCCGCCCGTAGGCGACGAAATGGTTGAACGCGTTGACCCCCGCCGCCGCCAGGTCCGGGTTGGCCTGCAGGTAGTACGTGGGGTCGAAGACCGGAGAGGGCGAGCGGTTCTCGTAGCGGCCGAAGAGCAGGAAGTGCTCGCGCGGCTCCACACCGGCGGCGAGGAGGTCGGGATTCCGCAGGAGGTAGAACTCCCCGTCGAACAGGACGGAGGCGGCGCGGCCCTCGGTGCGCCCGAAGTGGAGGAAGTGCTTGTAGCCGTCCGTTGTGACGGCGGCGACGTCGGGGTTCATCGCCATGTAGTAGCTCGACTCAAACACGGGAGAGGGAGAGCGGCCTTCACTCTGGCCCCAGAGGTAGAAGTGCTCAAAGGCCGGCATGCCCGAGGCCGTCACCTGCGGATTCTGGGTCAGGTAGTAGCTGGTGTCGAAGTACAGGTTGGGATTGCGCCCCTCGGCCATGCCCGAGGTCACGAAATGCGCCAGGCCGCTGGGGAAGACCCCGGCGGCGATGGCGGCGGCGACGTCCGGATTGATCTGCAGGTAGTACGCCTCGTCGAAGTAATCGGCGACGTTGGGGGGCGCGAGAGGGTTGGTGTCGAACACCGACACGAAGTCCCCCCCCGCCGTCCCGTTGCCGGACGGCACGGTGTCGCGGACGGCCGATTCACCGTCCAGGGGGCTGCCGTACGGGTCGCGCACCGCCTGCCCGCCGTTGGTCTGGACCCGAACGTTGTCGATGAAGTGAGCGTTCACCTCTCCGCCCGTGGCGGCCGTGAATCCGAAGTACCCGACGCTGTCATTCCACCCTCCGACGACGGTGTCGATGATCGTATGGGCTCCGGTGAATCCGGGCCCCGTCACCTGCACAATGATGTGCCCGTGGCTGTACATCACCGTCGCGTGGAACGTTCCGGCGTTGTGGAAAGCCGGAAGAGGCCCGACGGCGACGAGGGACTCGACGGACCCGTTGACGTTCACTCCGATGTGGTTGCGGGTGGCGTCGTTGTTCTCGAGGTTGCGGAAGGTGTCGAACTCGACGGCGAGGCTGTTGGTGAGCCCGCGGTATCCCATCCCCCCGCCGAACTGCTCCAGCCCCGTGGGCCCGACCTCGTTGTTGTGCACGACGAACGCGAACCCGTCCGCCCCGGTCCCGCCTCCCACGCTGAAGTCGAAGTCCGCCACGAACTCCTGCGCCGGGATCCGCGTCGAGTAGAACGCCGACCCTGCCTGGTACGGTTGGGCGTCCGTCAGCCGCAACGCCCCCCCTTGCAGCGTCGCCGATCCCCCCAGCGTCCACGCCGGGGTGGAAGCGTCGAAGTTCTCGAGAATCGGAACCCCGTCCACGCTGCCGATGACGATGGCGTGGCGGCCGTTGCCCAGCATGGCGCCCGGCATGAACCTCGCGGTACGCGTCGCCGCATTGTAAACCACGCTCGCCGCCGGGATCTGCCGGTCGTCGGCCGTCCCGTACAACCGATCCGGCCCCAGACAGTAGACGCGGAACGACTCGGCCGTGACCGTCTCGGGACGGACGTCCCGGTCGAAGGTGACGGAGATGGGCTGCCCATCCACGATCCACGCCCCGGGCCCTGGGGACACGGCGATGATGCGCGGCCCCTCGGGCTTCACCGTCACGGTCCAGTCGTCGAGGTAGGCCTCGACGGCGTAACCGGTCGGATCGGGCGCCACGGTGGAACTCTCGCGGAGGAACCCGAACTGCAGCGGGGCGCCGGTTGCGGAGAAGTCCGGGTGCAGGGGGGCGGCCCCTGCCGAGCGGGCGATGAAGTCCTCCGCCTTCAGCCCCGTCCGCGAATGCCTCGTCCACGCCGTGGTCGTCGTGCGGATGGGCGCCACGCGGGCCGGGTCCATCGCGTACAGCCTTCCGTTCTGCAGGATCAGCAGCGACGAAGCCTGCCCCTGGTCCACCCCGGTGAACAGGAACGACCGCTCCGAGTAGTCGATGGCCCCGATGGCGCCCATCGCCGCGGGGTCGTACACCGCCCCCTGCCGCAGAAAGAACCCCGTGATCCCCGCCGACCCGCTCTTGGGGGCAAAGACCGTCGTCGTGATCGACCGACTGGCGCCTTCGACCTCCGAGCGGTGCAGCGTCCAGCGGAGGGTCCCCCCGTCCCCCTGCGCCGCCTCCTGCACCGTCCAATTCGCCGCGTCAAATAGGCTATCCAGGAACACCACTGGGGTACTGGACAGGAGCAGGCGGGGCTCCAGCACCTCCAAGCCCGTGAAACTCCCGCGTTTCAGGGCATTTTCGCGTCTTGCGCTCATACTGCGCCTCCTTCCTTTCAGGAAGACTTGTATACACCGGTGCGAGCCGCATGCTGCTCCGAGCGGCGCGCACCTCCAGCCGACTCGTATAAGATTTCCATTCATGGGACATGCGAGAAACTCGCACTCCCCCTTCCGACCCGCCCCTACGAACCCACGGTGACACCCGCAAATCCTCGACTTGCGGCGGATCCGGCACACGGCCGCATCCGAGCAGGCGTTACACAATGCTAGCATCGACCCCCGCGGCGCACCACTCAACGCATGTTCTGGTTGGAATATTTAGAGATGCAATCACTTGTATGGCGGGACGCGCGGGGGGCAGGCGGATCGGGGGACCCGCGGCGCAGACACCGGCGATCCGCAAGCCGTGGGGCCCCGCGTGGGGGGACGCCCCATCTGCCTCGGGATCGGGTATGTTCCTATCTCCGGTGCCGGTAGTCCGCGCCTTCACGGGAGGCGTCGCAGCTTGCCCGCCACGCCTGCAGCGCCGCCCGCAGCCCCGCCACCACCTCGGGCCGCTCGGCGGCGATGTCGTGCTGCTCCCCCGGGTCGCTCGCGATGTCGAACAGCATGTACGTCTCGCCCGCGTCGGTGCTGAGGAGCTTGTGGCGGTCGTCCATCCACGACAGTTGCCTCCGCGACTCGAACCCGATCGGGTGCCGCCGCTCGCTCGCCCGCCCCTCCAGCAGCGGCAGCAGGCTGATCCCGTCGATCGGGTCGGGCTGGGCCTGCATGCGAAAGCCCAGCACGTCGAGCACCGTGGGGAAGTAGTCGCTCGTGCTGCACGGGGCCTCGACCACCCGCGCCTGCGGGAACCGTCGCCCCCAGCGCAGCAGGCCCGGGACGCGCACCCCGCCCTCCAAGAGGCTGCGCTTGCGCCCCCGCAGCCCGCCCGTCCGCCCGGGCGAGTCCTCCCCGCCCTCGGGGCCGTTGTCGCTGCAGAACCACAGCATCGTGTCGTCCGCGATCCCCAGGGCCTCCAGTTCCCCCCGCAGCCGGCCGACCTGCGCGTCCATCGCCGTGATGCACCCGTAGTAGTTCCGCGCGTGGAGGTCCTGGTCGGCGTATAGGGCCGCATGCTCGGGCCCGGCGACGACGGGCAGGTGCGGTGCGTGGAACCAGATGACGGCGAGGAAGGGAGTGCGCTGCGCACCGGCTGCGCAGTCGCGGACGAACGCCAGCGCCTGGTCCATGATGATCCGCGAGTCGCACCCGCGGAGTTGCTCCTCGGGCACGACCTGCCCGGGCCCCGTCCAGTACCGCGTGCCGTAGAACTCGCTGGGGTCGCCCTCGCGGAGGCAGTCCCAGCCCTGCCCCGCCCCGCCGGGGGGCTTGCGCATGGGGTCCCAGGTGGGGACCTTGGCCTCGGTGGTGAAGCAGACGTCGAACCCGCGGTCCCACGGAGGGGCGTACTCCTCCGGATGATCGGGCCCGCCGCGGTTGGAGTCGCGGACCTCGGTCGTCAGCGTCCCCAGGTGCCACTTCCCGAAGTGCCCCGTCGCGTAGCCCTGCGTCTTGAGGGCCTCGGCGAGGGTGACCTCCTCGGGCGGCAGGTGGCCCTCGTTGGCGAAGAAGATCCCGTAGCGGTGCGGGTGGCGCCCGGTCAGGCAACTGCCGCGCGTCGGGCTGCACACCGGGGCCCCCGCGTAGAAGCGGTCTAAGAGCCTATCCGAATAACCCGGCACAGCGATACGTGATGATGGCGCAGACGAAGTGCAGCATGGCGAGGTAGTTCTCGGGCTTCTTCTCCCAGCGGATCAGGATCCGCCGGAAGCGGTTCATC
>JAWLCQ010000159.1:0-10905 GCA_041687095.1 Phycisphaerae bacterium | reverse complement strand
CGCCGGGAAACCGGTCCCTGCCGCCCGCGAGGTCCGAGATGTGTGGAACAACGAGGCCAGGAGACCCGTGGCGCGGGCGGTGGGGGGCGCGGGAGACCCCCGGCGCAGGCGCTTGGGGGGCTGGGTGCCCGAAGGCCGCGCGGCGGCCCTACCGCTGGGTTCCCGGGGCGGGGGGCTGTCGCCACCGGAAGTACCGGACCTCCCCGCCCTGCACCGGGACCTCCTGCAGGCCGGAGGCGGGGACGACGAGCGTGTCGGTTTCCATGGAGCGGCGGTCGAGGTAGACCGGGGCGGCCGCGGGGAGCGAACGATCCGCCAGCGACACCGAACCGGTGCGGCGGGAGGCGACCTGCAGAACACGGTCGCTGTCCGCCGCGCTCCACAGCGCGGGGGCCCCCTGCCCGCCGATGAGCTGCACCCGCACCGGGCTGGGCCGCAGCAGCCACACGCCCGCACCCGCAAGCGCCACCGCGGCGGTGAGGGCGGCAATGCGGTGCGGGGGGCGGAGGAGGAGCGTGGCCGCCATCATCACGGCCGCCACGCCCGCGAGGCCCAGCATCCGCCACCGCTCGGAGCGGGACCATGGCCCGGCGGCGTAACCGTACGCGTCGTAGGGCGAGGGGTCGAGGAAGGCCTCGTCGGTCACCCACGCGACGGGCCACGTGATGGAGGCGGCCGTTTCGGCGAGCGGGACACCGCGCGGGTCCTCGTCCGCGAGGAGGCGAACGGCATAGGTCTGCTGGACGGCCGCCGCGGGCAGCTTCACGTCCAGGTCCGCCTCCGCCCCAGGGGGAATGGCGGCCGGGAAGACCATCGTGGGCCCGCCTCCGGCCCATCGCAGCGACACCGCCCGCACCACCTGCTCGCCGTCGTTCGTCACCGTGAGCGTCGCGCGGCGGTACGGGTAGACGGACTCGTCCAGGGCGTCCGACGCCCGAAGCGAAACGGAGGACTCCGCCCACGCGAAGGCGGGAAGCAGGAGGAGCGCAGTGAAGGCGAGGAGAAGCGCATTCCCCGTTCGGGGCTCGCGGGCGGGCGTCAGCCCCGCGGCGGGAATCGACAGCCCCAAACCGCCAGTCACTTCCCTTCCGCCTGCTTCACAAGCATCCGCGCCCGCAGGACCTCGCCCACGGACCACGCCTGGGCGATGCACCCGCGGGGCGTGTGGGGGGAATCGCCGTCGAAGATCTCGCTGATGTGCCCGATCCCCGCCTCCCGCAGGTGCTCCTCGAACCCCGCGAGCCACGCCTTCGCCTGCGCGACGGCCGGGGGGCGATTGTGCTCGACCTTGAGGTACGCCTCGATGAAGGGCCCGATGAGCCACGCCCAGACGGTGCCCTGGTGGTACGCGCGGTCGCGGGACTCCCAGGACCCGGCGCAGCGGCGGCGGTAGCGGGGATCGTCGGGCGAGAGCGTCCGCAGGCCCATGGGGGTCAGCAGGAGGTCCTGAATCACCGCCACCACCCGCCGCTGCCGCTCCTCGCGGAGGGGCGAGTACGGGAGGGAGACGGCGAAGATCTGGTTGGGCCGCAGCGTCGCGTCGGGCCCCGCACTGCTGATGCAGTCGTTGCACCACTGGAACGGCTCGTTCCAGAAGGCCCCCTCGAAGGCCGCGCCGATCACGGCGGCGAGGGCGGCGTACTCGCGGGCTCCCGCGGGGTCGGACTGGCCGAGCTGCTCGGCGAGGATGCGGTGGGCGCAGTACCACAGGGCGTTGATCTCGACGGCCTTGCCCTCGCGGGGGGTGACGACCTCCTCCCCGAGCTTGGCGTCCATCCAGGTGAGCTGGGTGAGGTGGGACCCGCCGGTGAGGAGCATGTCGGAGTCGGCGCGGATGTCGAAGCGGGTGCCCTCGCGGTAGTAGCGGAGGATGGTCTCGCAGGGCCCGCGGAGGACCTCGCCCCAGAACGCGCGGTCGTTGGTGGCGCGGACGTAGCGGTCGGCGGCGAGGATGAACCACAGGGACGCGTCGATGCTGTTGTAGTGGGCGCTGTTGGCGTAGTCGTCGAAGCGGTTGGGGATCATCCCGTCGGCGACGTGGAGGGCGAAGGTGCGGAACACGTCCCGCGCCTGCTCGTGCCGCTGCGTCGACAGCAGGATCCCGGGGAGGGCGATGAAGGCGTCGCGGCCCCAGTCGGCGAACCAGTGGTATCCGGCGACGATGGTCCCCGACGACGCGGACCCCGGGAACGCGCGGTGGACGTAGTAGGCGTCGGTGGCGAGGGCGAGGCGGCGGTCGAAAACGTCGGCGTCGGGCCCGACGGAGGCGGCGAGGCTGCTGAGGCGCTCGCGGCGGCGCTCGACGGTCGTCTCGAAGCCCAGGGGGAACGGCTCGTCCAGCACGGCCGTGAACTGGCACGACGCCCCGTCGGGGAGATCGACGACGAAGCTGCCCGGGGAGTAGAGGTCCTCCTGCCCGTCCTGCCCGCGGGAGAGGTCCACGCGGTAGAGGAAGCGGTACCACCATTGGGGCTTGGCCTCGAAGGCCCCGTCGCGGCAGAGGATGTACAGCGGGTGCCCGGACTCGCGGCGGTCCTCGATCCGCACGCCGTTCTCGACGGAGTCGAAGGTCATCTGGTGGGGCTCGTGGACCTTGCGGAGGTGGTGGAAGTCCCGCAGGGCGGCGAAGGGCCAGACCCGCAGCCGCCCGCGCGCCCCGCGGAGGGTGTAGCGGACGGCGACGGCGTTGGCGGAGTCGGCGAGGACGATCTCCTTGGTGAGTTCGGCCGGCCCGCAGCGGTAGACGAAGGTGGGGGCGGGCCCGTCGCGGTACTCGACCAGCGTGCGGAAGCCCTCGGGCGAGAAGCTGCCCTGGAACTCGTTGGTCGCCAGCTCGTGCACCACGTCGTCCACGGTGAGGTGCTCCATGAGCGTCGAGAGCGTCACCCGCCGCCCCACCGGGGGCGTGGTGGCCGCCACCAGCAGCCCGTGATACCGCCGCGTGTTGCACCCCACCACGGTGCTCGACGCGTAGCTGCCCAGGCGATTGGTGAGCAGCCACTCCTTCGACAGCAGCTCGTTGAGGTCCGCCCCCGCACAGGGGACGACGATGGGCGGGGGGAGCGGGTCGCTGTGGACGCTGTCAGGCATAGTCGGCCTCCTTAGGCACGCCGCGCTGCGGACAAGTGGAACGCATGGGCATTATAGGGACATGTACGATTCGGGCTCAAGCGGGAGGACGGGAACCGCCGGGCCATCGCAACGTCGTGGCACGGGCGTCTCGCCCGTGTGTCGCAGGGGCGTCTCGCCCCTGCCCGGCGGGCCGGTGGGGCCTGATGGCCCTGAACACCCTCTCCAACCCATGTGGCCCCGCAGGCAAAGGCCACGGGCAGGATGCCCGTGGGACCCATGGGCGAGACGCCCATGCCACGGAACACGGACTTCGCGATGGCCCTAACGGGAACGGCCGGGCCATCGTGTTGCGTCCGCGGGGCGGGTCCGCTACAAGAGGACCCACCCGTCCCCGCGCGTGCAGGGGGCGGGACGGAGCGTGGCGAGGATCGAAAGGAGCACCGCATGTCCGTTCGCGTTGGCCTGGTGGGTGTGGGGATGATGGGCGGGGTCCACTACGGAGCCCTGCGGAAGATGGCGGGCGTGGAGGTCGTCGCCCTGTGCGACATCGACCCCAGCCGCCTCGAGAAGGACTCCCCCACCGTCCAGGGCAACCTGAAGGAGTCGGAGTCGCAGCAGTCCTTCGACGCCGCCCGCAAGTACACCGACCTCGCCGAACTCCTCAAGAACCCCGACGTCGACGCCGTCGACATCTGCACGCCCACCGACCTCCACGCCGCCATGGCCGAGCAGGCCCTGCGGGCGGGCAAGCACGCCTTCTGCGAGAAGCCCATGGCCCGCACGGGCGAGCAGGCGAAGGCCCTGGCGGCCGTCGCGAGGGAGACCGGGCAGTTCCTCATGATCGGGCACGTCCTGCGGTTCTGGGGCGAGTACCACGTGATGAAGGCCATTCGGGACGAGGGGCGGTACGGCCCGCTCCGCATGGCCAAGTTCTGGCGCTCGGGCGGGGCGCCCGCCTGGGACCGCAAGTCGTGGTTCGCCGACACCGCCCGCAGCGGGTGCGCCGCCCTGGATCTGCACATTCACGACACCGACACGATCCAGTGGTTCTTCGGGGTCCCGCGCGCGGTGACGAGCTTCGGGACGATCCGCCCCGACGGCGGGGTGGACTACCTGTGGACGCGCTTCCATGGGGCCGACGACGCGGTCATCGTCGCCGAGGGCGGGTGGACCACCCCGGGCAGCCCCTTCGCGATGGGGGCCACGCTGATGTTCGAGAGCGCCACCGTGGACTACCACTCCGGGCGCGAGAAGACGCTCGCCATCTACGTCCCCGGGGAGAAGCCCCTGCACCCCGAGATCCCCGACACCGGGGCGTACGCGGGCGAGTTGCGGTACTTCATGGACTGCGTGCGGGACGGCCAGGCGCCCGAGCACGCCACGCCCGACCAGGCGGCCGCGTCGATCGCCATCGTCGAGGCGGAGATCGAAGCGGTGAAGAGCGGCCGGACCGTCGCGGTGCAGGTGTAGGCGGGGGCGATTCGTGCCTCTCGAGCCCCGACGGGCTTCATCCCCTTAGCGGGGCCTGCGGGAGAAGAGGGATCGCAGCGCGGCCAGGATGATCTGAATGAAGTAGGGCATGGGCTGCGGCTCCGCTTTGTGGTTCAGAAACGCCTTGCACTTCTGTAGTATACCCATGAGGCCCTCTGGGCGACAGGAACGTGCGGATCGCACGGGCTCCACCAAGGAAGGCAGGGACGCGGCATGGAATGGACGCCGTTTGCCGAAGTGGCGGGGGTGCTGGCGGTCGCGGCCGTGATCGCGGCGGCGGGGCTCAAGCTGCGCCAGCCGCTGATCATCTCGTTCCTGTTGGCGGGCATCCTGGTGGGCCCCTCGGCCATCGGCCTGGTCCAGGGGGCGCACGAGATCGAGCTGTTCGCCAGCATCGGAATCTCGCTGCTGCTGTTCGTGGTGGGGCTCCGCCTCGACGTGGGCATGATCCGAACGGTCGGCCCGGTGGCCCTGGCGACGGGGCTGGGGCAGGTCGCCTTCACCTCCCTGATCGGCTTTCTCATCGCACTGGCGTTCGGGATGCAGTTCGTCACGGCGGTGTACGTCGCGGTGGCCCTGACGTTCTCCAGCACGATCATCATCGTCAAGCTGCTGTCGGACAAGAAGGAGATCGACTCGCTCCACGGGCGGATCGCGGTGGGGTTCCTGATCGTCCAGGACATCGTGGCGATTCTGGCCCTGATCGGCCTCGCCGCGTTCGGGGGAGGGCACGAGGAGGGGCGGAACTTCCTCACCGAGTCGCTATGGATTCTGGGCAAGGGCGTCCTGATGCTCGGGGCCGTCGTCGCCCTGATGCGCTGGGTCCTGCCCCGCGCCCTGAACTACATCGCCCGCTCCCCGGAACTGCTGGTGCTGTTCGCGATCACCTGGGCGGTCGCCCTGGCGTCCACGGCCGAACTGCTGGGGTTCAGCAAGGAGGTCGGGGCGTTCCTGGCGGGCATCTCCCTGGCGTCGACGTCGCAGCGGGACGCCATCGGGGCGCGGCTGGTGGTCTTGCGAGACTTCCTGCTGCTGTTCTTCTTCATCCACCTCGGGGCGAACTTGGACCTGTCGGCGCTGGGGGGGGAGTTGGGCAAGGCGTCGGTCTTCTCGATATTCGTACTCGTCGGCAACCCGATCATCGTCCTGGCCATCATGGGCCTGATGGGCTACCGCAAGCGCACCGGGTTCATGTCCGGCCTGGCGGTGGCGCAGATCAGCGAGTTTTCGCTCATCCTCGCCGCCCTGGGCTACAGCCTCGGGCACATCGACAGCTCGGCCATGAGCCTCATCACGCTTGTAGGCCTGGTGACGATCTTCGCCTCGACGTACATGATCCTGTACTCGGGCCCGTTGTACGCCCGGCTGTCGGGGCTCCTGAGCGTTTTCGAGCGGTCCCACCCCTACCGCGAGGCGCAGGCGGGGATGGAGTCGAGCCCGATCGACCGGCACTTGATCATCGTGATGGGCTTGGGCAACTACGGCAGCGCCATCGCCGCCCGCCTCCAGCAGCACGGCTGGCGGCTGCTGGCGGTCGATTTCGACCCCCAGGCGCTGGAGCGAGGCCGGGAGATGGGCCTGTCGGTGCTCTACGGCGACGCCGGGGACCCGGAGATGCTGGCCCAACTCCCGCTGGACCGCGCGCGATGGGTGCTGTGCGCCATCCGCGATCACGACATCAACGTCTCGCTGTTCCATCTCCTGGAGGAGGCCCGGTTCAGCGGGCGGACCGCCCTGACCGCCGCAGACGCCGCGTACGCCGAGCAGTATCACCGGCTCGGCGCGCACCTGGTGCTCCAGCCGTTCAACGACGCGGCCGAGCAAGCGGTCGAGGCCATCACCGGCGCCGTCCAGTCGCTGCCGGGCCTGCGGGACTGGCCGGCCGTGCTGGAGGAGGTGCCCCTCCAGCCGGGGTCCGTCTTCACCGGCAAGGCGCTGCGCGACCTGGACCTTCGCCGCGATCTGGGGGTCTCCGTGCTGGCGGTCAGCCGGGCGGGGAAGGTCCACTTCAACCCCGCCCCCGACTTCCACGTCTACCCCGGCGACCGCCTCGTGCTGCTGTGCTCCCCCGAGCAGGCCGGCCCGGCCGTCACGTACCTGCGGCAGCGCGAGCTGGGTGGCCCGCAGGATCAGGCCAAGGCCTTCGGGGCCGACGAGATCCACGTTCCTCCGCAGTCGCCCTGGGTGGGCAAGACGCTGGCCGCCCTGGATTTCCGCAGCCGTTACGGCGTGACGGTCATCGGCATCCGTCGGGGCCCCGAGCGAATCACCGCCCCACGGGCGTCGGACGTACTGGCGGGCGACGACGGCGTGGTCGTCGTGGGCAGCCCCGAGGGCGTTGAGGCGATGAAGGCCTCTCCGTAGGGCTCCCGGGACCGGAAGGGAGGCGGACTGTCGGCGGAGGCGGGGGCAAGCCGCCCGGGCCGTGGAGATGCGATAGCCCTGCCGCGGCGGGCGGCGTGGATTGACCCGCCCCGGTGCGGGGCGGTACTCTAGCAGGATGCTTTCACCACGATTCTCTGCGGCGCGGGTCTTGGGACGGTCTTGCCCTGTCGTCGGGTTGCTGCTGACGGGGGCGATGCTGGTGCTGACGGGGTGCGATCCGCAAGGCCTGGGGGGCCGATCCGATGCGGCGGCCGCGACGGCGGGGGCGGACCAGCCCGCCGCGACGCACGCGGACCGCGGGTCACCGGCCGCCCCGGCGGCTGGTTCTAACCCCAAGCCCCCTGCCGACGGTGCGTCGCGCCCGGTCATGGCGATGGTCAACGGCACGCCGCTGTACATGGCCGAGCTCCACGACCTGCTGCTCCAGGGGTTCGGGCTGGAGATGGCCCAGCAGTTGGTCGCGACGGAGATGGTCCGCCAGGAGTTCGCCCGGCAGCAGCTCACGCTGAGCGAGGACGACGTGCTCGCCGAGAACGACCGCACGCTCCGCGAGGTCGTCGGGGAGGACTACACGCCCGACCAGCGGGATTCGATCCTCCGGCAGATCCAGGAGAAGAAGCGCGTCCCGCGCGAGCACTGGGACGTCACCATCCGCCGCAACGCCATGCTCCGCAAGCTCGCCGAGCAGCGCGTCCACATCACCGACGCCGACCTCCGCACGGAGTACGGCGACCAGTACGGGCGGCGGGTGGTGGTGCGGCACATCCAGGTGAGCACGCAGCACGAGGCGCAGCAGATGCTCGGGGAGCTGCGGCGGGGGGCGGACTTCGCCACCCTCGCCAAGCGCTACAGCCGCCACCCCACCACCGCCAAGGAGGGCGGGTTGCTGCCGCCGATCGGGCCGCTCTCGCCCCCGGAGATCCCCGACATCCTCCGCCGCGAGGCCCTGGCGATGCAGGCGCCGGGGGATCTGGCGGGCCCGATCCTGACGGGCTCGGTGTTCCACGTGCTCCGCCTGGAGCAGGTCATCGGCGCCCAGGCCGCCGACTTCGAGCAGGTCCGCGCCGACCTCACCGAGACGCTCCGCCAGCGGCAGATCACCCTCCTCGCCGAACGCATCTGGGCCGACCTCTACAGCCAGGCCACCATCACCTTCGTCGATCCGACGCTGCGGGAAAAGGCCCGGTCGGAATCCGCCCCCTGAGCCCGGTATGGCCCTTCGACGGTACGGAACATTCGCCGGCGGAATTGACCTTCCGGAGGAGAAGGAGGCCACGCTCCGCGCGCCCATCCGCCCCTGCCGTCCCCTGCCCCGCCTCCGCGTACCCCTGGTCTGCGGCAAGTCCGCCCCGGCCGACCTCGTCGTGCCCCTGTCCACCCGCGTCCGCGCGGGCGACCTCCTCGCCCGCTCGCCCCGCCCCGACGGGCTGCGGGTGTACGCCCCCCGCGACGGGCGCGTCGCCGCCGTCACCCCCGTCAACACCGTCCTCTTCGGGGACTCCGCCACGGTGCAGGCCGTCGAACTCGTCGACCTCGACGCCTCCCCCGCCTCCATCCCCCTCGCCGTCGAAACCTTCGACTGGCGGGCCGCCGACGCCGACACCCTCCTCGCCCGCCTCGCCGAGGGCGGGTTCCCCCTCCAACGCTCCACCCAGGTCCTCCTGCACCGCTGGGCCCTCCGCGCCCGCGAAAAAGCCTGCCGCATCCTCCTGCTCAACGGCATGGAGCAGCAGCCGTCCGTGACGGCCGCCCACCGCCTCCTCGCCGAGCACGGGCCCGAGGTGGTGTTCGGGCTGGAGATCCTGGCGAAGGCCGCGGGGATCCGCCGGCGGGCGATCGTGGTCGATCCCCGCCACCTCGACGCCTACCGCCACCTCGCCGACGCCGCCCGCTCCCGCGACATCGAACGCGTCGCCCTGTCGTACAAGTACCCGATCGGCAACGATACGATCCTCGTCAAGGTCCTCTGCCGCCGCGAGGCCCCCCCGGGGGGGCGGACCATGGAGGTCGGGGTGGCCGTCATCGACCCCGCCACCTGCTTCGCCGCCTACCGCTGGGCCGCCTGTAACGAGCCCCCCACCCACCGCGTCGTCACCCTCGCCGGGGACCGCGCGGACGCTCCGGGCAACGTCTGGACGCCCCTGGGCGCCGACTGCCTCGCCCTCGCCCCCGACACCGCCGACCCCGTCATCCACGGGGGGCCGATGGTCGGCTTCCGGTGCGACCGCGACACCGTCGTCTCCCCCGGCACGGACGCGGTCCTCGCCCTCCACGCCCGGCCCGTCCTTCCGCCCGGGCCCTGCATCCGCTGCTCGTGGTGCACGGACCACTGCCCGGTGCGGCTGAACGTGGCGGCCCTGAACGACGCGTTCGAACTCGGGGACCTGGAGCACGCCGACCACCTGGGGGCGACGGCGTGCATCGAGTGCGGAGTGTGCTCGTTCGTCTGCCCCGCCCGCCTGCCCCTCACCCAGCGGGTGAAGGAGATCAAGCACATCCTCTTCCGCCACCAATCCGCCGCCGCTTCCGCCCCGCGCGAGGACGCCCCATGAGCCCGCGGAACCGCCCGGAGGCCGCCCCCGAGGTCCGCTACCCCACCTTCGAGTCGCCCTTCCTGCACGCGCAGGAGACGGTGCGGCACGTGTTCCTGGTGCAGACCCTCGCCGCCTGCGCCCCGCTGCTGATGGGCTGGGTCCTGTTCGGGTGGCGGGCGATGATCGTCAGCGGCCTGGCGATCGTGTCGTGCGTGGGGATCGAGCAGGTGTACTTCCGCGTGACCCGCGTCCCCGCCCTGGGGGGGCGCACCCACGGGCTGCTGACGGGGGTGCTGCTGGCCCTGACGCTGCCCCCCTTCGCCCCCTGGTACGTCCCCGTCGTCGCCGCCGCCTTCGCCGTCCTCGTGGGCAAGGCGATCTTCGGGGGCGTGGGGCACTTCCTCTGGCAGCCCGCCCTCGTCGGCCGCTTCGCCGTCGCCGTCCTCTTCGCCGTTCCCCTCGCCCCCGGCACGTGGCCGATCCTCGCGCAGTCGCACGTGCTGGTGGGCGACGTGAACAACGCGGTGGAGGTCACGAACCTCCGCACGTGGTTCGACCGCCCCGCGCCCCCCGGCGTGGACGCCTTCCGCTACGAGCCCGCCTCGCACGTGCTCGACGGGCTGACCGACCGCGAGGACCCCCGGTTCTCCTCGCTCTCCACCGTTCCGCCCCCGCCCCAGGACGGGCAGCGTCTCCCCCCTCCCGTCATGAGCCACTTGCGGCCCATCCGCGACCTGTTGTTCGGCACGCGGGCGGGGGGCATCGGGGAGACGTCGGCCATCCTCATCGTCGTCGCGGGCCTGTACCTCGTGTACCGCAACTACGTGAAGTGGATCCTGCCCGTCTCGATCCTCGCCGCCGCCGCCGTGACCGCGGCGATCGCCCCGGTGTACCTGCTGGGCCCCAACGACGCCGTCCGCACCGCCTGGTTCCCCGTGACGCTCGAGGGCGGGGATGCCGGGTTCATCTACGTGTGCTACCAGTTGCTCGGGGGGGAACTGATGCTGGCGGCGTTCTTCCTGGCGCCCGAGATGACCTCGCGCCCGGTGACGGGCGGGGGGCAGGTGCTGTTCGGGGCGGGCGTGGGCGCGCTGGCCATGCTCCTGCAACTCTACATGGACACGCCCATCCCCGCCTACCTCGCGGTCCTCATCATGAACACCTTCACCCCCGCCATCGACGCCGCCTGGCGCCCCCGCGTCCTGGGCCTCCCCCGCTTCCGGAGGAGACGCAAGGCGGCGGCCTCCTGACGGGGCCTGGAATTGCGGATTGCGGATTGTGGATTGCGGATTTCCGTCTGGCAGGCATGGAGCAAGTTCCGGGGCCCCTTGGAGAGGCGAGGTCACGCCGGGTGCCACGGCTGCGCCGTTTGCAGCCGTGTCCTTCCCGGCAGCACGGCTGCAAACGGCGCAGCCGTGGCACC
>JAWLCQ010000158.1:0-10947 GCA_041687095.1 Phycisphaerae bacterium | reverse complement strand
AGCGACCGCCGACGGCGGCGGCCAAGCCCGCTCCGCGCCGCCGCCTCGCCCGCTGACAGCCGCGAAACGGGCCTGGGCGTTCGCTTGTTTAACGGCTAGTGCCTCTCCCCGCGGTACACCGCGCGGGACGTGTCGGATTCCCACACCGTGACCGCCGACAGCAGCGGGAGGACCGCTTGCAGGCGGTCCCATAGGTACTTGGCGAGGCGCTCGGCCGTCGAGTTCTCCAATCCGGGGATCTCGTTGAGCAGGCGGTGGTCGAGTTCGTCGAGGATGGGGGTGACAATGCGTTTGATCTCCCCGAAGTCCATCAGCCACCCGAACCGCTCGTCCACCTCGCCGCCGAGGTGGACATCCACGCGGTAGCTGTGCCCGTGCATGCGGCGGCACTTGTGCCCCTCGGGCAGCGCGGGGAGGCTGTGGGCGGCGTCGAAGGAGAATGATCGAATCAGCTCAATGTGCATGGTCGTCCTCTGCGGGTGCCACGGCTGCGCCGTTTGCAGCCGTGTCCGTGCGGGCAGCACGGCTGCAAACGGCGCAGCCGTGGCACCCGGCGGTGGCACTCGGCATCAATCTCTTCTCGGCGTCTCTGCGTCTCTGCGGCCCATTCTTCAGAGGTCCCGAGTCGGAAACCCTTAGACCCCGCGATCGCGGTCCGGCCAGAGGATCTTATGCAACTGCAGCCCCAGCCGCAGGTCCAGACCGCTGCCCAGGATCCAGCCCGCCAGTTCCGCCGGGGCCAACTGCCCATGCACGGGGGAGACGGTGACCGGGCAGCGGTCTCCCAGGTGGTACTCGCGGACGCGCTCGCACGCCCAGTCGAAGTCCGTGTGATCGGCGATAACGAACTTGATCTCGTCCCGCTCGCCGATCTCGTTGACGTTCGACCATAGGTTCGCGTCGGACTCGCCCGACGAGGGGCACTTGAGGTCCATGATGATCACCACCCGCGGGTCCACGGCCGAAATGTCCGTTGACCCGTTGGTCTCCAGCAGCGTCTCGTACCCCTCGTCGCACAGGTGCGAGAGCAGTTCGGGGCAGTGCGGCTGCAGGAGGGGCTCGCCGCCGGTCACCAGCACGCGGGGGGTTCGCAGGGCGTCCACCCGCTGGATGACGGCGTCGAGGTGCATCTCCGTCCCGCCCTCCCAGGCGTATGCGGTGTCGCACCAGCGGCAGCGCAGATTGCAGCCGGTGAGGCGCACGAACGCGCAGGGCAGGCCCGTGCGGGTGCCCTCGCCCTGCAGCGAACGGAAGATCTCCGTGATGGTCAACGTCTGCGGCATGCGGCGCATTGTATCGCCTCGGGGCCTCCACTACGATAGCCCGCATGAGACACGGACGACTGGTGGCGATCGTGGCGGTGGCGGCGGCGGTGCGGGTGGCGCTGCTGCTGTCGGCCGACCTCTCCACGGTCGTCACGCCCGACTCCGAGGACTACCTCCAACTCGCCTGGTCGCTGGCGGAGCACGGGGAGTTCGCCCGGGGAGGCGAGCCCGAGATCTTCCGCACGCCCGGATACCCCCTGCTGCTGATGCTCACTGCGGGAGGCGGGACCGACTCCCCCTTCGCCGCCGCACCGCCCTCCTGGCAGGCAGTGGCCTTCGTGCAAATCCTCCTCGACATCCTGCTGGTGCTGGTGGTGTACCTGCTGGGCCGGCTGGCGGCGTCGCAGCGCGTGGGCCTGTGGGCGGCGGGGCTGCAGGCGGTCTCCCCGCTCGTCCTCGCCGCCAGCGTCCGCCTGCTGTCGGACTCGCTGTACGCGCTGCTGTTCACGCTGGCGGTGCTGCTGATGGTCGGACACCTGCGGACGCGAAGGACGTGGGCCCTGGTGGGTGCGGGCGTGCTGCTGGGGTTGGCAGCGTACGTACGGCCGGTGGGGCTGGCGATGGCGCTTCCCTTCGCACTGGCGGTGTGGATCGGGGGGCGTCAGAGCAGGAGTGCGTCCCGAAAACCCGGAGGGATCCCCCCGACGCAGTCGGGGGGCTTGGGAAAGACGGAGGACGCTGCAAAGACGGGGAGCGTTGGAAAGACGGAGGACGTTGGAAAGACGAGGGGCGTTGGGGGGCGCGTGGGGGCGCGCGTTTCCCGTGCGAGCGGGTGGTACGACGCGGGGGTCTTCGCCCTGGTCCTGCTCGCGGTCGTGGGTCCCTGGATCGTCCGCAACGCGGTCGTCGCCGACTACCGGGGGTTCTCGAGCTTCGGGTCGGACGCGGTGTACTACTTCGCGGCCGGGGAGGTGGTGGCGCGGACCGAGGGGCTGAGCGGGGAGGAGGCCCGCGAGCGTCTGCGGGACGCCTACGCGGACTGGCGGGCGGGGCATCCCGATGCGACGGTGGGCGAGGCGGCGCGGTGGCGGGCGAGGCGGGGGCGTGAGATCCTCCTGGAGCACCCCAGCCTCTACGCCCGCCTGCACCTGGGCGGGTCGCTGGGCATCTGGCTGCCCGGGGCCACCGACGTGCTGGAGGTCGCGGGGCTCACCGAGGGCAGCCGAGATACGCACGAGGTCCTCGTCCGCGAGGGGTTGTGGGCGGCGGTGCGGCACTACTTCGGGGGCAACTCCGCGGCGATCGCGCTGGCGGTGCCGATGGTGCTGCTGCTCGCGCTCAAGTACGCCGCCATCGTCTTCCTGCTGCTCGCCGCCGTCCGGGAACGGCTGCGAACGCAGGTGGGTACACCGACGCTCGTGCTGCTCGTGGGGATCGTGCTGCTGACGGCGGTCCTGCCGGGCCCGTTCGGTCTGCCTCGCTACCGCCTGCCCATCGAGCCCATCCTTCACCTCGCCGCCGCGGCGGGACTGCTGCGGCTGCTCTCGTGGCGGCGGCGGTATCATGATGCGACACGCGGAGCACTGTGACCCATGCCCAGAACGCAGATCGTGACGTTGCTGACGGACTTCGGAACGCGGGACCCGTACGTCGCCGCCATGAAGGGCGTGATCCTCTCGCAGGTCCCGCGGGCGCAGATCGTGGACCTCTCGCACGAGGTGCCCGCCCACGACGTGCTGGCGGCGTCGATGGTCCTCGCCCAGGCCGCCCCGTGGTTCCCCCCCGGGACCGTGCACGTCGTGGTGGTCGATCCGGGCGTGGGGACCGACCGCCGCATCCTCGCCGGACAGTTCGGGCAGCACACCTACCTGTTCCCCGACAACGGGGTCATCACCATGATCGCTGCCCATCAGCCCCTCCGCTCGCTCGTCACCGTCCGCACCGTCGCCCCAAGCCCTGCCGATACGCCCTCCATGACCTTCCACGGGCGGGACATCTTCGCCCCCGCCGCCGCACGACTGCTCGAGGGCGAACCGCTGCACAAGCTCGGGCCCCAGCCGCAAACCCACCGCCTCCTCGACCTGCCCCAGCCGCGCGACGCCGACGGGGCTCTCGTCGGGGAGGTGATCTACGTCGACCACTTCGGGAACCTCGTGACGAACATCGCCTCGGGAACGATCGAGAAACGCTGGCCGTTCCTGCACCGCCTCAGCGTGTACTGCCAGGGGCGCGACATCGGACCGCTGCAGGGCACGTACGGGTTCGCAGGCGAGGGGGAACTGCTGGCGCTGTTCAACTCGATGGGCCTGCTCGAAATCGCCGTCAACCAGGGACGGGCGAGCGACGAACTGGGGGCCGACGTGGGGACGGAGGTGCGGGTCGTGGGCCCGCTGTCGAGGTAAGCCATGGTCCCCCATCCCCCCGCCCTGTTCAACTTCGACCCCTCCCCCCTGCCCCATCTGCCCCCCGCGCGGGGGGCGCTGGTCACCGGGGCGGACTTCGGAGTGGGCAAGACGATCGTGGCGGCCGCTCTGGCCGGGGCGCTCCGCCGCCGCGACCTCCGCGTCGAGGTCTTCAAGCCCATCGCCCTTGGTTGCCGCCGGGACCGCGAGGGGATTGTGAGCCCCGAGGCGGAGATGCTCGCCCTGGCGGCCGACTCGCGCCTGACGCTGCAGGAGATCGCCCCGGTGCGCTACCTCTCGCAGTCCCTGCCCACCGTCGCCGCCCAGCGTGAGAAGCGACAGGTGGACTGGGAAGCGATTGTGACGGCGTATGGGGAGGCGGTACGGAAAAGCGACTGCGTGGTCGTCGAGGGCGTGGGCGGGCTGCTGTGCCCGCTCACCGACACCGCGTGGTTCATCCACCTCGCGCGGCGGCTGAACCTGCCGCTGGTGATCGTCTCCCGCAGCGGGCTGGGCGCGGTGAACCAACTCCTCCCCCTCGTCCACGCCGCCCGCACCGCCAAGCTCCGCATCGCAGGAGTGGTCCTCAACCGCTACGAGATCGACCCGACCTCCCGCACGACGCCCCGCGACCCGCCCAACGACCGTGGGGACGTGGACCTCGTCATGCACACCAACCCCGACCAGATCCGCCTCCACGCGGGCGTGGATCTCCTCGCCTTCCTCCCCGACGAGCCCGAGAACTCGCTCACCGACCTCACCGTCGGGCCCGGAACCCAGTTCGCCATCGATCAGGCGGAGTGGACCCGCATCCTGCGCCTCAATCGATGAGCACCAGGGCGTCGGGGAGTTCGTTCACGTCGTCGTGGGCGCGGGGGAGCTTGGGGGCGAGCTTCTCCCCGGCGGCGGCGATGGTGTCGCAGAGGGCGGCGGTGATGTCCCCGCTCCGCAGGCCCTGCACCAGCGTGTTCCGCAGCTCGGCCAGCGCGGGCTCGCCCAAGGCCTCCAACGCCGCCTTGTCCGCCAGGACGACGGAGATGCGCTCGTAGAGCGACAGGTAGATCAGCACGCCGGTCTGGGCGGTGGTGTGGTGGACGGTGCGGTTGAAGAACACCTGCCGCGCCCGCATCGCCACCTCGTCGCGCATCTGCGAGCGCGGGGTGAAGAGCCTCCGCACCCCGGGCAGGAACGTTCCCAGCATCGCCCCGAGCACGAACCCCAGGACGGTCCCCACCAGCAGCACCACCAGCTTATGCCAAGGCCGCCACACCCCCCAACTGCCCACGTCCGTCTCGCCCTGGGGGACGAGGAGGAACAGGGCCGCCAGGACCGTCAGGGCGACCCACAGGCCCAGGAGGTCCTCGGCGCGGTCGTAGCGGCCGGAGGCGGAGACGACGGCGGGGACGATCTCCGCGGAGGTCTTGGCTTCGGCGGCGGCGACGGTGGAATTGACGCGCTGTTTCTGTTCGTCGGTGAAGAGTCTTGTTGGTTGCTTCATGGATGTCTCCGTCTCACCACGATCCCGTGGCGCCGCCGCCACCGCTGAACCCGCCCCCGAACGACCCCCCGCCAAATCCGCCCCCGCCCCCTCGCCCGCCGCGAGACGTCAGCATCTGCCACAGGATGACCCCGATGACGGCGAAGATGGCGCCCCAGAACAGCCACGCCCACCCGCCCGATCCGCGGCGGATGAGCGAGACGACGGTGAAGACCGCCAGCCCGACCGCCCCGAGTATGAGGGCGTAGTGCCACCACGGGCGCGGGACGCGGGGCAGTTCGAGCCCGCGGGCAAGGTTCGCGAGCCCCTCGACGCCCAGGACGATTCCGCCCGAGAAATCGTCCTGCTTGAACCTGGGGATGATGAGTTCGTCCATGATCTTGCGGGCGGCGGCGTCTTCGCGGTGGCCCCAGCCGGCCCCGAGTTCGATGCGGGCCTTGCGGTCGTCCCGCGACACCAGCAGCAGCATGCCCGTATTCCACTCCTGCTCGCCCAGCCGCTCGTGCCCGATCCCCCACTGGTCGAACAGCAGACGGGCGAACGTCTCGATCCGCAGCCCCTCGCCCCCATGCGCGCCCATGGACGGGATGGTGACGACGATGATCGGCGTGGCCTTCTCGTTGAGGACCTGCGTGGCGAGGGCGACGATCTTCTTCTCATCCTCGGGCGAGATGAGGTTGGCGAGGTCGCGGACGAACTCGCGATCGCCCGGTCTCTCCAGGTCCAGTTGCAGGTCCCGCTGCTGCGCGACGCCCACGCCTGGAACTGCAAGAAGCACCAGCAGCGTCAGGCAGCATGGAAGCGCGATCCGGCGGGGGATCCATGCGGACATTTGTTGTAGCATTTGGCCATCCTTAAACGGAACGTGTCTCTGCTGTCCTGCCATCGTATACTCATAGTGTCAGATTTCATAGTTCTGCCACCCGCAAGGATACTGCCATGGCATCGGAAGCAAGAACAACTCTTCGCGTCGCCGCCGGCGGACGCATCGTGATTCCCGCCGAAGTCCGCCGGCAGTTGGGAATGGAGGTTGGCAGCGAGATCGTGCTCGCCATCGAGAACGACCATGCCACCCTCACCAGCGCCCGGTCCTCCCGACGACGGGCCCGAGAACGTGTTCGCCGCTACGTTGCGCCCGACGCACGGCTGAGCGACGAACTCCTCGCCGAACGCAGGCGTGAGGCCAAACGTGACTGACGTGGCGATCCTCGACGCCTCCGCGGTCCTCGCCTACCTGCAGCAGGAGCCGGGCGAGGACCGCATCGAAGAGGCCCTCAATGCGGCGCCCTGCTGGCTTTGCACGGTCAACCTATGCGAGGTCCTTGGAAAGCTCTGCGAGAAGGGCATGCCCCTGGACGAGGCGCAGGCAGCGGTGGACGACCTCGGACTGAAGATCCTTGAATTCGATGCCGATCTCGCCGCCCTGGCAGCATCGCTGCGGGTCCCCACGCGAAGCATTGGGGCATCCCTTGGCGATCGCGCTTGCCTCGCGCTGGCGCAACGGGCTTCCCGGACCCACCACTCCCCCGTCGCCTACACGACTGAACGCGCCTGGACGCGGCTGAAGTGGCCCTTCAAGCTCGTCGCGATCCGGTGAGGATTCCGCCGGCAATCCCGCGCCACCGGGCGTTTCAGGGACGCCAAAGACGTCGGGAACTTCGGGAACCTGTGGCGTTTCCTCCGCATCGGACGACTGCGGATCGCTCACGGCCTCGCCCGTCTCGGTCGTCGGCACTGCGGCGGATTCGCCGGTGTCGGGCGCCTCTGTCGTCTGCGCCTCCCCCGTCTCCGCCGGCGCCGTCGTCGCCGGGGCGTTGAGGTACTTGCGGATGACCTCCATCGCCGGTTTGCCGTTGGGGACGTAGCTGCGGTCCTCGGGCCCGGTGGGCTGGCCCGGCCAGGAGCGCCACTCCCACACCAGGTACCCCGCCACCTGGGGCGTGTTGGACCAGGTGCGGAAGAAGGCCTCGAAGCAGTTCGCCTGCGCCTGCGGGTCGGGGTCCTCATCGAGGCAGTAGTTCCAGGGGTACTGGGCGCAGGTCTTGAGGTTGGGCCACCCGACCTCGGTGAACAGGATGGGCCGGCGAATGTCCTTCTGCCAGGCGAGGATCTCCCGGCGGAGCTTGGCCCAGGAGTCCATCAGCCGCTCGACGGTGGGCTCCTTTCCGCCGGTGAGGTCGTGGTAGGTGGTCATGCCGATGACGTCCAGGTCGTCCCACCAGCGGACGGGCTTGTAGTGGTCCCAGTTGGCGGAGTAGCTCAGCCGTCCGCGGAAGTGCCGGCGGGCCTTGGCGATGAGTTTCCGCCAGCCCTCCTCCTGGGCCTCGGTCTTGACGAGTTCGGACCCGAGGATGAAGAGGTCGGCGTTCTCCGCCTGGGCGATGTGGACGTAGTGGAGGATGTAGTGCTCGTAGTCCTCCCACCAGTCGGGCCAGTTCTCGGGCTGGATCTTGCCCCGCCACTCGCCCGCGCGGGCGTTTTCGAGCAGGACGATGGGCATGAAGACCACGCGCAGGCCCTTGGACTTCGCCAGGCGAATGAGCGAGCGGACGCGGTCGTCGGGGGGCGTCTTGCGGAGGTCGATGAAGATGCTCGTGGAGGAGCAGTTCTCCTGGTAGGCGGCGACGACGAAGCAGATGGTGTTCGCTCCGGTGTCGGCGATCTCCTGGACGTACTGCTCGAAGGGGACCTGCGGGTCCGACGAGTGCAACTGCAGCGAGATGCCGCGGAACTCCCCCGCCCCGCTCGCTTTCTGCGGCGGGGGGGGCGGAGCGACGGGCGGTTGCGCATTGTCCCCATGCAGAACGGCCAGCCCCACGACGGCCGACAGCACCGCCACAAACACCAGCAGAATGAGCAGCTTATCCCTTTGCATGGTTAGCCTTTCTTGCACCCCAACGCACCGTGCGTATAATATGCTTCACAGTCACGTCCCCGCAAAAGGAAACTCAACGCAGGAGCACAGCCATGGCCCAAGACCGGACGCCCTTTGAGGAGGAGCCTCTTTCGCTGGAACCCGACGACGTCCTGGAGACCGAGGAGCGGCAGTTGCGCGCCTTCGGCGCCGCCGGACGCGATCAGGGCGGAACGCAGCAGAAGTTCAAGCGGACGCTGAACCTCACCGGTACGGGCGCCACCCGCTGCCGCGTCTTCCACTCCAAGATCTCCGAGGCCGCCCTCCAGTACATGCAGGACCAGATCAACGAGTGGATCGACGGGGAGAGCATCGAGGTCAAGCACATCGGACACGTCATCGGCACGCTCGAGGGCAAAACCCCCGTGCCGAACATGATCGTGATGGTCTGGTACTGATGAAGGTTAGAGGTGAGAGGTGAGAGGCTAGAGGTCAGAGGTTGACACAAGAATCAAGGTTCGTCCTTGGTTGCGGCATCTGCAGACTGCGAGACTGCAGCCCGAAGGGCTGCATAGAGAGGCGGTTAGGGCGCGGAGCGGGCGGACTCCCACCTCCCACCTCTAATGCGCATCCCAGGTGATTTGCCGGCAATGCCGATTGGACGTGGTTGCTTCGCTGCGCTCCGCAAACCACGGCACCCGGCCGAGAATAAGGTGGGATGCGATAACCTCTCACCTCTCACCTCTCACCTCTCACCTCTCACCTCTAACCTCTAACCTCCAACCTTTCCCCCCTACGTCCGCGGCGCGAGTTCCGGCTGGGGCTCGACGGGGAGGGTGACGGCGAAGCGCGCCCCGTGCCCGGGGATGCTCTTGAGCACGAGTTGCCCGCGGAGCAGCGTGGCGAGTTCCTTCGAGATCGCCAGCCCCAGCCCGGTCCCCGTGGACTCCTTCGTCAGCGAGCGGTCGAGCTGGTAGAACTTCTCGAAGATGTGCTTCTGCTCGGACTCCGGAATGCCCGGGCCCGTGTCGGACACGTAGATCTCCACCTGCTCGATCCGCCGGTCCCCGCTGCGGAGCGGACGCGCGCCCAGCGTGATCGTGCCCCCCGCGGGCGTGAACTTCACGGCGTTGGAGATCAGGTTGTACAGGATCTGCTGCAGCCGCCCCGGGTCCGTGATGATGATCGGCAGGTCCTGCGACAACTCGCTCCGCAGCTCGTGCTGCTTCTTGTCGGCGAGGGGCTTCATCAGGGCGAGCAGCGTCTGGCAGACGTCGGTGACGGAGACCTTGTCAAACCGGACCTCGGCGCGGCCGGCCTCGATCTTGGCGAGGTCCAGCAGGTCGTTGATCATGGCCAGCAGGTTCTTGGCGGCCGAGCGGATGTTGTTCCCGTACCGCTTGAGGCGCTCGTCGGGGGACTCGGCGATGAGGTCGGCGAAGCCCAGGATGCTGTTGAGGGGCGTGCGGAGTTCGTGGGAGACGTTGGCGAGGAACTCGCTCTTGACCTTGTTGGCCTGAAAGAGGGTGACGTTGGCCTCGGCGAGTTCGTTGAGCTTGAGGTCCAGCGCGCGGTTCGCCGCCCGCAACTTGCCGTGCTGGTCGCTGATGGCCTGGAGCATCTCGTTGAAGCTCTCGCCCAGCCGCTGCAGTTCATCGCCAGACACCAGCGTGCTGCGGACGGAGAGATCCCCATCGGCGACGCGGTCGGCGAGGTCGCGCAGTTGCCGCACCGGCCGCAGGATCAGCCGCTGGATGATCACCGCGAAGACGACGAACGCGAACAGCGCCGCCAGCGCCCCGCCCCCAATGAACGCGTACCGCGTCCACCACACCAGCAGCCCGCTGGAGGAGGTCTCGGCGGGGATCTGCAGTTCGATGATGCCCACCATGTCCCCGGGGGTGAACGAGGGGGCGTTGGTGGCCTCGGGGCCGTGACACGCCCCGCCCAGGCAGGAGGACTCGACGCGGACGGCGCGGTAGCACTGGAAGACGTCCTCGCCCTGCTCGTCCTCGGCCGGGAGGATCACCAGTTCCTGCGTGGGGTTGCGGAGGAAGGCTTCGCGGGCGGTCTGGGCGGCGGCGTCGACGGGCTCGGCGTACTGGGTGTCCCCGCGCAACTGGAGCAGCCGCGGGCCCTTGCGAAGGCCCGCCCGCTCGCTGAGCACATACGCGGCCGCCACGTCGCTCTCGGCGTGGGGGTCGCGCGGGTGTTCGAGCGTCCACTCGTTGAGGCGGAGGCGGGTGAGTTCGGCGGCGGGGCGCTGCACGCCCTGGACCGCCAGCAGTTCCATGAAGTACCAGGGCACGAGCAGCGCAGCGGCAATGATCCCAAGCACGGCCGCCCCGAAGAGCACCCGCAGCTTGGTCGCCAACGACACCTGCACGAACCGCCTGGCCATGGGAGGATTGTACGGTCTGCCCCCCCCGGAGGGAACAGCGCAGCGGAACGCGGGCCTTCGACCCACGCGGTGCGGGGCACGTGCAGCCCGCGGGGCTTCTGACAGTAGCCCGTAGGGCTTCCAGAGCCGTAGCCCAGGGCAAGGCCGCAGGCCGCCGCCCTGGGTCGGCAGCGCCAGGAGTTTTCGCCCTGAAAGGGCCCAAGAGCGCCGGGACGTTCTCTTGTGCCCTTTCAGGGCGGAACGACTCGATACCCCGTACCCAGGGCGGCGCTTCGCTCTGCCCTGGGCTACGGCTCTGAAGGCCCTTCGAGCTTACGGACTGGCACGCGCGGGACGATGCAACCGTCGTGCCGAACAGGATTGACGCAGGGTCGGTGGGGAGGTTCGGACGGCGGTCGTTTTTCTGAAACGCCCGGGTGCGCCGCGTGAACGGTTACGGAAATCAGAAATCGGTAACCGTTCACGGGGTGCCACCCTCAAGCGGCGTTGTTTGCCGCTTGGGGGTGCTTCGGTCTGGCAGGCTCAAC
>JAWLCQ010000157.1:0-11682 GCA_041687095.1 Phycisphaerae bacterium | reverse complement strand
GTTGGATATCACTACGCGGGCAAACAGCCAATTCCCGCGGCCGGACTTTCACCGGCAAGACACGCAGCCTTACAGGCTGCACGCAAACCACGGCACCCGGCTACCTCAGGGCTTCCACCCGTCCAGCACCTCGCGGGGGTGCTCCGGGAAGGCCGTGACGCCCAGGTCGCGGGCCATCTGGTTGATCCGCCACTCCCCGCGGGCCTTGAAGGGGAAGCGGCGGAGGTGGCCCTTCGCGGTCAGGGCGCGGTTGACGTTCTCGGTGCGGCAGGCGTCGCGGGCGGCGGCGCGGAGGCGGCGGAGGGCAGAGCGGGCGCTGGGGGCGTCGGAGCCCGCGAGGTTCCGCAGTTCGTTGGGGTCCTCCGTCACGTGGAACAGCAGCTCCCGCGCCCCGTTGGCGAGGTAGATGTACTTCCAGTCGGCCTCGCGGGCCATGACCTTGAACTGCGGGGTCCCCGGGATCTCGTACCACCCGAAGACCACCTCGCGCGCGGGGGCCTCGCCGGCGAGTACGCCCAGCAGGTCGATCCCGTCGCGGGTCTCCGTCTGCCCGGCGGCCCCGGTGGCGAGCCCGAACAGGTCCGTCAGCGAGACCAGCGCATCGCACGTCCTGCCGGCCTGCAGGCGGCCGGGCCAGCTCACGAGCATCGGGATGTGGCAGGACTGCTCGAAGAAGCTCTCCTTCTGCCACGCGCGGTGGTCGCCCAGATGGTCCCCGTGGTCGGTGAAGAAGGCGATGACGGTGTTGTCCGCGTCGGGGCGGGCTTCGACGGCGTCGAGGATGCGTCCGATGCAGTGGTCGATGAACGTGATCTCCCCGTAGTAGCGGGCGCGGACCGCGCGGGCCTGCATGGGGGAGATGTCATCGGCCCAGATGAGGCGGTTCATCCAGGGGATCTGCTCGTCGGCGTGGTCCACCTCGGGGGCCCCGACGACGGGGCTGGGCATGCGGTCGGGGTTGTAGAGGCGGTTGAACGGGATGGGCGGGGCGCACGGGGGGTGCGGGCCGATGAACGACACCATCCCGAAGAACGGGTCCCTGCCCCGCTTGCGGATGTTCTCGATGGCGCGGTCGGCGGCCCACCACTCCTGGCAGGCGCGGGGGGGCATGGGCGCCGTCTGGGGCATGTAGTACATCTCCGTCCGCTCGCCCTGGAGCTGCTCGACGTACGACAGCGTGGGGAAGTGCTTCGCGAACCACGAGGCGTACGCGTCGCCCCGGCGGGCCTCCGGGCTGCCGTACAGCTCCTCCGAACGCAGCTCCCGTTGGAACCCCACCTCCCGATGGGCCGCGTGGAACTTGCCGATCCCAAACGTGCGGTAGCCCAGCTCCGTCATCCGCCGCCCGAGGAACGGCCCGCAGCGCTCCTCCATGTCCTTGGGCTGGGAGTCCACGAGGTTCTGCCCGCTGTTCTTGTAGACGCCCAGCGTGGGCATGTCGCGCCCCGTGCGGATGTTGTACCGGGCGGGAATGCACACCGGGCACGAGCTGTACGCCCGCGTGAAGCTCACCCCCCGCCGCACCAGGCGGTCGTAGTTGGGCGTGTAGATCCCCTCATTGCCCAGGGCGCAGATCGTGTCGAAGCGCTGCTGGTCCGTCATCAGGAACAGGACGTTGGGACGGGACATCGCGTTCTCCTTCGAGGCAGGATCGACAGAATAGCAGAGGAACCGGGAATCAGGAACCGGGAACCACGGCCATCGCAACGTCCCAGCCGCGGGTGCCACGGCTGTGCTGTTCACAGCCGTGCTCGCACGATCGCGAGGCGGAACACGGGTTCTGCAAACCCGCGGCGCCCGGCGAACCGGATTCTGCGATGGCCCTGGTTCCTGGTTCCAGACCGTTCTCGTCTTCCGGGCGCCCCCTCACCGCCTCGCTGCGCTCGGCACCTCTCCCCCGGGGGAGAGGGGTTCCCGTCTTCGCCTCCGGCTACGACGCGGCAAGCCCGGTTCCCGGCTCCTGGCTCCCGGCTCCTGGTTCCTGGCTCCCGGTTCCTGGTTCCTGGTTCCTGGTTCCCGGTTCCTGGTTCCCGGTTCCTGGTTCCCGGTTCCTGGTTCCCGGTTCCTGGTTCCTGGTTCCTGGCTCCCGGTTCCCGCTCCCTCTCACGCCTCGATGCGCAGGCGGAGCGTGCCCGTCCTCGCGGGGGCAGTGGCGGTGAGGAGGATCCGCCAGATGCGGTCGCCCCAGACGGGGGTGAGGCGGCGGTCGGTGACGGGCTGCTCCTCGATGGCGGCGGTGAGGGCGGCGGGGTCGAAGCGGACGGTGCCGGCGGCGGTGCGGCGGGAGGCGGGGAGGGCGCGGGCGGCGAGGGAGATGGTTCCGTCGTCCGCGAGCGTCGGGATCGAGGCGGTGACGAGGGACAGGACGAGGGACTGCCCCTCCCGCGCGAGTTCGAAGCGATCCTCGACGTCGACGGCCCCCTCGCCCGCGCGGTCGAGCGTGAACGTGCGGACCCACGAGGTCACGCCCACGTCGGGGGACCAGGCGGGGGCGATGTCGAGGGAGAAGAGGGCGTGGGCGTCGTCGGCGGTGCGGCGGAGGTCGCGGGCGCAGCGGTCTCGCCCGGGCTGCTGCATGTGCCCGTCGATCGTCGGGAGGTTGTGCCACGCCGACTGCATCGTCCAGATCTCGTACCGCCGGGCCGAGAACGTCTGCGCGGTGTACTCCTCCACGCCCACGTCGATGAGCAGCGGGCGCCCGTCGCGGTAGACGATGAAGTGCCCGACGTCGTTGTGGTTGTGGGACTCGGCGTTGTGGCCGCCCTTGGCCGCGAGGTACAGGCCGCTCACCTCGCCCGCGCGGGAGCGGGCGGCGAAGACCCCGGTATCCGGCAGGTACACGTCGCCTAGCAGCGGCGGGTGGGGGTCGGCGGCGAGGACCTCGTCGAGGACGGACAGGCCCTGGAGGCGGCGGTGGAGGCTGTCGGTGGGCCCGGCCTCCTCGATCCCTGCCCGCCGTGCCTCCCACGCCCCGAAGGCCTGCAGGTCCGCATCGCCGATCCGCCGCCCGTAGGCGTAGACGAGCGATCCCGGGGGGCGGACGATGGGCGGGGCGTCGGCGAAGTTCACCATCCAGTCGTCGGCGATGTGGGCGCGGACGACGTAGCGGCCGATGTCGGCGACGAGGGGCTCGTCGTAGGCGTCAACCGCCCCCCCGGTGGCCGAGTACAGCAGTTCCAGGCAGTCGAACAGCGACAGGCCCGCCCGCTGCCAGTACCCCGGGCCCTCATCGCACCCGCCGTCGGGGGGGTAGCTGTTCAGGAAGTTGTCCAGGCTGCGGAGGATCTTGCGCACGGTGGCGGCCCGGCGGGCGGGGTCGGGCTCCATCAGCAGCGTACACGACAGCCAGTTGGAGTTGATCCAGGGGTTCCAGTTGTTGACGTGGTCGGCCTTCCACCCCATCCACCAGAAGTCGTCGCGCGCCAGGCAGGGGTCGAGGATCTTCCGCTGGATCTCGCGCTGGATTCGCCGCGTGACGTACGGGCTGACGGAGTCCAGCGACTCGCCCAGCAGATACGCCGTCCACGCCAGCAGCGAGGCGGTCTCGGCGACGAAGAGGTCCACGACGGGCTCGTCGGCGTCGGGCAGCTCCCCCCCGGCCTTCTGGACGTAGGTGTGGGCGGGGTAGCCCCACCAGGTTTCCTCGCAGGTGGACCAGAGGGCGTCGACGAGCGGGTCGAGGAACCGCCCGCGCCCCTCGCAGCACTCGGCGAGGGCGAGGTGGAGGACGGTGGCGCGGCGGATGGCGTTGACGTCCTGGTAGCGGGCGCGGTTGCCCGTGCGGACAAAGTCCATGAACAGCGTCGCCGGCAGGTGGGGCCACGGCGTGGCCACCGCCTCCTCACCGTGTTGGAGGCAGCCCTGGCGGATGCGCGTGGGGAGGGCGTTCCAGAAGCCCCGCTCCCCCGCCCGCGCGAACGGCCGCCACGCCTCCCGCGAGGTCAACCCCTCCCCTACCCGTTCGCCAAATCGCTCGTGCAGCATCCTGTGTTCCTCACGCCGCTTCAATGGGAGTCAGACGGTACACGGCAAGGGCGAGAGCCGTTGCCTCCTTCAGGTCCCCGTTCCGCAGAGCGACGCGAACGCGATCCAGCTTGTTCGCGTCCGCGAGCGACAGGTACGGAGACCATCCCTCCTCGGTCTCGATCAGTTCCACCTCGACCTCGGCAACGTAGTCGCCCTCGTGTACCAGCTTGTTCCGTTTGCGCTTCATCGACTCGCTCTCCTGCGGAATCCATCCGTCCACCGGGTTGGATCCGGGCGGTACGCTGTCACCAACACCGCCGGTGCTTCATGGCCTCGCGGAATGCCCCACACGACGTGCAGCGGCTGTCCGCTTGAACTGCATTGCAGAACCAGCAGGCAAGGCCCTTTGGGATACTCGGGATACTCTTCAAGTACGATCCCGTCCTCCGCGCCCGCAACGACCTCCGTTGCCAGCAGGCCGTCGGCTGCCAACTCATCGTACCCGTGGTCGGATACCCTGAGGTCGCCAGCCTCGATCAGCGTTCGGATGCGGGACCAGAGATCGTTCATGGCGTCAGTATACCGGGTAGGGCCCTTTTACGACACCCGACCTTGAACATGGGGAACGGTGCAACACCCGGCCAGCCCGTCCAGGTCCCGCGCAAGCGGGACCGCCGGATCGGGCTTGGGGGCCCCCGCCCCGGGGAACTCCCCCGACTCGTGTCCGCGCGAACACGTGAAAACCTATCCAACTCTACGTTTGACACCCATCCCAACTTAGGTATAATCCCCTCCATACCATCGGAGGTTTCCCCAGCCGCACCGCAGGGAAACCCCCCATAGCCGCACGCAGTAGGATGGAGGTCGCGAAGTGCAACAGCGCCAGACGATCCGGCAGATGTTTGTCCCGGTGTTTCTCGTCGCCATGGTGGGGCCCTGCACGGCCTCCTGGCCGTTGCCCGTGGCCCCGGCGAGCGATGCGCCCTCGACCCAGGCGATGCTGCGCGGGCTCGAATCGCAGATGCCCCACCGGACGGACGCCCGCTCCCCGCTGCGGACGCACGAGACCGAGCACTTCATCCTCGTCGACGCCTACGACCCCGCCTGGAGCACCACGCTGGGCCGCGCCCTCGAAGACGCCTACGACGCCTTCTACGACTGCTGGGAGCAGGCCGGGTTCCGGCTCCAGCGCAACGGCGAGCCCCTCGTCTGGGTCTTCTTCGACGACAGCCGCCACTACGAAAGCTACTCCGAGCGCGCCGACCGCAACGCCATCTGGTGGACCAAGAGCTACTACTCCTCCCGCACCAACCGCGTCGCCCTGCTCCTGCCGTCCGCCCCGGAGGACCCGGCGCGGATGGGCCTGCCGGTGGCCTCCGCCGATGGGCAGGCCATGCCCACCGACGACACCAGCCCCGGGCTCGACCTGCCCCGCGCCCGCCACGAACTCGCCCACCAACTCGCCTTCAACGCCGGGCTCCAGAAGCGCGGGGTCATGTACCCCATCTGGGTGTCCGAGGGCATCGCGACGAACTTCGAGAGCGGCCGCCTCGACACCGCCGTCGCCCGCACCTCCAACGCCCGCCGCTGCCGCACCCTCCTCCGCGCCGTCAAAACCGATAACCTCCTCCCCCTCCGCGAGTTCGTCGTCATGACCCGCACCCCCCCGGGCAAGGGCGAGGACCGCACCATGGCCTACGCCCAGTCCTGGGGCCTGTTCCGCTACCTCTTCCACAACCGCCGCAACGACCTCAAGGAATACCTCAGCGCCCTGCACGCCCTCCGCCCCGGCCGCCGGAGCGAGAGCGAGATGCTCCGCGAGTTCGAGCGGGCCTTTGGACCCTTGTCCGTGCTCGAACGCCAGTGGCGGGAGCACGTGCGGTCGCTCCGCTCCGCCCTGGAGGCGCCCGCCCCCGCCCAGCAGGTCGCCGCCGACGCCCCGGCCGCGCGGTAGCCCCCCCCACCGCCACGGAACACGCAACGAACGCGGAGAGCGATGCCCAACCGGGCCAGGGGCATCGCATCTCCGTGGCACGGGCGTCTCGCCCGTGTGTCGCAGGGGCGTCTCGCCCCTGCGGAGAGGTGAGAACGGCCTCGCTGCGAACCCCACCACCCCCAATCCACGGGGGTCTCTCCGCTGACCGCCGCGGGCAGGATGCCCGTGGGACCCATGGGCGAGACGCCCATGCCACGGAAACTCCGAGATGCGATAGCCCTGCCATCGGGATGTCGCTCTCCGCGTTCTTCTGCGCGCCCGCTCCCGGGGGTCCGTGGGGGAACCCCTCACGCCCGATCCCTCCCCCCACCCGCAGGGGGCCCCGCCGCGGCCGACGTTAGGATTCCGAGTACGGCACCCGTGCAGTGACGGAACGGATGAGTTGTCCGTTCCGGCGGGGCCGTGGGGACCCCATCCATTCCACAAGGAGATGATGATGCGCAGACCGAGGTTACAGGGACGGACGATCGCAGTGTTGGCCGTGTCCGCCCTGGCACTTGTTATGGTGGCCGGAAACATCTGGGCACAGAACGGGAGCCAGGACAGTTGGGGGCGCACGCGCACCCAGCAGCAAAGCCAGCAGAACCAGCAGTATCAGCAGGACCTGCGGACGCAGCAGCAGGATTCGCAGTACCAGCAGCGGGACCAGCAGTCGCAGCAGCAGGGCCGCATGCAGCAGCAGACGTACCGTCCCCGGTTGGTGCAGGCGAACGACTTGATCGGGCAGGACGTGCAGGATCGCCAGGGCCAGACGCTCGGGCAGATCGATGACATCGTGCTCAACGCGTCGCTGGACAAGGTGTCCTACGTCGCCCTGCAGCGGGGCGGAGTGCTGGGGATCGGGGCGGAGATGTACGCCATCCCCTGGAGCGCCCTGCAGATCGATGCCAGCAACAACGAGATCCAGCAGATCACCGTGGACATCGCCGAGCAGGAACTGGAGCAGGCGCAGGGGTTCAGTTCGAACAACTGGCCCGACCAGGGCAACCAGCAGTGGGAGCAGCAGGACCAGTTCCAGCAGGAGCAGTTCGGCTTTGAGGAGCAGGACCAGTTCCAGCAGCAGCAGCGGCAACAGCAGCAGCGGCAGCAGGGCCAGTTCCAGCAGCAGCAGGACCCCAACACCCCGCCCCGCTCCGCGACCCGCCGCAACGGCATGAACGGCCGGCAGGATGCGAACACGCAGTCCCGCCTCCAGAGCCAGTCGAGCCGCAACGGCCAGCAGAGCCAGATGGACCAGCAGTACGGGTACGAGGACGAGGAGACGGCCGACGCCAACCAGGACCGTCGGCAGGACCAGGAACACCGGAAGGATCAGGATCGCCGCCGCGACCAGGAGCACCGCCAGGACCCCAACGCCCAGTCCCGCATCCAGACCAACCAGCGGGATCAGATGGACCAGCAGTACGGGTACGAGGGCCAGGAAGACTGGGCCGACGAGAGCGAATGGAACGCCCAGACGCAGCGGAACCAGCAGCGGCCGACCGCGCAGCAGCGCAGCCGCCAGCAGAACCAGTACAACCAGCAGCAGACGCAGCAGGACTGGCGGAGCGATTCGCGGTCCCCGCAGCCCGACATGTCCCGCCAGCAGCAGTACGGCCGTCAGCAGACCGGCCAGCAGCAGACCCGTCAGCAGCAGTTGACGCGGGAGCAGTTCAGCTTCCGCCGCGCCACTGAGTTGATCGGCATGGACGTGCAGGGTTCCGACCAGCAGAACCTGGGCGAGATCGAGGACATCGTGATCGATCTTCGCGAAGGCCGCCCGGTCTACTCCTTCGTGAGCTACGGGGGGACGCTGGGCGTGGGGCAGCGGATGGCGGTGGTGCCGTGGCAGTCGCTGGACATCCAGCCCGACGAGGAGATCGCCCTCCTCGACGCCGACGCGCAGGCCCTTCAGGCGGTCTCGTTCCGCGAGGGCAGCCCGCCCGACCTCACCCGCATGGCCAATGCCCAGCGGGTGCACACGCAGTTCAACGAGCAGCCCTACTGGGAGACTTACGGCTACGAGGGCAATGGGCTCCGCCGACAGCCTCGGCAGCAGTCCCAGCAGGATCGCATGCAGCCCGGCGCCCAGCGTGGCCAGCAGTTCGACACGCAGGCCCAGCAGCGGACGTACCGCGGGGAGATCCTGAGCGTCGGCACGGCCCGGAGCGAGCAGGAGTCCGACAAGAGCCTGCGCCTGCGGGTTCGCACCGACCAGGGACAGACCTTCGTCGTCCACGCCGGCTCGCGTGAAGACGCCCGTCAGCAGGGCATCTGCCTGTACCCCGGCGACCAGATCCAGTTCCAGGGCAGCATGGCCACGATCGGCGGACACAACGTCATCAAGGCCAGCCAGTTGAAGATCCAGGACAAGACCCTCAACCTCCGCGACCAGCAGAGCAACACCCAGTGGGACACCCAGTCCCAGCAGCGGCGGCAGCAGGGGACGCAGCGGAATCAGCAGCAGGATCAGCAGAGCCAGCAGCGGCAGAACCAGGGCCGCAACTCCATGCAGAATCGCTGACCCGCACCGTGTGATGATGTGTCACGTGTGAGCGCGGGCGTCGTCCCGGGGCTTGCCCCCCGACGGCGCCCGCCTGCTGTTTCTGCCGCCACGAGCCGAGGGGGGGATTCAGATACGGCGGCATCCTCGATCCCCGCGACGGTCATGCGCGTTTCTGGCAGTTCTCAGGCGGCGTGGTTGGACGTGGTTGCTCCGCTTCGCTCCGCAAACCACGGCACCCGCCGCTACCCGTGAACCAGCTACCACTTAACCACTTGCCATTTAACGGCTTACCATTCAACCAAGCAACCAACTAACCTATCAACCAGTCAACCAGTCAACCAGTTAACCAGTTAACCAGTTAACCAGTTAACCAGTTAACCAGTTAACCAAGCAACCAGTCAACCAGTCAGCTCCTTTCCTCGCCGTGCTAGACCTGCTTGCGGTCGTTGATCGCATCGGCGAGGATGGACTTGTTGGAGTACTCGATCTGCCCCCCGCTGGGCAGGCCGCGTGCGAGACGGGTGACCTTCACGCCCAGCGGCTGCAGGCGGCCCGTGATGTGCAGGGCCGTCGCGTCCCCCGCCACCGTCGGATTGGTCCCCAGGATGACCTCGCGGACCCCGCCCGCCTTGACGCGCTCGATGAGGGCGTCGATGGTCAGATCCTCGGGCTCCACGCCCTCCAGCGGGGCGATGTGCCCCATGAGCACGTGGTACACGCCCGAGTAGCTGCCCGTGGACTCCAGCGCCAGCAGGTCCTTGGGCTGCTCGACGACGAGGACCGTCTCCGCGTCCCGTCGCGCGTCGGCGCAGACCGCGCAGAGATCGCCCTCGGCGATGTTGTAGCAGACGCTGCACGGGCGGATCTTCGTCTTCACCCCGTGGATCGCCCTCGCCAGCGCCATCGCCTCGTCGCGGCTGGCCTTGAGGATATGAAACGCCAGCCGCTCCGCCGATCGCGATCCGATCCCGGGCAGCTTGGCGAACTCCTCAATCAACGTCTCGATGGTCTCGCTGTATTTCGCCATGTGTCACCCCATGGGGGAAAAGGAACCGGGAACCAGGAACCGGGCAACCCGATCACTGCTTGCATTCGCAGGGCCTGATTATACGCGTTCCACTTAATTCTCGGGTGGGTGCCGTGGTTTGCGGAGCGCAGCGGAGCAACCACGTCAGACCGACGCTGCCCGAGAATTTGCTGGGATGCGTATTATTGCCATTCAGAAATCCAACGGGCTTGGGCGGCGTGGCTTGGGGAGCGAAGCGGCCCGCCACGGCGTCGCCTTGGCCAAGCCGGGAGCAAACACGTCCCGGACTGTTTGGGACTTCTTTTCGGATCTTCGCGTTTCGGATTTCGGATTTGTCGCTACAGCCCCATGCCCGGGGGCAGGTCCAGCCCGCCGGTCAGTTCCTTCATGGCGGCTTGGGCGGCGTGGGCGGCTTGGGACTGGGCGGCGGAGACGGCGGCCTTGACCAGGTCCTCCAGCATCTCCACGTCGGTCGCCTCGTCCTGCAGCACGGCCGGGTCGATCTTCACGTCCACCAGCATCAGCTTGCCGTTGACGGTGGCGCGGACGGCGCCCCCGCCGCTTTCGGCGGTGTGGGTCTCCTGCTCCAGTTTGGCCTGCATCTCAGGCATCTTCGTCTTCATCTCGGAGGCGATCTTCATGATCTTGCCAAGGTTGCCCATATTTCCAAACATGGCTCGCTCGTGCTCCATCCAAAAGGTTCTTCGGTGCGCTGTGATCCAAGAATGATACCCGCCGAACGGTGCTGCACAGGGGGAATCGCCACCCTCCCCACGCCATCGCTACGGTCTGCGGAGAAGGCCCCCCGCGGAACGCCCATGCGTTGGGGGCCAAGCGGCGGTGAACCGCCGTACTCCACAGGGGGGGCCGAGGCGGGTTGGCCAGCCCCCCCCCCGCCGCCACCGCGCCCGGGGTCACTGCTCGTCCATCTCGCCGTCCTGTTCCGCAACCAAACCGCCCTCGGGCGTCAGGGGCGCTTCCGTCCGCCGCATGTCCACCACCTCCCCGCCGAACAGGCTCAGCGCCTGCTGCACGCCGGGGTCCCTGCGGATCTGCTCCTTCTCGGCCGTGCTGAGCGACCGCTCGCGGACCCCGGCCTTCGCCGCCGCCCCCTGTTCCGCCGCGGCGGGGGCGGGGGCGGAGCGGTTCGCGGCACCCTCGGAAGCCTGGGGGCGCGAAGGCGGAGACGCGTCGGTCGCGCGCGGGGAGCGTTCGTCGGCCGCCCGGGGGGCGGAACCGCCGCCCTGCGGGGAGGGATTCGCGGGACTCGCGGGCGCTGCCCCGGCGGCGGGAGGGCTGTAGCCTCCGCTGCTTCGCGGGGGCGGGCTCGGGGAACGATTCATGGCCGCCCGCGGCGCGGGGGGCTGATACCCCCCACCCGCGCCCGCGCTCGGCCGGGGGGCCGCCGCCGCCCCCCCACCACCGCTCGCCTCCAGCCGCTCGATCAGGCTCGCGGGGTCCACGAACTGGTCCGCCGCCGCCAGACGGACGATGGCCGCCTCGGCCAACGCCCTCCCGACGCTCGAGCCCTTCGCGTTATACGCCGCCTTCGCCAACACCCCGATCCCATGCACCAGGGCCGGAACGGAGAACCCGTCGGCGAGTTCGCACACCGCCTGCCGCTGCGCCTCGGGCAGCTCGACCAGATCGCTGTCCGGCCCGCAGGTCTTGATCAGCATCATGTACCGGAATGCGTCCCCCACCGCCGTCACGACCGTCTGCAGCCCCACCCCGGACTCGAGCACCGCGTTGAACTCGTTGAGCGCCCCGGCCGCATCGTTGGCGGCGATGGCGCGGGCGATGGTGAGCGTCCGCTCCTCCGAGGGCGTCCCGAGGATCCGGCGGACCTCCTCGTCGGTGACCTTCACGCCGCTGGCGAGGAGCTGATCGAGGAGCGACAGCCCGTCGCGCATCGACCCCGCTGCCGAGCGGGCGACGCGGAACAGCGCGTCCTCGTCGGCGGGGACGTCTTCGGAGCGGCAGATGGCCTGCAGGTGCCCGGCGATCTGCCGCGTCGGGATGTTGCGGAAGTCGAACCGCTGACAGCGGGAGAGGATGGTGGCCGGGACCTTCTCGGTCTCGGTGGTGGCGAAGATGAACTTCACATGCGCGGGGGGCTCTTCGAGGGTCTTGAGGAGGGCGTTGAAGGCCTCCTTGGTGAGCATGTGGACTTCGTCGATGTAGTAGATCTTGTAGCGGGAGCGGGCG
>JAWLCQ010000156.1:0-12108 GCA_041687095.1 Phycisphaerae bacterium | reverse complement strand
GTATCTGCTCCCCGTTCCTTCTCCCCGCCGGCCCCGTGCCGAATGGCATGAAAGAATGCCAAGAGTGCCGCCGCTGCAGAGCGGTGGTTCCCAAGCCCCCAAAGGGGGCGTCGGACAGTAGCCGGGGGTGGAGCGAAGCGGAACCCCCGGAACGCGGGGCTCTGTCTTCCTTGCGCGTGTACCGGGGGCTCCGCTGCGCTGCGCCCCCGGCTACTCTCCCCCGCCCCGTCGGGGCGGAAGAGGCCCTGCCGGAATCGCGTCCCGTCACCGTCCGCGGCGGCACGTTGCAGGGGGGCCACTATCATTCTTTGCGCCCGGAAAGGAACTCGCCCATGAAAGCCGTTGCCGTACTGAACGCCGATTCCGGACAGGTCGTCCACGCCGACCCGGAGGAACTCGCCCGGCGAGTCCGCGAGGGCATGGAGCGCTGCGGGGCCGACACGCACGTGGAACTCGTGCACGCCTCGGAACTGTCCGACACCCTCCGCCGCCTCGCCGACAGCGACGCCGACCGCATCCTCATCGGCGGGGGCGACGGGACGACCCGGTCGGCCGCCGAGATCCTCGGGGCGGCCGGCAAGCCCTTCGGCGTCCTGCCGCTGGGGACGTTCAACCTCCTCGCCCGCGAGCTGCAGGTGCCCCTGGACCTCGACGAGTCCATCCCCGCCCTGCTGCGGGGCGAGGTCAAGCACATCGACGCCGGGCGCGTCAACGGGCGGCTGTTCCTGCACAACGCGACCCTCGGGTTCTTCGCCCGCATCATGCGGGGGCGCGAACGCGGCCGCGGGGGCCGCCTCGACTCCTGGCGCCGCGTCGCGCCCATCCTGATCGACATCGTCCGCCGGAACGAGCGCCTCCACGTGGACATCGAGATCGAGGGCAAGCACGACCGCCTGCCCGCGGCGGCCGTCATGGTCGCCGTCAACGAGTACGAGGAGAGGCCCAGCCTCTTCCCGCACCGCGAGGACCTCGCCGGGGGCGAATTGGTCATCTACGTCGGCACGCACCACGGGCCGCTGGACATGCTCCGCCTGGGCGTGTCGCTCGCGGGGGGGCGGTGGCGGCAGGACCCGAACGTCCGCATGCTCCGCGCCCGCTCGCTGGTCATCCACTCGCCCGCGCGGCGGGTGGACATGGTCTCCGACGGGGAGATCGAGCGCGTCGAGCCCCCTCTGCACTACGAGGTCCTCCCCCAGCATCTCGCCGTCGTCGTCCCCGGCCGAGAGGCGAGCGCGAAGGCGGCGTGAGGGCGAGCATTTCCCCTTGCCTTTTCGCCCGCGCCGCACTACCTCCATGCGTTCCAGGAAGGATGAACGCATGAACAACGTGGAACGACTTCGCGCGACGTACGAATTCCGGCCGGTGGATCACCTGTTCCGGCGGGAGTTTTACATCTGGACCGAGGCCCTCGACCGCTGGAAGAGCGAGGGCATGGCCCCCGACGCCGACCACAACCAGCTCTTCGGATGGGACCCGCCCGCCGACGTGGGCATCGGGCGCCTGGGCTGGTGCGAGCCCGCCCTCGTCCCCGCCTTCGTGCCCGAGGTGCTCGAGAGCGGGGACGACCACGAGATCGTCCGCGACCACGCCGGACGCGTCCTGAAGGTCTTCAAGGGCCGCCGCCACGGGTTCATGCCCACCTACGTCCAGCACGCCGTCGCCTGCCGGCGCGACTGGGACGAGGTCGTCGCCCCCCGCCTCGACCCCGCCACCCCCGAGCGCTGGAAGGGCTTCGACCAGACCCTCGCCAACCTCCGCTCCGCCGATGCGGAGGGCAAGATGATCGTCCTCACCGGGGTCGGGGGGTACATGTACCTCCGCTCGATGATCGGGCCCGAGGAGGTCTGCTACATGTTCCTCGACCACCCCGACCTCATCCACCGCATGATGCAGGCGTGGCTCGACCTCAGCGACGCCGTCGCCTCCCGTGTCCAGCAGCAGACCGAGATCGACACCGTCTTCCTCGCCGAGGACATCTGCTACAACCACGGGCTGCTCATCAGCCCCGACATGGTCCGCGAGTTCCTCTTCCCCTACTACCAGCAGCTCCTGGACAACATCCGCCGCCGCCAGTCCACCAAGCGCCTCCGCTTCCAGCTCGACACGGACGGCAACTGCGCGGAGGCGACCGACCTGTACCTCGAGCTGGGCCTCGACGCGCTGCTGCCCATCGAGGTCGCCGCCGGGAACGACGTCGTCGAGATCGCGAAGAAGTACCCCAACCTCGTCCTGCTGGGCGGGATCGACAAGCGCGTCCTGGCCGCCGGCCCCGAGGCGATCGACGAGCACCTGGAGCGGATCATCCCCTTCATGCTCAAGCGCGGCGGGTACGTCCCCACGTGCGACCACGGCGTGCCCGACAACGTCTCGTTCGCCAACTACATGCACTACCGCAAGCGGATGATGGAGTTGGACCACGCGTGACCGCCGGCGGAGCTATCAGCTATCAGCGATCAGCGATCAACTGTCAGCGTTCAGTCATCAGCGATCAGCCGGTAGTGCGTGCAAGCGTCGTAGCGAAGCGGAGACGCTTGCGCGCGGGATGCGGGTTCCCGTGTGCAGAGGACTCCGCTTCGCTCCGTCCTCTGCGCGCCCTACACCTGCTCAAGACTCAAAGCTGAAAGCTGATCGCTATAAGCTCCCCTCCTCACGCCCGCCCCGCCAGCTCCGTCAGCCCGCGAAGCCAGTCCGTCGGGCCCGCCCCGGGCAGCGCCGTCGCCCGCCACTGCCAGTTCCGCTGCCGGGTCCCTGGGGTGTTGATGCGGGCGGACTCGTCGAGCCCCACGACGTCCTGCAGGGGCACGATCGCCATCTCCGCGACGCTGAGCAGCACGAGCCTCGCCAGGTCCCGGTGGACGCTCCCGTCCTTCGGGGCGTGCCCCAGCGTTCTCGCGAGGTTCTGTCGGGTGCGATCGTCGGCGTGGCGGAACCAGCCGCGGGCGGGTTCCATGTCGTGGTTGCCCGTGAAGGCGATGCTGCGGGCGGGGTAGTTGTGGGGTGCGTCGAGGCTCTGGGCATAGTCGCCCCCGAAGGCCCCCAGCAGCACGCGCATGTGCGGGAGGTCCCATCGGTCGACCATGGCGAGCACGGCCGGGGTGATGTCGCCCAGGACCTCGGGCAGGAGCGGGAGGTGTCCGAGCCGGCGGAGGATGGCGCCCAGCAATTCGTCCCCGGGCACGTCCTCGTAATGTCCGTGGCGGGGCGAGGGGGCGTCGACGGGCACTTCCCAGGTCGCCAGCAGTCCGCGGAAGTGGTCGAAGCGGATCCAGTCGTACAGTTCCGAGCAGCGGTCGATCCGCCGCAGCCACCACGCGAAGCCCTCCGCCTGATGGGCGGACCAGTCGTAGACGGGCATGCCCCATCGCTGTCCGCGGTCGCCCTTGCCCAGTGGGGGCACGCCGGCCTCCACGCGCGGGCGGAGGTCGGGCCCCAGCTTCCAGAGCGCGGGCTTGCGCCACACGTCGCAGCTCGCGTAGGAGACGAACAGCGGGATGTCCCCGATGAGGTGGACGTTGCGCTTCCGCGCGTACGCCCGCAGCGCCTTCCACTGGCGGTAGAACACGTACTGCACGAACCGCGTCCGCTCGTACTCGTCCCGCAGTTCCTCGCGGGCGCGCTCCAGGGCCTCGGGCTTGCGGGTGCGGACCGCGCTGGGCCACTCGATCCACTGGCTCGTCTTGTGGTGGCGGCAGAGCGCCCAGTAGAGGGCGAAGTCGTCCAGCCACTCGCCGTGCTCTTCGCAGAACGTCCCGAACTCGGGCGGGGGCGACGCCGCGAACCGCCGCCACGCCTTCGTGAGGAGCTGGTGCTTGAATGGCACGACCTGGCCGTACGCGACGCGGTCGCGGGATAGGCCGGGCGGATGGGCGAGGTCGGACCTGTCGAGCAACCCCTCGTCGCGCAGCAGCTCCAGGCTGATGAGCAGCGGCTCCCCGGCCATCGCCGACGCCGCCGAGTACGGCGAGTAGCTCCGCAGCAGGACGGGCGCCAGCGGCAGCAGGTGCCACAGCCGCTGCCCCGCGCGGACCAGCCAGTCGATGAAGGCGTAGGCGCCCGGCCCCATGTCCCCGATCCCGTGCCCCCCGGGCAGGGAGAACAGCGGCAGCAGGACCCCCGATGATCGTCTCGCGGACATGACGGATTGTAGCGGGGGGGCGTGGCGGGTCTCCTGATCCGCAACGCGCCCGGGGCAATGCGCGCACCTCCTGCGCCGGGGGTCTCCTGACCCGTCCCGCGCGTCTGCGCCGGGGGTCTCCTGACCCCCGGCGTCCTGGAGGGGCGAGGGGCGCCTCCGCGTCAGCGTCGTTGGAGCGCCCCCTTCGCGCAGCGATCAGGTAGGGCGTGCAAGCGTCGTAGCGAAGCGGAGACGCTTGCGCGCGGGATGCGGGCTCCCGCGCGCAGAGGACTGCGCTTCGCTCCGCCCTCTGCGCGCCCTACACCTGCTCAAGACTCAAAGCTGATCGCTGATCGCTGACAGCTACTCCAAGATCTCCGCCATCGCCAGCCCGCTCTCGCCCGCGACGGAGTAGACCAGCCACGCTCGGCCGTCCTCTTCGTAGATGGCGGGGTCGCGGAGTTGGTTGGCGGGGCGATGGATGGCGCCCCAGGCGGAGGGTTCCAGGGGCAGGTCGGCGCCCTCGTAGGGGGCCTCGGGGGCGAGGACGAGTTCAAAGTCCCCGACGGTCCACGTCCGCCAGTGGCCCGAGAGGCCCATCTGCGTCCGCAGGATGCTCTCGGGGCAGTCGCCCCCGCGGGAGAAGTAGATCTCCATCCGCCGGGGGCCCAGGCGGCGGAGGGCGGCGTGACGCATGCGGGGGATGACGTCGGGCCCGCGCTCGAAGGGCGTGAGTCCGTCGGGCGAGCGGAGGAGGCCCCCGCCCTCGTTCCCGACCTTCGCGACGGCGTACCACGCGCCTTCGTGCTCGAAGACGCGGAAGTAGAACGGGCCCAGGGGCTCGGCCCCGGTGGGCTCGAAGGCGAGCCCGTCGCGGGAGACGGCGAGGAAGGTCTGCTGGCCGTGATCCGTCACCCCGTGGAAGTACATGCGGAACTGCCGGGCGGCGGGGTCCAGGTGTACGTCCGGGGAGGCGAGGTGGTGGCGGCAGGGGGCGTGGGAGAGCGGCAGCACCCCGGGGGCGTACACCCGCCACGGGCCCGCCAGGTCGTCCGCGTACGCCAGGCGGATGAACTGGCCCTGGTGGTGGGCGAAGTAGAGGTAGTACCGCCCGAGGGGGTTGGCGACCCAGTCCGGGACGCGGAGGAGCGAGGGGCCGTTGATGTTGGCCCCGATGGACGGATCGGAGTCGGGGGTGAGGATGGGGTTGGTCGCGAGTCGTCTGGCAAGCATGGTGGGGTTCCTTGGGTGGCCGGGCAAGAGCACATTGAACCCTCCCCGGCCCCGCCGGGCAAGGCCGCTCCGGCGGCCTGCTCCGGCGGCCCGGCGGCAGCACGCGGGTGGTACACGGGCGTCAATTCGCCCGCGAGCGGTCGGGAGGCCCTGAAAGCGGGGGGGCAGACAGAGGAATCTCGGTGCTGCAAACCTATGGTATTGCTTTGGTTGCAGCTTTGTTCCGCGATATTCCTTGGCGGTCCGCGGTTCGGCGGTATGCTCTCCGCGCCCGTCGCTGCGCCTGCGGTGGAGCGGCGGTTGGGTTTGTTCTCGACGGTCGGGAGGCGGCGAGATGGGTTTGTTTTCGCGAGGGAGCGATGGCTTTGTTTTCACTTCTGTCGCTGCGGGACGCCCTCTCCCCGGGGGGGCGTCGGTCTCTAGACCACCCGAAGATGAGCGGGGATGAACGCAGATGAACGCGGATCAGGAGAAGAAACAGGACAGGCAGTTCGCAGAACCCTTTGCCCTCCAGCCCTTTACCATCGTATCCCCTGTATCCCCTGTATCCCTGCTCTCTCCGTATCTGCGTTCATCTGCGTTCATCCCCGCTCATTCTCCGGGATGTGCAGATGCCCTTGGCGCGGGGAGAGGGGTGGGAGGGCCGGAAATCGGAATAGTCTGCGCTGGGTTCGTTCCGCACGGTTGGGAGGAGGCGAGATGGGTTTGTTTTGCACGGCGGTGCGAGTTCGGCCGCGAAAGGGGGACAGGCACCTTCGGGGCGAACGGCATGCCCCTTCGGAGCCAGTCCCCGTTTCGCTCGGTGGGTTTGTTTCGCACGGTGGGTTTGTTTCGCACGTTGCGGTTGGCTTTGTTCCGCACGTTTGGGTTCGTTCCGCACGATGGCGGCGATGGCTTTGTTCCGCACAGGGAGGCCGGCTGGTGGGCGTGGGGCCCCCTCACCTGTCGCTGCGCGACATCCTCTCCCCGAGGGGAGAGGGGTGGAGGCGGCCGGGCGGGGGGGGGCGGTTGATGGGTTCGTTCCGCACGGTTGGCGTGCGGGTGGGTGTTGGTTCGCTTGGGGTTGCTGCTTGCGTTGTAGGGAGGGGAGGGAGTTGGTATACTACGAGGCTCTGCAGTGATGGCAAAACGCAAGAGCACAACCTCGACCCGCAGGAAGGCACGGAAGGTGGCCACGCCGCCCGACGACGCGCAGGTCCGTGAGGGGATCCCGCCGGAGGACACGACGGCGGTGGAGGAGTCGCCGAGCGCCCGGCCGACGGCCGGGGGCAACGGCGAGGCCTTTGATCCCCCCCGTACGCCCGCCGCCGCCGCGCCCGTTGCCCCCGCACCCACCGTCGCCCCCGCCCTGCCTGCTTCCCGGTCGAATGAAGAGGACGCACCGATGCGAGGGGACCGCGAGAAGGCGGCCGCCGCGGCCGCCGCCATGAGCCGCGAGATCGTCATCCTCGGGGCCAAGGAACACAACCTCCAGTCCGTGGACGTGCGGATCCCGCGGGATCAACTCGTCGTCATCACGGGCCTCAGCGGGTCGGGCAAGAGTTCGCTCGCCTTCGACACCATCTACGCCGAGGGCCAGCGGAAGTATGTCGAGAGCCTCTCGTCGTACGCCCGCCAGTTCCTCGAGCAGCTTTCCAAGCCCGACGTCGAGCACATCGAGGGCCTCCCGCCCACCGTCGCCATCGAGCAGCGGTCCGGGGGGTCCAACCCCCGCAGCACCGTGGCGACGACGACGGAGATCTACGACTACCTCCGCCTGCTGTTCGCCCGCGTGGGGACCCCGCACTGCTGGGTGTGCGGGCGCCCGATCGCCTCGCAGACCGTCTCCCAGATGGTCGACGCCACCCGCACCCTGGGCGACGGGACGCGGTTCATGGTCCTCGCCCCCATCGTCCGCGGGCAGAAGGGCCAGCACCAGGAACTCCTCCGCCACGTGCAGCGGGAGGGGTTCGTCCGCGTCCGCATCGACGGGGAGATCCACGACCTCAAGGCCCTGCCCGACCTCGACAAGAACAAGAAGCACACCATCGAGGTGGTCGTCGACCGCCTGGTCCTCAAGGACGCGGTGACGATCCGCCTGTCGGACAGCATCGAGACGGCGTTGGGGCTGTCCAGCGGGCTGGTGATCATCAGCTACGAGCCCAACGAGAAGCCGCCCGACGATCCGTCGGCGGCCCCGAGCGACGCGCGGTACGCGGGGTGGAAGGACCTGCTGTTCAGCGCGACGTACGCCTGCCCGGAGCACCCCGAGTCGAGCCTGGAGGACCTGGCGCCCCGGATGTTCAGCTTCAACTCGCCCTACGGGGCGTGCGAGAGCTGCGACGGGCTGGGGACGATCCTGGAGTTCGATCCCGAACTCATCGTGCCCGACCCGGCGCTGTCGCTCTCGGAGGGGGCGGTGGACGCGTGGCGGCACTGCGGGAAGCGGATGAACATCTTCTACAACCGCCAGCTCCGCGCGTTCTGCCGCGAGCAGGGGATCAGCCCCACCGAACCGTACGAGAACCTCTCGGCGGCGATGCGCAAGACGCTGATGTACGGCGACGGGGGGTCGTGGTGGGAGGGCGTAGTGCCGAACCTCGCGCGGCGGTGGAAGAAGACGGAGAGCGAGTACGTCAAGGCCAAGCTCCACACGTACATGTCCGAGCAGCCCTGCCCGGCGTGCGAGGGGGCGCGGTTGCGGCCGGCGGCGCTGGCGGTGACGGTGGACGGGAAGAACATCCGCGACGTCACGCGGATGAGCATCGTCGAGGCGCTGGAGTTCTTCGACTCGCTGCACCTGGACACCGAGCGGTCCCACATCGCCGAGACGATCCTCCGCGAGATCCGCGACCGCCTGCGGTTCCTGGCGGATGTGGGGCTGGACTACATCGCCCTCGACCGCACCAGCGCCACGCTCAGCGGGGGCGAGGCGCAGCGGATCCGCCTGGCGACGCAGGTGGGCTCGCGGCTGGTGGGGGTGTGCTACGTCCTCGACGAGCCCACCATCGGCCTGCACCAGCGGGACAACCAGCGCCTGCTGCGGACGCTCGTGCAGTTGCGGGACATCGGCAACAGCGTGCTGGTGGTGGAGCACGACGAGGAGACGATCCGCTCGGCCGACCAGGTCATCGACATGGGCCCCGGGGCGGGGCGGCACGGGGGGCGGCTGGTGGCGCAGGGGACGGTGGCGGACATCTGCGCGTCGGAGGAGTCCGTGACGGGCAAGTACCTGTCGGGGCGCCTGCGCATCGCCCTGCCCACCCAGCGGCGGAGCGTGAGCCCCAAGCGCTGCCTGGAGCTTCGCGGCTGCCGGGAGCACAACCTCAAGAACATCAGCGTCAAGTTCCCGCTGGGCGGGATCGTGTGCATCACGGGCGTGAGCGGGTCGGGCAAGAGCACGCTGGTGAACCAGACGCTGCTGCGGGCGCTGAAGCGGCGGGTGTCGGGCACCGGGGACAAGCCGGGCGAGCACGACAAGATCCTGGGCGTGGGGAAGGTGGACAAGGTCATCGAGATCGATCAGTCGCCCATCGGCCGCACCCCGCGGAGCAACCCCGCGACGTACACGGGGGTGTTCGACCAGATCCGCCAGTTGTTCACCAAGACCCGCGAGGCGAAGATCCGCGGGTACAAGCCCGGGCGGTTCAGCTTCAACGTTCGCGGCGGGCGGTGCGAGGCCTGCCAGGGCCAGGGCGTCAAGCGGATCGAGATGCACTTCCTGCCCGACGTGTACGTGACGTGCGAGGAGTGCAAGGGGACGCGGTACAACCGCGAGACGCTGGAGATCCGCTACAAGGGCAAGAACATCGCCGACGTGCTGGCGATGAAGGTCGAGGACGCCCTGGGGTTCTTCGACAGCTTCCCGAAGATCAAGCAGCTCATCAAGGCCCTCAACGACGTGGGGCTGGGCTACGTCGAGCTGGGGCAGAGTTCGACGACGCTGTCGGGCGGGGAGGCCCAGCGGGTGAAGCTCGCCGGGGAACTGGGCAAGACGTCCACCGGCCATACGCTGTACGTCCTGGACGAGCCGACCACGGGCCTGCACTTCGCGGACATCCATAACCTGCTCAACGTGCTCAACCGCCTGGCGGACATGGGCAACACGATCCTCGTGATCGAGCACAACCTCGATGTGATCAAGTGCGCCGACTGGATCATCGACCTGGGCCCCGAGGGCGGGGGCGGGGGGGGACGGATCATGGTCGAGGGCCCCCCCGAGGTCGTCGCCGCCGACGCCGTCAGCCACACCGGGCGATACCTGGCGATGCACCTGGCGGCGAACGGGGAGAGCTACGGCCCGACGGGGTAGGGGCGAGTCACGAACGCCCCCGGACTGCGTCCGGGGGCGCCCGAGCAGGCCAGCAGGGCCAGGGCCGGGGACGGCGGTCCGAGCGTCCACCCTCAGATGCCACACCCAGGCCTCGAAGGCATGCGCCGGGGGTCTCCTGACCCCCCTCCCACGCGTCTGCGCCGGGGGTCTCCTGACCCCCGGCGTCCGGGAGGGGCGAGGGGCGCCTCCGCGTCAGCGTCGTTGGAGCGCCCCCTTCGCGGCGGGGACCGCCGCGACCGAAGCGCCGCCATGACGCTGTCGCGGAAGCGTTCGTTGACGTTCCGGGACGTTGGGGGTCAGGAGACCCCCAACGCACGCGCTTGAGGCATTGCACGCGCTTGGGGCGGCGCACGCATTGGAGGCGTCCCTCGCTTGGGCGTCCCTCGCTTGGGCGTCGCAGGCGCTTGGGCGTCGCAGGCGCTTGGGGCAACGCAGACGCTTGGCACGTCCCAGGCGCGCAGGCCCTGGCATATCGACAGGGGCGGGGCCGGGGACGGCGGTCGCGGGCTCGGTGGTAGGCGGTGCGGCCGGCGCTAACATTCTGCAGAGCGTCGCTGGTTCCTGCGTCGGCCATGTTGACACGCGACGTGGGGGCGGTAAGATGGCCGCTGGCCTCAAGGACAACCGAATGCGAAAGGGAAGACGCATGCGCTACTCGATGATTTTCGCCCTCGCCGCCGCAGGGCTGCTGGTTCTCGGTGGGGGCTGCACGCCGCAGGGCTCCCAGACCGTCTCCATCGACCAGGAGCCGCCCGTCCGCTCCGACGCGGACCTCCGCCCCGGCGTGGAGACGGGGCCCTACACCGACGTGGACATGGGCCCGTCCGTCGGCGGGCAGGCGTTCGAGCCCGTCGAGGCCGCCCCGCCCCCGCCCCCCGCCCCCCAGGTCCGCACCCACACCATCCAGCCGCGGGACACGCTGTACTCCCTCGCCCAGCGGTACCTGGGCAGCGGGAAGCGATGGCAGGAGATCCAGGCGATGAACCCCGGCCTGGACCCGAAGAAGCTGCCCGTGGGCAAAGAGATCCTGATCCCCGCGCAGTAGGGCGGACGAACCGGAACCCCCGTGGCCGAACTGCAGCTCGATACGCCCGTACGCTTCGTCCCGAAGGTCGGGCCCGCTCGCGCTGAGCAGCTCGCACAGCTCGGGATCGAGACCGTCGAGGACCTGCTGCTGTACTTCCCGCGCCGCTTCGACCTCCGCCGCCAGGGGCAGCCCATGGTGACCCTCCGCGGCGACGAGCCCAACGCCTCCGTCGTCGGCCAGGTCGTCGAGACCCGCGAAAACGCCTACTGCAAGGTCCCCTGGTTCGAGTGTACGCTCGACGACGGGACCGCCCTCGTCAACGTCCGCTGGTTCCACGGGCTGTACCTGCGCGGGCAGATCCAGGAGGGCATGACGCTGGCGGTGAGCGGGAAGGTCTCGCTGTTCCGCAACTACCCGCAGTTCGTCAACCCCACGTTCCACGTGCTGTGGGACTCGGGCGGGTCGGTGCGCCTGGACAAGGACGAGCTGCTCCCCGTCTACCCCGCCGGGGGCAAGCTGAGCAGTAACGTCATCGCCCAGACCGTCCAGTACGTCCTGCCCGAGGCCCCGCGGCTCATCCCGCGCTGGTTCGACGACGCCTACCTCAAGGAACGGGCCCTGCTTCCGCGCCCGGCGGCGGTGGCGGCAATGCATCGCCCGGAGGACCGCGACCAGTGGGAGGCCGGCCGCCGGCGCATGGCCTACGACGAGTGCCTGCTCATGCAGTTGGGCATCGCGCTGCTCCGCCTGCGCTCCAAGACCCGCCCCGCCCATCCGCTGCCCAACAGCGAGGAGATCGACCGCCGCATCCGCGCCCGCTTCCCCTTCCCGCTCACCGACGCCCAGGACCGCGCGATCCGCGAGATCGCCGCCGACTGCGCCCGCCAGCGCCCCATGTCCCGCCTCCTCCAGGGCGACGTGGGCTCGGGCAAGACGGTCGTGGCGCTCTACGCGGCCCTGCTGGCGGTGGCGAACCACAAGCAGGCGGCCATCATGGCCCCGACGGAGATCCTCGCCCGCCAGCACTGCGAGAAGATCGTCCAGTACCTCGAGGGCTCCCGCGTCCGCGTGGGGCTCCTGCTGGGCGGGCAGCCCGCCAAGGACCGCCGCGCCGTCCTCGAAGCCCTCGCGAGCGGGGAGATCGACATCATCGTCGGGACGCACGCGCTGCTGAGCAAGGGCGTGCGGTTCGCGCAGCTCGCCCTGGTGGTCGTGGACGAGCAGCACAAGTTCGGGGTTCGGCAGCGGAGCGGGATCCGCGGCAAGGGGCACGCCCCGCACTACCTGGTGATGACGGCCACTCCCATCCCGCGGACGCTGGCCCTGACGGTCTTCGGGGACCTCGACGTGAGCGTGATCGACCAGGCCCCGCCCGGGCGGGGGCGGACGGAGACGCTCGCGCTGTCGCAGGACCGGATGGCC
>JAWLCQ010000155.1:0-12109 GCA_041687095.1 Phycisphaerae bacterium | reverse complement strand
ACGCTCGTACCCGCAGATCACCAGCCACGACCGCCGCTCCCACAGGGCGGCGACCTCGTCCTCCCAGCGATGCAGACGGTCCGGGGAGCCGTCAGCCTCGTGGGCCCAGGCCATGTCCAGCAGCACCCGCACGGGCTCCTGCTCGCCCAGCCCCGCCCACCGCCCCAGCCGCTCCATCAGCGCCCGCTCGCCCCCCGGTCCCGCCTCCCCCCACAGCTCGCTCGGGCGCACCACCACCGGGGATCCGCCGGGGACCCCCGCCTCGACTGCGGGCAGAGGCAGCAGTTCGGGCCTGTCGCTGATGCAGACCACCGCCTCCCCGCGCGCCTGCCCGTCGCGAACGAACGCTTCCGTCACCCGCTGCCGATCGGCCGGGGACTGGTAGATCCAGCAGACGTGGTCGCCCGGTCGGAGCGAGTCCATTCCATGTGCCATGCAACTACATTCCTCAACCCAAACCAAGCAATCCGTTACCGAGGCCCTCCCCCCTCAGGGCGCTGCAGATTCGCCACTCCGACCCGGGGGGCATTCTACTGAACAGGCGGCTGGCTCGGCAAGCCCCGTGCGCAGTGTGCACGCCAGAGGGCGCCGAACTGTGACAGAAGCGGCGCGGCCGCCCGGAGACGCGCCTCGCGCGGGACGGTGCCCCCGCTCAGGAGCGCAGGTCCTTGTAATCCTCCTTGCGCAGGCTGTAGCGGCGCATCTTCTCGAAGAGCGATCGCGGCTGGAGCCCGGCGCGGCGGGCGGTCTCGCCGATCCGCCCGCGGGTATCCTTCAGCAGTTCGGTGAGGTAGGCCTTCTCGACCGAGTCGATCACCCGCTGGCGGATCTCCCGCAGGGGCTGCTTGAGCCACTCCGGGGGGAGCGAGGGCCCCAGCATGCCCGCCGCCTCGTGCTGCGCCGTGATGACCATCGGGGGCGGGCCCCCGATCGCCGCCGGCAGGTCCGACAGGGTCAGCTCGCGCGACTCGCACAGCAGCACCGCCCGCTCGATGGCGTTCATCAGCTCCCGGACGTTCCCCGGCCAGTCGTAGCGGATCAGGGCCTCCATCGCGTCATCGCTCATGTACTCCACGCGCGAGCCCAGGCGGGCGATGACGGTCCGCATGACCCGCTCGGCGAGGCGGGGGACGTCCTCCCGCCGCTCCCGCAGCGGGGGGACCTCCAGCGTGACCACCCCCAGACGGTAGAACAGGTCCTGGCGGAACCGCTCCTGCTTCACGGCCGAGTTCAGGTCGCGGTTCGTCGCCGCCATCACCCGCACGTCCACCGGGATCACCCGCTCCCCCCCCACCTTCTGGATCGCCCGGTCCTGCAGCACCCGCAGCAGCTTGCCCTGCAGGTACAGCGGCATGTCCCCGATCTCATCGAGGAAGATCGTGCCCCCGTGCGCCAACTCGAAGTACCCGCGGCGGGGGCGAACCGCTCCCGTGAACGCGCCCCGCTCGTGCCCGAACAGCTCGCTCTCCAGCAGCGCGTCGGGGATGGCGGCGCAACTGACGGCGACGAACGGGCCGCGGGAGCGGGGGGACTCGGCGTGGATCGCCCGCGCCAGGTGCTCCTTGCCCACCCCCGTCTCCCCCACGATCAGCAGGGAGCTGTCCACGGCCACCAGGCGCTGCACCGTGCCCAGAAACATCTGCATCGTGGGGCTGTCGGAGACGAAGTCGTTCAGTCGGGGCGTGGGCTCGGCGTCGAGGGCGGAGGTCTGCAGGCGCCTCCGTTCGGCGCGCTCGGTGATCATGGCGCGAAGCGTCTGGCTGAGGATCGCCGGGGGCAGGTCGCGATGCAGGACGGCGGCGGCCCCGGCGATGAGGAGGCGGGCCCGCTCCTCGGCGTCCTCGCGGTCGGCGAGCACGACCACGTTCGGCTCGTCCGGCAGCGCCCGCAGCAGCGCCACCCCCTCCGTGGGGGGCGGGGGCAGCATGGCCTCGGCAATGATGATCAAATCCGCCTCCTGCCGCCGCAGACGATCCCACAGCCGCGCCCGCTCGGCCGTCACCGTGACCAGCACCCCCGTCTCATCCAGACCCTCGCAGATCCGCGAGCGAAGCTCCGGATCCTCCACCACCACGTGTACCCGAACCAGCATACCAGTACTCCCGCGTTCAAGATCGGCCTCGGGACGAAGACCGGCTCCAGAGCGACACACTGTCCGCCCGGGCCGCCCCTCTCCCGAGATACCGACAAGTCGACTATCGGCACTGCAATATCCGATCTTAGACCACGGAACCGGAGAATCGGAAGCAACAATTCTGTTTTCTTTCGCCCCAGTCCCTGCTGTCCCCTTTCCACTGGCCCCCATGTCAGTGACGGCGCCACGGAGCCGGAAGGGGCTTTCGGACCCGAAGTCGCTCCCCCACTCTCGTTGTCACACCCAAAACCGGAAGGGCGGGCCCGAATTTGGCCCGCCCGATCGCGTGCCGACCGCGTCCCGGGAGCAGTTGCCCCCCTTGGCGGGCATTCGTTGACGCACCGGCACGGGAGGACCGCGCCGGATTACGGGGTGGCACGGCGATTGCTTACGGTCAGTGGGGCGTGTGCGCCGCTGCCATATGACGGCGGTGGAAGTACTGCGCGGGCGTCCTCCCCCACCGCGGCATCGTTGGAGATATCCTTGCGTCATGGCTCTGCCAGGCGGAACGGTCTGCGGCGGCGGTACGTCATCCTTCTGGGGGTCGCTTCGCTGGTGGGGGGGTTCGCGCTGGGTCGGGTGGCCATTGCCCGGCCCCTGCGGCCCGTAGCGCGGCCGTCCGTGCCTGCTGCGCAGCCGCGCGAGCAGACGCCCCCCTCCCCCGCCGCGCCCGCCGCCCCGCCCGCACCGTCCCCCTTCGCCGTCGCCCCCCTCGCGGACACGATCCCCCCGCCCGCGGAGTTCGCGCCCCAGCAGGCCCTGATCTTCGTGTGCGGCCCCATCCTCGCGGGCGCGCCCAACGTCTTCGCCGAGATCGTCGAGGCCCTCCACGACCGCATCACGCTCGTCGGGATCGTCTCCTGCGAGGACGAGGAGCGCATGGCCCGGGCCATGCTGGAGCAGCACCGCCTCCCCCCCCACGCCGTCCGCTTCCTCACGATGCCCCTGGACAGCATGTGGATCCGCGACTACGGCCCGCTCGTCGTCCGCCGCGCCGACGGAACCTTCGTCCTCGCCGACTTCGACTACGTCATCGCCGATTCCGACATCCAGCGCCCCCTCGACGACGCCCTGCCCGCCGCCCTCTCCCAGTGGCTGCGGCTGCCCCTTGCCCACGTGCCCCTCCGCCTCGAGGGCGGCAACCTCCTGACCAACGGGGCGGGGCTGGCGGTGACGACGACGGCCGTTCTCGACCGCAACGCCGACACCCTCCCCGACGCCAACGCCATCGCCGCCCTGTTTGCGGAGTATGCAGGGTTCGATCAGTGGGTGGCGCTGCCCACGCTGTCGGGGGAATCGACCGGGCACGTGGACGTCTTCGTGACCCTCGTTGCCCCCGACCTCGCCGTCGTCGCCCGCTACGACCCCGCCCAGGACCCGATCAACGCCCAGATCCTCGACGACGCCGCCGACGCCCTCGCCCGCGTGCAGACCCCCTGCGGACCCATGCGCATCCGCCGCATCGACACCCCCGCGCCCACCGGGGGGCTGTTCTACTCGTACACCAACGTGGTCTTCGCCAACGGCGTGCTCCTGGTGCCCGTGTACTCCGAGGTCGACCCGATCCAGCAGCAGCGGGCTCTGGACCTCTACTCCGAGCTGCTCCCCGACTGGAAGATCCTTCCCATCCGCGCGGATCTGCTGGCGGTCCAGGACGGCCAGCTCCACTGCATCACCCTGAGCCTCCCCGCCGGGGTGCCGCTGCCCGCCCCAACGCCCCCACCACCGCCGGCAGCAGAACCCGGACCCGCGGGGGCGAACGCATGGGGCGAGGCGGCCCCGGGGAGCGACGGCCCGGCCCCGCAGGGGAGCGGATCGGGAGCCGCGGAGTAGAGGAGAGCAACCGGACGATCCTACGCGTCCCGCTGAGTTCTCGCGCGGGTGCCTGATACGCATTCCACTCAATTCTCGGGTGGGTGCCGTGGTTTGCGGAGCGCAGCGGCTTGCCTCGGCGGAGCCTTGGCGGAGACGGGAGCAACCACGTCAGACCGACGCTGCATGAGAATCACCTGGAATGGTAACCGTTCACGGGGTGCGGGCGAGGAGTCCCGCACCGCCTCGAAAAAGGGGACAGGCACCTGCGCGGCGAGAAGCATGCCGCTACGGAGCCAGTCCCCTTTTTCGATGCTCCCTGCGCCAGTCCCCTTTTTCGATGCTCCCTGCGCCGATCCCGCCTGCGCCCATCCCGCCATCGGATCCCGGCGGACCCTTTTCTTCACGCCTTCGCTGCTGTTTGCGAAGGCGTGAACGGTTACCTGGAAGGCGTATCAATCCGCCCCGCCGGCGCCGGACCGGCCAACCCCCTCCGCCTCCCGCACGGCCGCATGCAGCGCGGGCAGCGTGGCGCGGTGGTCGCCGCGAATGTAGTGACTCTCCCCGCCGTCGCGGACCGTGCGGACCAGGATCGTCTTGTACGGGCGGTAGTAGTACTCCGGGGCGGTCTTGGGCGCTTCGGCGCGGAGGTCCCCGCGCAGGTCCAGCAGGTCGAACACCGCCGACGTGAACCGCCGCACCTCCCGCCCCTCCTGCCTGGCCACGTTCCGCACCATCGACAGGGCCTTGAGGTACACCTCGGGCCCCATCACCGCCGATCCGAAGCACAGCACCACCCCGCCCTCCAGCCGCTCCATCACCCCCGCCAGGATCAAAAAGTCCCGATAGCTCGCGGCCGCCACGGCCTCGGGGTCGAAGTTGGGGTGTTCGTGCACGATGTCGTACCCGATCCCCACGTGCACGGTGGCGGGGACGGACGCTTCATGGGCGGCGGCGAAGATAGAGACGTCGGCGTGGGGGAACCCCCCGCCGAGAACCGCCCGCCCCACCGACTCCCCGAAGCCCAGGCCCGCCTCGGCCCCGGCCGCGACGGCGTCGTTGAGTTCGCCCGTTTGCTGCCAGAGCCCGAAGCGGCCCTCGGCGACGTAGCGGGCGACGGACTCGCTCGTCCGCCCGAAGCGGGCGAACTCGTAGTCGTGCACCGCGCACGCCCCGTTCATCGCCACCGCCGACACCCACCCGCGGCGGATCAGGTCGATGACGTAGCGGCTGCAGCCCTGCTTGATGACGTGCGCGCCCATGAGCAGCACCACGGCTGAGCCGTTGCGGCGGGCATTGAGGATCGCCGACGCGAGGGGCCCCAGCGCGGGGTGGTCGAACGGCAGGGGGGCCTCCCCCACGCGCAGGATGGCGTCGAGCGTCAGATCGCTCTGGCGGTTCTCGATCGGTTCCAGCCGCAGGCGGCGGCGGTCGAACATCTCGTATCGGCTGCCCATGCTCTCTCCCGTGCTCGCGAGTCCGGAACCGGGGAACCGCCCGTCATGAGCGTTCGGTTCGCCCGCAGGGGCTCGAAACGGGGGCAGGCGCCTGGGGGTGCGGACAGCGTGTGCCCCGCGGCGCCTGTTCCCGTTTCGAGGCGGGCCCATTGTAAACAAAGCCCCGCGCGGGCGACAGAGGCGTCTCCGTCGCCCGCGCGGGGCGGGAACTGCCGAGGGCTCGGACTTCGGGGGCGCGGTCAGTGCTTCCGCCGCAGCATCGCCAGTCCGGGCAGCAGCAGCAGGAGCGTGGCGGGCTCGGGGATGGGTTCCGTCGTCACCCCGACGGTCAGGAAGTCGATGGCCCACCCGTCCCCGCCCGTTCCCCCCTGGTCGATCGCCAGCGTGAGGACGTGCCCGCCGGTGAGCGTCTGCGGATCGATCCCGATCGTGAAGAAGTGTACCACGGGTCCGGTCTCGTTGATGGCGTTGAGCTTGCCGGTGAGGGTGGCGTCCTGCGCACCATTGATCCACGCCGTGTAGGGTTGTCCGAAGTACGGCCGCTGGAAATCGTCGGCGGCGACGCCAAGAGTCAGGGACGCCACCCGGTGCCCCTCCGGGACCGCCGACGCGTAGTCCAGCGAAATCGTTTGCGGTCCGTGGAGCCTTCCGGCGTGCTGGGAGTACCCGTCGTGGTAACCCGTCTGGGCGCTGCCGACGTAGATCTGGTCGGTCCCGGGGAAGTCGCCCACGGAGGGGTTGAAGGGGAATCCGTGGCTCTGCCAGAGGGAGGCGTCGGTGATGACCCCGGCGGCGAGGCCTTCGAGCGTCGCCCCGGCGGTGGGGCTTGCGGAGTAGGACCGCGTACCCAACACGTCCATGTCCCCGTAAGTGATGACCGTCCCCATCGCCGCCGACCCCGTCAGCAAGCCCACGGCGAGCAGGACAATGAACTGTCGAATCACGTCCGTCCTCCTGATCTATCCAACCGTTGGACGAGTGCCGCCGCCCCTGGAAACGTACGCACGCTCCCGAGGCACGCGGACCAGTAGACCCGTACACGAATGTCACAGACACGCAAGGGGGAGACGCACACGCCCAGGGGGCGCTAAACAGAACCGCCCTGCCTGTCCCGCTGCCTCGCTCCCACAGTCAGCGTCCGGGACGATGCGCTACGCCCGCCGGCGGCGGAGCAGCGCCAGACCGCCCATTGTGAGCATCGCGAGCGTCAGGGGCTCGGGGACGGCGATCAGCGACCCGGTCCTCGCCGTCACGGAGAAGCTGTTCCAGATCCCGTCGTCGGCCCCTTGCCAGGTGTCCACGAGGTACAGCGCCCAGTCGCCCACGGCACTTTCGCCCCAGTAGGCGTTGGAGGTGAACGTCCAGTCGATGTTGTTGAAGGAGTCCGCGTAGTTGCGACTGAACAGCCGGTAGCCCGTCCCCGCCGGAGACACCAGGAACGCCTCCAGATCGCCCCGCCACGTGTGGCTGACGTTCAGGCGCACCTCGATCTCCTCGAGCGCACCGGGAGTGTCGAGGGAGAACTGCTGCATCAGCGTCGCCCCGGTCGAGCCGATGGCCTGCCCGACGCTGATCGTGCCCGTGGTCTCCGTCACCAGCGGGGTGACGCCCGAGAACTGCGTCGCCGCCAGCGTGAACGCGTCGGCGTCGATGAGCCCAAAGCCGTAGTTGTCGCTGAACTCGAACCCGGCGGCATTGACGACCCAGTTGGCGTCGGTGGCGTCGACCATCTGCGACGTCTGCGCCAGCAGGTGCTTGGCCATGCGGACATCCAGGTTGGGGTTGGCCTGCTTGCCCAGGGCCATGACCCCCGCCACCAGCGGACTCGCCGACGAAGTGCCCCCGAACGCGCTGGTGTAGTCGCTGTTGCCGATGGGGTCGGACCCGCTGTTGTACCCGGCCGAACCCGTGCGGTCGGTCGTCACAATGCCCTTGCCCAACGCCCCGTTGGACGGGGCGGTCACGAACACGCAGGCGCCGAAGTTGCTGTACGGCGAGAGCTTCCCGTCGGCCCCGAGGGCGGCGACGGCGATGGACTCGTCCGCGTTCTGCGTCGCCTTCTTGCTCGCATCGGCGTCGATCGCGTAGTCCACGTCTTCCGTCAGCGTCCCGTTGTTGTCCACGTCGATGTAGTACCCGTGGTAGCTCCGCTCATTGCCGGCCGCGAAGGTGTGGATGGTTCCGGCGGCGGAGGAGGCGACGAGGGCGTTGACCTGGGAGGTGTTGGCGATGAACGGGACGCTGGTCCCGTAGCTGTGGTTCTTGACCTGGATGCTCGTGTCGGTGCCGCTGGAGTGATAGAGGGTGGCGTTGACGAACATGGCGTCGGTCTGGTTGTTGAAGTCGATCCGCAACCCCGCGAGGCCCGCCTCGGGGGCCGCCCCCGTAACGCCAACCCCGTTGCCCCCGCGCCCGGCGGCGACGCCCGCGACGCTCGTGCCGTGGTTGTCGTCCGACCAGACCGGATCGGGGATCGCGTCGTTCTGCCCGAAGTCCCAGCTATGGGCGGGGTTGTAGTTGGGCGCCAGGTCCGGGTGCGTCGTCTGCAGGCTGTCATCGACGATCCCGATGAGCACGCCCGACCCCGTCACGCCCCGCTGCCACGCGGGGACGACGTTCACGTCCGGGTATCCGTTGGTGTTATCCAGGTGCCACTGCTGGGCGAAGAGCGGATCGTTGGGGGCGAAGTACTTGCGCTGCTGCAGCGGGTCGCCCGCGAACGGGGCGGCCTGCGGAGCGCTGCGATCCCCCTCCTCCCATCGCACGTGCCCCAGCGGATCCCCGTCCCACGGGGCGGCCGTCGGGGCCTCCCGCCCGTCGGCCTGGGCGCTTGCGGCGCACAGAGCCACCACCAACACTGCACTGATCGTTCCGAGGAAACCCGCCCTGCTCATGGTCCGTCCTTTCCCAGCACTCACCGTCGGTGCGCTCTCCTGGCGGCCCGCGGACTCTGGAACTGCCAAGCCCTCTGGCCGCCTCCACTGTAGACCTATCGTCCGTTTACGCGGACGAGTCGATGAAGCGGTCATCGTTCCGTTGAGCACACCATCCGGCGGGGATGCGAGGATCCCGGCGGATGTTCCTCCGATCCGAAAGGCTGCGGGGGTCCCGCACCAGGCTCTGGTGCGACGGCGGACGCGCAGGACCGTACCCGCGTGAGCACGCGGGCATCGATCGCGTCCCATCGTACCGCGCTTCGGGAGCATGTCAAGAGAGTTCCTTCCCCAAACGTTCCCGTTCCGCGCCCTCCCTTGCCGACCGCCTCCCCCTGCCCTATCATCTCGAGACCCATCGAAAGGAGACTCGCATGCGTACCGCCGATCGCGTTGAGAACCTGCTGGCGCGGATGACCCTGGACGAGAAGATCGGGCAGTGCCTCACGCTCTGGTGGCGGGGGGGCATGGTCACTCCCAGCCTCATCGAGTGTGTCACCCGCCTGCACTGCGGGGGCTTCCGCGTCGAGCCCTACGCCACCGAGTCCGCCATCCACGGGTACTACAACAAGGACCTCAAGGTGAAGGGCTGGGAGCCCCCCGACGACTACTTCACCATCGCCGAGACCCACTTCAACTTCCCCGTCCGCAACACGGCCGTCTCCCCCGCCGCCTACGCCAAGCTGACCAACCGCATGCAGGACATCGCCATGAACCGCCGCTGCGGGGTCCCGCTGCACATCACCACCGACTTCGAGGGCGGGTTCTCGCACGACTACCCGTTCGGGGGCGTGAGGCTGTTCCCGGCGAGCATGGGCCTCCGGGCGGGGGGCGGGCCCGCGCTCGCCCGGCAGGTGGGGGAGGCGACCGCTCGGCAGCTCTCGTCGATGGGCATCAACATGATCCACTCGCCCGTGTGCGACGTGAACATCAACCCCGACAACCCCGAGATCAACGTCCGCTCGTTCTCCGACGACCCCGAGGTCCTCGCCAAGTACGCCGTGCAGTTCATGAAGGGCCTGGAGGCGGGCGGAGTGATCGCCACCGGCAAGCACTTCCCGGGGCGCGGGGACTCGTCGGTCGACGCCCACAGCGAACTGCCCATCCTCCGCGCGTCGCGGAAGCGCATGGACGAGGTCGAACTCCTCCCCTACCGCGCCCTCATCCGCCAGGGCCTGCGGGCCATCATGTCCGCCCACAACGCCTACCCCGCCCTCGACGACGACCAGACCCCCGCCACCCTCTCCCGCCGCATCCTCACCGACGTCCTCCGCGGGGAACTGGGCTTCCAGGGCGTCATCACCACCGACGCCATGGGCATGGGCGCCATCGTCAAACGATGGGGCGTCCCCGTCGCCTCCGCCATGGCCATCGCGGCCGGGGCGGACCTGGTCCTGCTCAAGTTCGACGACGAACTCCGCTCCCAAGCGTTCTTCGAGATCAAGCGCTGGGTCCGCCGCGGGGACATCCCCGAGAGCGAACTCGACGACCGCGTCCGCCACATCCTCACCATGAAGATGGATAAGGGCCTCTTCGACACCGGCGGACGGGTGGACCCCGACGCCGCCACCGCCACCTACGCCGACGAGTCCATCACCAAGCTCGCCCGCGACGTCGCCCGCCGCTGCGTCACCCTCCTCCGCGACCGCCAGGGCCTCCTCCCCCTCACCAAGGGCCAGAAGGTCCTCATCGTCGAGCAGCGCCTCCCCGACAGCAGCCTCCCCGGGGACGACCACTACCACGCCCACTCGTTCACCGAGGCCATGCTCGACCAGTCCATGAACGCCGTGCTGAGCGACACCTGGCTCGCCGCCGAACCGCACGAACACGAGCGGATCCTCCAGCTCGCCCCGTCCGTGGACGCGGTCGTGATGACCAACTGGTTCTGGCGGATGGTCCCGCCCAGCAACAACGCCCTGCTGAAGGACCTCCTGAAGCGCAGGATCCCCGTCGTGGTCGTCACCAACTCCCCCTACCCCATGGCCGTCCCGGACAAGGCGGGCACCGTCATCTGCACCTACGGCCCGGGCCCGGAGAGCCTCCGCGCGGCAGCGGCGGTGATCTACGGGAAGGCGAAGAGCCGCGGAAGCTGGCCCCTGGAGCACTCCCCCCAGCCGTAGTACACCGTCCATCCTCAATCGCCGTACTGCCCGGTTGTCCGAAGGTGCGGATTGCGCGCCACCCCCAAGCCGCATGCTTCTCGCGGTTTGGGGGTGCTGGGGTCGAGCACCCCCAAGCGGCAAACAGCGCCGCTTGAGGGTGGCACCCAGCGCTGCGTCTGGGGGCAGACAGTCCAGTACCGCTACCGCTCCTCTCCGCCGGCACACTCCCAGGAGCGCAACAAGAGGGGCGGGCCCGGCGTGCGGACCCGCCCCCGGGGGGAGAGTAGATGCAAGGGAAGGGTCAGGGTCTGTTTCTTAGCGGCCGCGACGGCGGAGCAGCGCTACACCGCCCAGGCCCAGCAGGCCCAGCGTCATGGGCTCGGGCACGTGCGTCGGGGCCGTCAGGTCGTAGGTCCCGATCTCCGAACCGTTGTCCAGCGTGCCGGCGAACCAGGTGAAGCCCGCACCGGCCGGCAGGAACGCCGTGCCCAGCTTGAACTCGATCACGTTGGACGATCCGACCTGCGGGTTGAACCCGTCGAGCGTCTCGTAGCTGAACGCGCCCGGCGTGGCGGTGGCGACGTGGTTGTGCTGCCCGATGGCGGGGAACGACGCCCCCCCGCCGCCGTAGTTCCAGTGCCCGTCGAGGGCGATGTCGATGCTCGACACGTCGGCGACGGTGAGGCCCTGGATGTTGTACGGCAGGTAGTTGGTGTCGTTGAACGACCAGCCCTCGGCAGGGTTGGCATCCTTCTGGATGTAGATGCCGTAGTTGCCCGCGAAGTTGTCCGTCGGGCCCACGCCCGAAGGGGCGGCCTTCAGCGTGATGCGGAAGTAGTGATGCGTTCCGTCCCACGCGTAGGCCGCCGAGAGGATCTCCTGGGCGGTCTTCGCCAGGCCCTCGTCCGGGTCGTTCACGGTCACCGAGTACGCGGGGGCGCCCGGCCAGGTGAACGAGGGGGCCGCACCCGCCGTCGCGGCCGCCAGAAGCACACCGGCCAACAGTACCGGCAGTACCGCCCGCGCACGGCGCGTACCGCGATCCCATTTCGTCACTGCGATCATTCCGTCACTCCTTTTCTGCAGAGCCCGCTTTCGCGGAGGTCCTCGCCGGGCAAAGGCACTATGCACGCTGCATGTCCCTCTGGTCCGAACGAGCATATCGTACCATCCTAGCCCTATTCGTCAAGTCAGGGCTGGGGTAATCGCAACTGAAAACGTATCTTTCCCGTGCCCTATCGGACTTCCCGGCCGGCGGCGGGCGTTGTTACCCCAGTCGGCTCTAGGGCTTATCACCGGTGCTCTTCCCGGGGGCAGGCCCGGGGGCATGGCAAGATTTTTTTTGAATACCCGCCGCGGCGCCTCAAGCGCGTGCGTTGCCTCAAACGCGTGCGTTGCCTGGAGCGCGTGCGTTGCTTGGAGCGCGTGCGTTGGGGGTCTCCTGACCTCGTTGTTCTACACATCTCGAGCCGTGCGGGCGGCAGGGAACGGTCTCCAGGCGTCCCGCCAGGGACGCGTCTCTGTGCGTCCCGGAGGTCTCTGCGAGGACTCCCGGAGTTCCCGGTCCGGGACGACAGGCAGACCCTGGGTTGCCGGGTGCAGGGCGTCGAGATGTGTTGAACAACGAGGTCTCCTGCCCTCGTTGTTCTAAAACTCACGGGCCGCGCGGGC
>JAWLCQ010000154.1:0-12151 GCA_041687095.1 Phycisphaerae bacterium | reverse complement strand
ACCCCCGGCGCAGACTCTTCACCTCTCACCTCTCACCTCTCACCGCCGTCGCGGGGGGCTCAGACCGCCGGGAGGATCTCCGGGGCCGGTTCGCCGGCCTGTTCCATGCGGCGCTTGAGGATCTCGGCGAGTTGGGCGCGGACGGGGGCGAGGGCGGGGTCCTTCACGAGGTTATTCCGCTCGTGCGGGTCCGCCTCCAGGTCGTAGAGGCACTCCTCCGTCAGCGTGTCCACCGGCTCCCGCCGCCAGCCCGGCACGTCGCGGTTGACGACGGAGTACTTCCACTTCCTCGTGCGGATCGCCCGGCCATACTGGCTCTCGCTGATCTGCAGGAACACCTCCTGCGGCCAATCGTTCGCCCGCCCGTCGACGAGGGGCTTGAGGTCGCGCCCGTGCATGTACTTGGGGACCTCGATCCCCGCGGCCGCCAGGAGCGTGGGGGGCAGATCGATCAGGCTGGCCATCCCGTCGACGACCTTCCCGCCCTCGAAGCCCGGTCCCGTGATGATCATGGGGACGCGGATGCACCCGTCGTGGGGGGAGCGCTTGTACTCGCTGTTGCGCGTGCAGAAGTGCGACCCGTGATCGCTGGTGTAGACGATGATCGTGTCGTCGGCGATCCCCAGCGCCTCGAGCTTCGCCCGCAGGCGGCCCAGGGCGGTGTCGAGGGCGTTGCAGCACCCGAGGTAGTCGGGGTAGTTCTCCCGCCAGTCGCCCTTCGTGTCCACGAGGTCCCCGGGGACGTCGTAGTCGGCGAAGCGTTCCTTGGAACCGGTGGGCCCCTCGTAGCGGTGGTGGTCGTTCTGGTGGTGGGGCTCGATGTAGGAGACGAAGAGGAAGAACGGCTTATCCGCGTCGCGGGTGTCGAGGAAGTGCTCGACGTGGTCCGTCACGACGTCGACGCGGTAGCGGTTCTCGGGGAAGTCCACCTGGTTCCCGTCGGCGTCCCACATGTGCCCGTCATAGCTGTGGGAGGTGAACTCCAGGACGTCCGAGGCGACCCAGAAGTCCTTGTACCCGCCGCGGCGCTCGGGCGGGACGGGGCGGTCGTGGAAGGTCTCCTCGGCGATCTTCGCCGACGAGTTCGACGCCAGGTGCCACTTGCCCACGTAGCCCACGGAGTACCCCGCTTCGGTCATCCAGTGGGCGAGGGTTTTGCTGTCCTGGGGCAGGGCGATCCCGTTGATCACGCACCCGGTGCCCGTGGCGTACTTGCCCGTCTGGAGGCACGCGCGGGCGGGCCCGCAGACCGGCTGGCAGGTGTAAGCGTGCTCGAACCGCACGCCCTGGGCGGCCATGCGGTCGAGGTTGGGCGTGACCTCCCGCCGCTGGCCGTAGCACCCGCAGGTGTCCCACCGCTGCTGGTCGCTGAAGAAGAACAGGATGTTGGGCTTGCGCTTGGAGGGCATGGTGTTTCCTTTCGTTGCTGGCGGTGGGCTATTGTGCGGAAGGGCGCGCGGATTTCCAACTCCCAATTTCCGTAACCGTTCACGCGGCGCACCCGGGCGTTTCAGAAAAACGACGGCCGTCCGAACCTCCCCACCGATCCCGCGCCAATCCTGTTCGGCACGACGGTTGCATCGTCCCGCGCGTGTCGGCCCCCAAGCCCAAAGGGCTTCCAGAGCCGTAGCCCAGGGCAGAGCGAAGCGCCGCCCTGGGTACGGGGTGTCGAGTCGTTCCGCCCTGAAAGGGCACGAGAGAACGCCCGATGCTCTTGGGCCCTTTCAGGGCGGGAACTCCTGGCGCTGCGTACCCAGGGCGGCGGCCTGCGGCCTTGCCCTGGGCTACGGCTCTGGAAGCCCTACGGGCTACTGTCAAAAGTCCCGCGGGCTGCACGTGCCCCGCACCGCGTGGGTCGATGGGCGTTCAGGCTCCTGGCCCGGGCCCATGGGCAATCGCCGTGCCGAACAGGATTGACCCCGCGTCGGTGGTAAGCCGGCTTCCTGACTGCGGGATCACCGACCGGCGCGGACGAACCGCGGGCCCTGGGCGCCCCCGCCGTAGTCGAGAGCCGTTTGAACCACCGACGCAGGGTCGGTGGGGGAAAAGAAGAAGGGGAGCCGTGGAGGCGGGCGAGTAGTCAATAGCCGCCTTCCACCGACGCGGGGTCGGTGGGGAGCAGAGGGAAGAGAGCGCAGGGTCGGTGGGGAGGTTCGGACGGCGGACGATTCTCCCTAACCTCCGGCGGGGAGGTTCGGACGGCGGTCGTTATTCTGAAACACCCGGATGCACCGCGTGAACGGTTACCGGAATGCAAGAATCCCCGGTTGAAAACCTCCCCTCTTATCCCCTGCATCCCCTGCATCCCTGCTTGTCCGTAAAGGGCCGATCGCGTAGTCTCGCGGTCCGCTTGGGCGTGCGCGGGGTTTAAGCTGCGGACGCCGATCCCCCCGCGGGCCCGCGCCCGCCGCTTCACCGCAGGAGAGATCCAATGAAAGGAACCGCCCCCGTGAGCCCCTGTCTTGTACTGCTGACCGCCGTCGCCCTCGCCGCCCTCGCCGCCCCCGCCCTCGCCGCTGTCTCGCTCCCCGGCGTGTTCAGCGACCACATGGTCCTCCAGCGCGACATGAAGGTCCCCGTCTGGGGCGCCGCCGAGGCCGGAAAGGCCATCACCGTCACGTTCGCCGGGCAGACCCACACCGCCACCGCCGACCGGGACGGGAACTGGCGGGTCGAGCTGGACCCCATGCCCGCCTCCGCCGAACCCCGCACCCTCACCGTGAGCGGCGATGGCGAGGCGACCTTCACCGACGTGCTCGTGGGGGAGGTGTGGCTGTTCAGCGGGCAGTCCAACGCGGCCATGGGCGTGAGCGGAACCGATGAAAAGGACGCCGCCCTCCGCACCGCCGACATGCCGGCCGTCCGCTTCTCCCGCGGGAAGGCGTGGGCGGTCAGCAGCGCTGAGCAGGCCCCCAAGACCCCGGCCGTCTCGTTCTTCTTCGCCCAGGCGCTGCACGACCACCTGAAGGTCCCCGTGGGCGTCATCACCTGCGCGGTGGGGGGCACGCCCATTCGCTCGTGGACCTCCCGCGACGCGCAGGCGGCCGACCCCGTCCTCAAGGAGCACGTCGTCGACGCCTTCGACCGCTACGTCGAGCAGTACCCCGCACTGCTGAAGCGGTACGAGGAGCGCAAGGCCGCGGGCGACAAGACCATGCCCAACCAGCCCGAGGACCCCGCGAAGGACAAGGGCGCCCCGGGATACCTGTTCGACGAGTTCCTCCGCCCCATCGCCGGGTACGCCCTCCGCGGGGCGGAGTGGTACCAGGGCGAGAGCGACGCCTGGGGCTTCGCCATCGCGGAACTCTACCGCCCCGCCCTGCCGGTGCTCATCGCCGACTGGCGGGCGCACTGGAACCGCCCGGACCTGCCCTTCTTCATCATCCAGCTCCCCGGGCTGGACCCCGCCAAGGATCCCGCGCCGCGGCAGCCCTCCCCGTGGGTCCTCGTCCAGGAGGTGCAGCAGAAGGCGTCGCGGGAGATCCCCAACGTCTACACCGTCATCACCGTCGACACCGCCGAGGACGACATCCATCCCCGCAAGAAGCAGTTCATCGGCGAGCGGATGGCGCGGATGGCCCGCGCGAACGTCTACGGCGAGAAGGGCCTGGCGTGGTCCGGGCCGGTCTTCGAGCGGATGGAGATCGAGGGCTCGAAGGTGCGGCTGCACTTCGGGCACGTGGGGGAGGGGCTGCAGATCGGTGGGGGACTGGGCGCCAAGGGCGGGACGCTCGACGGGTTCACCCTCGCCGGTGACGATCGCCGCTTCCACTGGGCCCAGGCGAGGATCGACGGGCAGACCGTCGTGGTCTGGAGCGACGAGGTGAAGGCCCCCGCGGCCGTGCGGTACGGGTTCACCGAGAAGACGCCCTATGGGCTCTTCAACCAGGCGGACCTGCCCGCCAGCCCGTTCCGCACCGACGAGTGGCCGATCGACATCCCGCCCAAGGCGAAGCGCGTGGCGACGGCGAGGCGGGTGAAGACGGCCCCGAAGCTCGACGGGAACCCCGCCGACGCGATATGGAAGGAGTTGGCCGACACCGCCCAGGGCGACTTCCTCCTCCGCCACACGTACAGCGCCCCCAGGAGCGGCACGTCGTTCGTCGCGGGGTACGACGACGAGAACCTCTACCTGCTCGTCACCTGCCGCGACGCCCGCAAGACCGGGCCCGTCATCGCCGCCGGCGCCGACGACACCGACGCGGTCTTCAACAGCGACTCGGTGGAGATCCTCCTCGACGCCAACCGCGACGGGCGGACGTACCACCGCATCGTCGCCAACGCCGCCGCCAAACTCTACGACGGGCGGGGCTACAACGACTCCGCCGACGGGGTCCGCTACCAGACCACCAGCGCCCTGATCAACGGGCGGTACTTCCTGACGGACTGGAACTCCTCCGCCCGCGCCGCCGCCGCCGTCCGCAAGAGCGAGTCGTGGATCCTGGAGATCGCCATCCCCTGGGCCTCGCTGGATCGCCCCGCCCCCAAGGCGGGCGAGCGCATGGGCCTGCAGGTGCTCCGCCACTACGTCGTCGAGGGCACCACCCCCGCCGGCAGCGGCCCGCAGGTGCTGGAGGCCATGCTTCGCGGGGAGTGGTCCGAGTGGGCCACCACCGGCCGTGACAACCACACCGGGGCCATGATGCCCACCGAACGCAACATCCACTCCCCGGCGCGGTTCGGGACGATCGAGTTTGAATGAGGCCGCAGCGTGTGCGAACCGGATCGCCTCGTTTCGATGTCATTCTTCCCTGTTGCCCCCGGAGGGCCGTAGTGATAGTATGCCGATTGTTCGACAAAATCGAACAATCTGCATACTATAGGTATTGCAGTCTGCCGATAGATCCCGTACGTCGGTAGTTGGCCAAAGGCAAAGAATGACGCGAGAAACGCCAGCCATGTCGGGGGGGGCGATCGAGTTGGTCCGGAAGTTGGCGGCCGAAGGCGACCGCATCTTCAGCATGGACCGGGTCCGCGAGCTTGCGCCGGGCGTGGGGTTGTCTGAGGGCTATCTGCGACAGGCGATGCACCGCCTGGAACGGGGCGGTTGGGTGCTCCGCGTTCGCAAGGGGCTCTACGTCCTGTCCTCGGCGGCGCCGGGTGTCAGTCCCGTGCATGAGTTCGAGATCGCGATGGCCCTGGTGACGCCGGCCGCCATCAGCCACTGGTCGGCACTGCACTACCACGGCCTGACCGACCAAGCCCCACAGAAGGTGTTCGTTCTGACCACCACCGGGGCGACCGTGCCTCGGAAGGCCGGGAGCGGCAGCACCGGGTATCGCGCCCTTGGCGCGCTCTACCAGTTCGTGCAGGTCAAGCCGGAGCGGTACTTCGGGACGGAGAAGACGTGGGTCGGCGACGCGCGGGTGACGATCACCGATCCGGAGCGCACGCTGCTCGACGGTCTGTCGATGCCGGAGTACTCCGGCGATTTTGCGGAGGTGCTGCACGCCTTCAGGGCGCGGGGGGAGCAACTCGACGTGGAGCGGATCGTTGCGTACGCGCTTCGGCTGGACACGGTTACGGTCAAGCGCCTCGGATGGGTGCTGGAGGAAACAGGCTTTGCGGGCAGGCATCTCGACGCTCTGGAGGCCGTCCCGATCAAGGGCTATCGGCCTTTGGATCCCACCCGTCCGCGGCACGGTCCCTGCAATCGGCGGTGGAGGGTTCAGGAGAACTCGCCGGGCGAGGCGAGGCGATGAAACCCCTGCGGACGCGGCTGGAGGAGGCGAGGAAACGCCTGGGGATTCCCTGGGAGGTTCTGGAGCGCGACTACCTTCTGTCGTGGGTGCTTGCAGGGATCACGCGGGTCCAGTCGTTGCGGACGACGCTCGTTTTCAAGGGCGGGACCGCCCTGAAGAAGTGCTACTTCGGCGACTACCGTTTCTCGGAGGATCTGGACTTCTCGGGTCTGCCGGGGGTGCCTGCGGCAGCGGCGATGGAGGATGCCATCGCAGAGGCCGCCGCCGCCGCCCAGTTGCTCGACGAATACGCCCCGGTCCGGGTCTCCTGGGAGCGGTACACCGAGAAGGAACCGCATCCGGGCGGGCAGGAGGCGTTCAGCATCCGGGCGCAGTTCCCGTGGCATCGTCGGCCCCACGCGAGGGTGATCGTCGAGATCTCCGTCGATGAGGATGTCCTCCTGCCGCCCCGCAAGCGGACGGTACTCCACGAGTATGGCGAGCCCCTCCATGCCGAGGTCGGCGTCTACGCCCTCGAGGAAATCGTTGCCGAGAAGCTCCGTGCGATCCTTCAGTACGCCCGCAGACTGGAGGCCCGGGGATGGAGTCGTTCGCGATCGCGCGACTACTACGACCTGTGGCGCGTGTTACACAGATATCGCGGCGAAATGCAGTTGGATGGCTTCCGGTCGTTCCTGGAGAGAAAGTGCGCCATTCGCCAGGTGAGCTTCGATGGGCTCGATGATTTCTTTGAGCCCGCCGTGCTGGCGAACGTCGCCGGAACCTGGGAGAGTTGGCTGGGACCGTTGGTGCCCGAGTTGCCGGAGTTCGAGATCGTCATCGACGAGCTTCGCCCCCAGATCGCCGCCCTGATGTAGAAGGCGGCTCGTTGTCTGCCTGAATGCTTGAGGATGTACCCATGAATCGCCCCCGCTCGTTCTCGTCTCGCCTGTTCCTTGTGGCTTTCGCCTTCGTCGCCTCGTTCGCCCCCGCGCTCCCGCTGCCGGCCGCCGACGGTCCCGTCCCCTCCGGGGCGCAGGCGTACTTCGACTGGATGCAGTACTGCATCGACCGCATCGAGGCCGACCTGCCCGCCCTCGCCGCCTCGGCCGACCTCGCCGCCCAGCGCTACGTCCAGCCCGGGATGCGGATCGCCACCGCCGGCGAGCCCGGGTTCACCTACGAACCCCTCTCCCGCAGCGGGGGCATGATGGTCATGGGCCACCCGGGCCGCGCCAAGGAGCCCAAGTGGCAGGGGATCCTGCTGATCTCGCTCCAGGAGGAGAAGCTCGACGAGGACCTCGCCTTCGCCAAGGAGGTCCGCGAGCGGGGCAACCTCGTCATCGCCTTCGCGCGGCGGAGCGTGCTCGACGCCGCCCACACGCGCGGAGCGAAGTTCGACGCCCTCGTCGAGCTGCCCTCCCCGCCCGAGGGCGGGCTGCTCGTCGGACGCGACGGGAAGGCCGTCGTCCCCACCGACCCCGTTGCGGGCATCATCGCGGTGTGGACCTGGGAGGGCGAGTTCGTCGCCGCCTGCACCCGCCGCGGCCGCATGCCCACCATGTACCAGGGCTTCGCCGTTCCCGAGGGGCGCAAGCGCGAACAGCAGATCAAGTACGACGTCCGCTTCCACGACGAGTGCAAGCCCCCGTACGACTTCACGGTCCCCCCGGCCGCCGCGGGCGCGTTCGGGGCGGAGTTCCTCCGCGAACTCCGCGCGGACCTGGAACTCGTCCGCACGCGGGAGATGACGGACCTGCGGCTGGCGGCGACGCTGGCGATGGCGGCGAGGAAGAGCGGGGGCCGCACGTGGTCGTTCCTGCACGGGCACGGGCTGCTCCCGCAGCTTCCCTGCCCGCGCGACCCGGGCTACTTCCCCCTCTGCAACGCCGGATGGTTCGACCTCAAGAAGGACGTGACGCTCGCCCCGGGCGACTTCGTCCTGTCGATCGGGTTCAACTGCATGTTCCGCGGGCGGCAGTTCGGGTACTTCGACACCGTTGCCCGCCAGGCCGGCCCCACGCTGGCGTGGAGCTACACGGGCTACATCCCCGAGGAGCCCGCCGCCGTCGCCCCCGGGGAGATCTTCATCGACCAGCACTGGGCGCTGGGGGACGCCTCCGTCACCGTGCCCGGATACGACATCAAGATCCTGCCCACCAGCGGGGTGCTCTCGGAGGGCGTGCTGTGGATGGCGACGGCGGAGCTGCACGCGCTGCTGGAGCCCGACGTCCGCGTCGTCGAGTACGCCGCGGGCGGTCCGTCCCGCTCGGGCCTCGCCGATCCGCCCATCATCCCCACCACCGCCCCGGCCGACGACGAGAAGGACGACGCGAAGGGCAAGGACGGTGACAAGGACAAGGACAAGGACAAGGACAAGGACAAGCCCAAGCCCCCCGAGCCCGACGCGGCCCTGCTGGCCAAGCTGGCGTCCGAGTCGGTGAAGGAGCGCATCGAGGCCCTGGACAAGCTGTCGGGCTTCACGCGGTCGCACGAGGACATCCGCTCGGCCGCCCTGACGGCGCTGGGGGACCCCGAGCGTGACGTTCGCCTCGCCGCCGCCAAGGCCCTGCGGAACACGCCGCAGCAGGAGGCCCTGCTGGCCCTCGCCGCCGCCGCTCGCTCCGACGACAAGGACCTGCGCGAGGCGGCCGTGCGCTCGCTCGCCGGGACGCCCACGCCCGCGGCGGCGGCGGTGCTGGAGACGCTCCTGCACGAGAACCGCGGGGAACTCACCGGCGCGTGCGCGTTGGGCCTGCTGGCGATGAAGAAGGACTTCGCGACGGCGGCGCTGCGGACGGCGGGGCAGTCCGCCGAGCCCGCCGTCCGCGCCGCCGCCCTCGTCGCCCTGGGGCACGTGGGCACGGAGGAGGCGTTTGAACTCCTGGTCACGGGCCTGCGGACGCCCGGGCCCGTCCGCGACGGGGCCGTCGAAGGCCTCCGCCGCTTCGACAACGGCAAACTCGGCAAGTTCCTCCGCGCCGCCGCCGAGTCTGACGATCCCCTCCGCCGCGCGGGCGGCCTGTTGGCGGTGGCCCGCCACGACTGGGAGGCCACGTTCGACCTGCTCAACGCCGCCCTCGACGACCCCGACCCGCGGGTCCGCCTCGCCGCCGTCGACGCCGTCGGCCGCTACCCCAACCCCCGCGCCGCCGCGCTGCTCGCGAAGCTCATGGCGCTGCCCTCGCGCGACGAGCAGCTCGCCGCCCTCCACGCCCTGCACGACCTCGGGCGGCGGGTGTGGTGGCTGCGGCGGGTCCACGACCACAATGGGCGGAACGCCAAGGCGATCTTCGAGTCGCCCGAACTCAAGGCGACGCTTGAGCAGACGATGGGGTTCCTCGCCGACGAGGACGCGGCGTTCCGCGTGGCGGCCCTGCAGGTGCTGGGGGCCCTCCGCCACGAGCCCGCCGCCGGGCGGATGGGACCGCTGCTGAACGACCCGGACGAACGCGTCCGCAAAGCCGCCGCCGAGGCCCTGGACTCCATGGACCGCAAGGGGGCGGTCCCCGCCCTGGTGGCGCTGGTGACGCATGACCGCGTGGGCGTCCGCAAGACGGCCGTGCGCCTGCTGGCCAAAACCGATGACGACGGGGCGGGCGTGGGGTTGGGGGTGGCCCTGCGGGACGAGGACGCGGAGATCCGGGCGATGGCGGCGGGGGGGCTGGTTCGCCGACCCTCGCGAGCGGCTGCGGGGGGGCTCGTGCATGCCCTGCAGGACCCCAGCGCGTCCGTCCGCCTCGACGCCGCCCTCGCCCTGGCATACGTTCGCGAGCCCGCCACCCTCGACGGGCTCCTGGAGACGATGCGGGTGGACCCCGATGCACGCGTCCGCCGCCTCGCCGCCCTCGCCGTCGGCTGGCTCGGCGCGGACGGGCCCAAGGCGTTCAAGGCGGGCGAGTCCGGTCCGGACGCTCCGTCTGACCCGCCCGTGCTCCAGGGCGATGCCCTCGCCCTCGCCGCCCAAGCCCTCACCTCGGCGACGGCCGACTCCGACCCCGCCGTCCGCCGCACCGCCGCCGGGGCCCTGGGCATGCTCCGCGAGTACGACGCCCGCGCCACGCTCACGAAACTGCTCGACGACCCCGACGCCACCGTCCGCGCCCTCGCCGCCCACGGACTGCTGCACGGGGAGGCGGGCGAGGCGCTGGACGTGGAGGCCCTGCTCCGCCGCGTCCGCGAACCCCTGATGGGCGAGCAGGAGTAAGACGCGTCCCATTGGATTCGTGCGCGGGTGCCGTGGCTTGCGAAGCGAAGCGGAGCAACCACGTCAAACCAACAGTGTGCACGAATTGCTTGGGATGCATGTGAGCCGCAGGGCGTAGGGCGTGCAGGGCGTAGGGCGTGCAGACACCGAAGCGAAGCGGAGGCGTCTGCGCGCGGGACACGGCATCCCGCGCGCAAGCGTCTCCGCTTCGCTCCGACGCTTGCACGCCCTACCTGCTGCGTCCCCCTCCCGCCTTCGCCCCCGTCCGGTCTAACAGCGGGGAATGCCGCGCCTTGCCCCGGTCATCCTGCTGCTGCTGCTCGTGCTCGCCGCGCACGCTCCCGCCCTGCGGGCGGGGTTCGTGTGGGATGACGACGACTACGTCACGGACAATGCCGCGCTGCGAAGCGTCGAGGGGCTGGGGGAGATCTGGCGGCGCCCCGGGGCGACCCCGCAGTACTACCCGCTGGTCTTCACCACGTTCTGGGTCGAGCACGCCCTGTGGGGCCTCGCCCCCGCGGGCTACCACGCGGTCAACCTCCTGCTGCACGCGGGGATGGCGGTGCTGCTGTGGCGGGTGCTGCGGCGGGTCGGGCTGCGTGGCGCGTTCCTGGCGGCCGCCCTGTTCGCGGTGCACCCCGTCACCGTCGAGTCCGTCGCATGGGTGACGGAGCGGAAGAACGTGCTGTCGGGGGCGCTGTACTTCGCGGCCCTGCTGGCGTACCTGCGGTTCGAGCGCGTGGGGGAGGAGCCCGGCCCCCAACCCCCCGCCGCGCCCCGCCCGTGGGCGTGGTACGCGCTGGCGGGCGGACTGTTCGCGCTGGCGCTGCTGTCGAAGACGGTGGCGTGCTCGCTCCCGGCCGCGGTGCTGGTGATCCTGTGGTGGAAGCGGCGGGCGCGGTGGGGGAGCGTCCTGCCCCTGCTGCCGCTGTTTGTCCTGGGGGCGGGGATGGCGTACGTCACGGTGGCGATGGAGCACGGGCACGTCGGGACCAACGCCATCGACCTGGGGCTGTCCGCGCTGGATCGCGTGGTCCTCGCCGGGCGCGCCCTGTGGTTCTACGCCGCCAAGGCCCTCGTTCCCTACCCGCTGACGTTCATCTACCCGCGTTGGGTCATCGACGCCGGACAGCTCCGGCAGTGGGCGTACCCGCTGGCGGCGGCGGCGGTCCTGGCGGGGCTGTGGGCGGGGCGAAAGCGGATCGGCCGTGGGCCGCTGGCGGTGGCGGTGCTGTACGCCGGGGCGCTGGTGCCGGCCCTGGGGTTCATCGACGTGTACCCGATGCGGTTCTCGTGGGTGGCGGACCACTTCCAGTACCTGGCCCTGCCGTGGATCCTCGCGGGGATGGCGCATCTCGCCTCGCGCCTCGCGGCGTGGGGGTGCTGCCTGCCGCACCGCAGCACCCCCAAGCGGCAAACAGCGCCGCTTGAGGGTGGCACCCACGCCAGGGCTCCGTCCCGTGAACGATCGCCGCAGTCCCCGATCCGCCATCTGTCCGTCCTCGCGACGGGCGTGGTGATCCTGCTCGGGTCGCTCACCTTCGCGCGGACGCTGGCGTACCGCGACGTCGAGACGCTCTGGCGGGACACGCTGGAGCGGAACCCGGCGTGCTGGCTGGCGTGGAACAACCTGGGCGTGCTGTGGCGGGAGCGGGGGGATCTGGCGGAGTCCGAGCGGGCGCTGCGGCGGTGCGTGGGGCTCTACCCCGACTACCCCGAGGGGCTCAACAACCTGGGCGTGACGCTGGCGGGGCAGCGGCGGTACGAGGAGGCGCTGGGCTGCTACGCCGCCGCCCTCGCCGCCGAACCGCGCTTCGCCCCCGCCCACTTCAACGCCTCACGCTCCGCCCTCAAACTCGGCCGCCCCGCCGACGCCCTCGCCCACCTCCACGCGGCCGTGGTGCTGCAGCCTGACGATCCACAGGTGCACAACGACCTGGGCGTGCTGCTCCTCAACGCCGGGCAACTCCCCCAGGCCGAGGAACACCTCCGCACCGCCCTCGCCCTGCGATCGGACTACCCCGACGCCCACAACAACCTGGGCGTCCTGCTGCAGCGGACCGCCCGCCCCGCCGCCGCCGCCGTCGCCTACCGCGCCGCCCTCGCTCTCCGCCCCGGCCACCCCGACGCCGAACGCAATCTTGCCGCCCTCCTCCAACGCCACCCCAACGCCCTGCCGCCCGAAGGCCCCTCCCCGCCCCCGCCGTAGCGTCCGCGTTATCGTGCAGGGCCGGGCGCCGGCGGCGCCCCCACGCCCCCCCCG
>JAWLCQ010000153.1:10270-12215 GCA_041687095.1 Phycisphaerae bacterium | reverse complement strand
TGTGGCTGGGGCTTGAGCGTGTGCACGACCTGGCACTGTGCTGGACGGTCTTCGGTCCGGAGGCGGCCCATGGCCAGGGACTTGTGTAGAACAACGAGGGCAGGAGACCCCCGGCGCAGGAGGTGGGGGGGCAGGGGACCTCGTTGTTCTACACAAGTCCATAACGCTCTGGTAAGTGATGAGTTGTGAGATGGAGCTTTTCGGGACGAGCGGTTGACGTGCAAGACCATAAGCCTTGATGTGCAAAGACCTAGCAGTTCCACCGTTCCCAGCAAGGCGAGATGTGTAGAACAACGAGGGCAGGGGACCCACGGCGCAGGAGGTGAAGGGGTCAGGAGATCTCGTTGTCCTACACGTCTCGGCGGGTACACCCCGGCGGGAGGGTCCCCGGGCTCGCGGCGGCCCTTGTGGAGTGAAGATATGAAAGCGCGACTCCTTGGCCATCGGCGGTAAGCTGACGGCGGGGATCACCTTCTACGAGGTAAAGGAGCCGCGCATGAACGAGTATATCGCTTTCGACAGTCACAAGCACTACACGCTGATGGAACGGGAGCGGGTGGCCGACGGCCACGCGGTGCAGCGGCGGATCGAGCATGCCCCCGGGGCGATCCGGGCGGCGTTGGCCGACTGCGAGCCGGGCACGGTGGTCGCCGTGGAGGCCATGGGCAGTTGGTACTGGATCGTGGACGAGATCGAGCAGGCGGGGCTGGTGCCGGTGCTGGTGCATCCACGCAAGGCCAAGCTGATGATGGGCATGATCAACAAGAGCGACTCATTGGACGTGCACGGCATCAACCGCCTGCAGCGGGCGCAGACGCTCCCGAAGGTCTGGATCGCCCCGGCCCAGACGCGGGACCTGCGGGAGGTGACCCGCACGCGGATGGTCCTCACGCACCACCGCACGCAGATCAAGAACCGCCTGCTGTCGACCCTGGGCAAGTATGGTCTGGTCGTCGAAGGGGTCAGCGACGCCTTCGGGACCGCCGCGCGCGAGCAGTGGCCCGATCTGCTGTCGCAGCTGCCGGAGCAGACCCGCTGGTGCTGCAACCTGCTCTGGAAGCAGTTGGAGCTGTCGGACGAACAGGTCGCCCAGCAGGAGCAGCGCCTGCAGACGCTCGTGGAGGTGACCCCGACGATCGAGGTGGAGATGACGCTGCCGGGGGTGGGGCTGATCCTGGCGTCGGTGATCGTGCTGGAGATCGGGGACGTGGGCCGCTTCGCCAGTGCCGAGCGGCTGGCGTCGTACGCGGGCACCACGCCGCGGGTGCACTCCAGCGGGGGCAAGACGCGCTATGGCCAGCTCCGCCCGGACGTGAACCGCTACCTGAAGTGGGCGTTCCTGGAGGCGGGCAACTGCGTGGCGCTGCATGCCTCCCGCCAGCCCCAGCGCCACGTCAGCCAGTTGTACCAGCGGCTGCGAAGCCGCAAGAACCACGCCAAGGCCGTGGGGGCCATCGCCCGCCACCTGGCGGAGGCGACGTACTGGATGTTGACGAAGAACGAACCGTACCGCGATCCTTCGTTGGGTCGAGCAAGGAGGGCGTAAGCGCGACCACCGCATGCCCATCGAGGCGAGGAGTGAATGCGACACGCCTTCCGAACAGATTCATGCCCCGCATGAGGGCGAAGAGATGACTGGGCGAGACCCGCACGCCACCGGCCAGGCCGCGTGACGGGACCCCTGTCCCAACGAGGACCGCCGAAGCACCCGTGGTCGCCCCGCGGCCACAAGGGGCCGCCCCCCGTGTGCCGAGGCGGTGCCTGGCCGAACCCGCCGCCCGACGGCCACCCGCCGCCCGACGGCGAAAACAAACGTCGGTAGTCTATTGACCGTCGCGCTTTCAGAGATGCGGTGGTTCACTGCCGCTTCTCCTCCCGCCCCCGTTCCCCCCGGGACGTCGCCTCCGCCGGAGGACCCTCGTCGGTGCCGTCGAGCGGGATCACC
>JAWLCQ010000153.1:6687-10260 GCA_041687095.1 Phycisphaerae bacterium | reverse complement strand
GTACCCCCGGGGCGTTCGCCTCGGCCGGCGGACCTCCGGGGGGCGGCGACGCCTGGAATCCGATCCCTGCCGCCCCGCGAGGTCCTCGTTGCTCGGTCATCCCCGAACCGGCGACGCTGGGCCTGCTGTCCCTCGGCGCATTCGCCCTCCTCCGCCGCCGGTAGCGCCTCCGGGGGCCATCGAGTGCGTACTCGGGCTACGGAGTACGTGTTGGGGATGCAGGGCCTCCGCTCAGCCTGAAAGGCTGACCTTCGTGAGCCCGGGGCAGAGCGCAGCGCCGCCCCGGGACCGGGACCCCCGAGCGCAAGAGCCCTGAAAGGGCGAAACAGGGACCCTGCGGATGCCGCTGTCGCGCCCTTTCAGAAGGCGGCCCCGCTGGTGTTCCCGGGCGCCCCCCCCGACGCAGTCGGGGGGCGTTGGTCCCTGTCGGGGGGGCTCTCAGAAGATCGCTCGCTTGCCTCCCATCACCGCCACGGGTACTGTCCATCAGGAACAGGAACGAGGAGCGGCCAATGAACCATCGCGAGCGATTCGCCAGCGTGTTCGCCTACCAGCCGGTGGACCGGCTGCCGGTGCACTTTTTTGGGACGTGGCGGGAGACGAAGGAGCGATGGGCGCGGGAGGGGCTCGCGGACGCGGGGTCGTATGGGGGCGGATCCGCGGGGCCGCAACTGGCGGAGATGGACCCGCTGTGGGAGGGCAGCCTGTGGGACAACCAGGGGCTCGCCAAGCCCTGGCCGCTGGGGGACGGGCCCGCGAGCGTGCTGGAGGAGACGGACGACCACCGCATCGTCCGCTCCCCGCTGGGCGGGGTCAGCAAGCACGGTAAGCGCGGCAGCACCATCCCGCAGGATCTCGAACACGACCTCAAGCCCACGCGGGCGGACTGGGAGCGGTTCAAGCGGTTCCTCGACCCCCACGACCCCCGCCGCCGCCCGGACGACTGGAAGGACAAGGCCCGCGCCCTCAACCAGCGCGAGCACGTCACCTGCTTCCTCGCCGGCAGCCTCTTCGGGCGAACGCGCGAGTGGATGGGCGTCGAGGCCATCAGCTACCTCGCCTACGACGACCCCGCCCTCTACGAGGAGATCATCGACTACCACGCCGAGTTCCACATGGCCCTGACGGGCCCGATCCTCGATGAGGTGCACTTCGACTTCGGGTACTTCTTCGAGGACTGCTGCTTCAACACGGGCCCGCTGCTGAGCCCCGAGCTGTACCGCACGTACTACGACAAGTACTACCGGCGGATGATCGAGTTCTACCGCTCCAAGGGCGTGCCCCTGCTGCTGCTGGACAGCGACGGGCGCGTCGACGCCCTGCTGCCGCAGTGGCTGGACACGGGGTTCGACATCATCTTCCCCATCGAGGTGGGCACGTGGGGCTCGAGCCCGGTGGAGTTCCGCCGCCGCTTCGGCCGCCGCTGCCGCATGATGGGCGGGGTGAACAAGCTCACGATCCCCAAGGGCGAGCGGGCGATCCGCGCGGAACTCGATGCCCTCCGCCCCGTGGTGGAGGAGGGCGGCTACCTGCCCATCCCCGACCACCGCATCCCGCCCGACTGCTCGCTGGAGCAGTTCCGCACGTACGTCCGCGTCTTCAAGGAGACCTTCTGGCCCCCCGAGGCCCTGGCGGGCGAGACGACGTAGCGCAGGGCGCTGGCGTAGCGCAGGCGTAGGGCTGCTGGCGTAGCACTGGCGTGGGGCTGGCGTGGGGCGCTGGCGAGGGCGCAGGCGCGTGCGTTGGGGGTCTCCTGACCTCGTTGTTCTACACATCTCGGGCCTCGCGGAGCGTCAGGGGACCGATCTCCAGGCGTCCCGGGGGGAACCCGCTTCCGTGCGTCCCGACCGGGACGCCGGGATGTGTAGAACAACGAGGTCTCCTGACCCCCACCTCCTGCGCCGGGGGTCTCCTGCCCCCCGGCGTCCGGGAGGGGCGAGGGACGCCTCCGCGGCAGCGCCGTTGGAGCGCCCCCTTCGCGGCGGGGACCGCCGCGATCGAAGCGCCGCCATAACGCTGTCGCGGAAGCGCTCGTTGGCCTTCCGGGACGTTGGGGGTCAGGAGACCCCCAACGCACGCGCTCGGGGCGTCGCACGCGCTTGCGGCGTCGCACGCGCTTGCGGCACCGCATGCGCTTGAGGCGCTGCATGCGCTTGAGACGCCGCACGCGCTCGGGGCGTGCTAATGCGCGGGGGCGGCGGGCTGGGTTTGCGGCTGGGTTTGCGGTTGGGTCTGTTGGGTTCGCTGGATCCGTTGGGCCCAGCGGGCGAGGAGGGCCTTGATCTTCGGGTCCTGGCGGACGGAGGCGTCGAGGGGGAGCAGGCGGGGCTCGACCTCCGCGACGCGGTAGCCCTCGTCCGTCCGCACGCACCGCAGGCGGACGCAGCCGAGGTCCTGCAGGTGCTCGTGGGCCTGGGCGATCCAGACGGTTCGGCCGTCGGGGGCGGTTTCGCGGTGGCCATCCGGGAGCCGGGTGTGGCTGTGGCCCCCGACGATGAGATCGATCCCGGGGACCTCGCGGGCGAGCTGGCGGTCGGCGTCGAACCCGATGTGGGTGAGGGCGATGACGAGGTCGCACTGCTTGCGGAGTTCGGGGACGAGGCGCTTGGCGGCGGCGAGGGGGGGCTCGATCTTCAGCAGCAGCGCCGACGGGTGCTCCTTCCGCACGAAGCACAGGCCCAGCACGCCCACGCGGAGGGGCCCGGCCGTGAGGATGACGTAGGGTTCCGCCAGTCCGTTCCCGTCCACCCGCGAGGTGACGTTGGCGGCGAGGGTGGGGAAGGCGGCCTGGCGGAGGCGGGTCTGGAGGTTGGGCAGCCCGTCGTAGAACTCCCCGTTCCCGGGGGTCCAGGCGTCGAAGCGAAGGGCGTTGAGGACGTCGACGTTGGCGGCGCCGAGGGTAGCGCGGGTGAGGTCGTCCCCGCGGGAGAACTCGTCGCCCGCGTGCAGCAGCAGGGCGTGCCCGCCCTCGGCGGCGGCGCGTTGGCGGAGGGCGTCGACGAGCGTCGCCAGCCGCGGGTAGCCCCCGCGCTGGGCGGTGCCCTGGGTCTGCCCGTGGACGTCGTTGACGTGCAGGACGGTGAGTTCGACCTCGGCGGGGCGGGTGGCGGGTAGGGTGGCGGGGGTGGGGGGGGTGGGGGGGGAGGCGGGGGCGGCGGAGCACGCCACCGCCAGCAGCGCCGCCAGCACGTGTCGGATGCGAGGAGACATGCGGGCATTGTACCGGAGGGGAGCAGGAAGTGAACGGAGAACACGGCCAGGGCCATCGCAAAGTCCGGTTCGCCGGGCGCTACGGGTTTGCAGAACCCGTGTTCCGCCGCGCGCTCGCAGGAGCACGGCTGCAAACAGCGCAGCCGTGGCACCCGCGACTGTGAGTTTGCGATGGCCGCGAGAACAGGCCCTTGCGATTCGCCCGTGTCCCGGGGAACATCCCCGGACGCCCCGGCCGGGTGCTGGATGTTGGGTGCCGGGTGTTGGGTGCCGGGTGTTGGGTGCCGGGTGTTGGGTGCCGGGTGTTGGGTGGCACGGCTGCGGCGGTTTGATCCGGGTCACACCCCGCCGCACCCCCGGCCA
>JAWLCQ010000153.1:0-6677 GCA_041687095.1 Phycisphaerae bacterium | reverse complement strand
GGTGGCCCGGCTGCGCCGTTGGCCGCCGTGTCCCTCCCGGCAGCACGGCTGCAACCGGCGCAGCCGTGGCACCCGGCAAACGGCGCAGCCGTGGCACCCGGCAAATGGCCCAGCGGTGGGACCCGCCGGTGGAGGGCGGGGACGTCCGCGAACCGTCGCCTATAAGGAATGTATCGTCCGCCATGATCGACACGCTCGCCATCATCCTGCTGCCCATCCTCGCCGCCATGGCCGCGGGGTATCTCGCGGGTCGCCTGCGGCTGGTGAGCGAGCGGGTGGCGGAGATCCTCATGCTCTTCGTGACGGTGGGGGGGTATCCGTCGATCAGCCTCTTCAGCGTGTGGGCGACGGACCTGCGCCCCGCCGACGCGTGGCTGCCCGTGCTGGGGATGGCGCACATCGTGGTGATGACGGGCCTGGGGGCGGTGGTTTCGCGGGGGCTCACGCGGGACCACGGGGAACGCGGCCTGTTCGCCCTCGCCAGCGCCCTGGGCAACCAGGGGGCGACGATGGGCGGGTTCGTGATCTACCAGATCTACGGCGACGCGGGGCTGGGGCGGGCGAGCGTGATGTTCATCATGTGGGTGCCGATGACGGTGCTGTTCATGTACCCGGTGGCGAGGCACTACGCGGAGGGGGACGCCCGCCTGCCGCTCCCCCGCCTGCTCGTCCGCAGCCTGCTGGACTGGCGGTCGCTGGGGCTGCCGGTGACGTTGGCGGGGATCGCCCTGTCGCTGCTGGACGTGCCCCGCCCGGCGGCGATCGAGCGGTGGCACGTGCTGGACGTGCTGATCTACGCGGTGACGGTGTCGGCGTACTTCTCGATCGGCCTGCGGCTGCACGTGCACCGCATCTGGCCGTACCGGTGGTTCATCGGTGCGTTGGCGGGGATGCGGTTCGTCGTGGGCCCGCTGGTGGGGGCGCTGCTGGGCCTGCTGACGTACCTCACGCCTTGGGCGCTGGACGTTCAGGCGTGGAGCATCCTGCTGATCCAGACGGGCGTGGCGACGGCGGTGACGATGGCGGCGCTGGCGAACATGTTCGGCCTGCGCCCGCACGAGGCGTCGGTGCTGTTCGTGACGAACACGGTGCTGTACCTGGCCGTGGTCCTGCCGATCGTGCTGTGGGTGTTCGGGTGAGGGCGGAGGCGATCAGCATTCAGCTATCAGTAATCAGCTTTCAGCCTTCAGCGGAGTTGCAGACTTGCGGCTTCTTCTGCTGATCGCTGATCGCTGAAAGCTGAAAGCTGATAGCCGATAGCCCCCTCACCTCACCGACCGCAGTGCATCGCGGACCTGGGGTTCGATGGGGGCGAAGGCGTCGCGGGGGCCGCCGGCTTCGGCGAGGAGGACGTGGGAGGGCTGGGCGTAGAGGGCGACGAGGTAGACGTGGGGGGCCCCGTCGCGGGGGGCGGTGAACCGCAGGAGCCTCCCGTGGGGGGCGCGGCGGCCCGCGCGGGCGAGGGGCTCGCTGGACTCCAGCGTGTAGCCCCGGGCCTGGGTGAGGCGGTTGGCGACGGCGCGGGCCCAGAAGTCGGCGTCGGCGGATCCCTCGACGTCGATCCGCCGCACGGCCAGCACGACCCCGTCGGCGGACACCGCCCGCTGGTCGTAGATCCCGCGGTGCTCCGCGTCGAGTTCGACGAACCCCTCGGGAACGGTCATGCGGTCTCCGCATCCGCCCAGGGCGGTCAGTCCGAGTGCGAGCAGTCCGACAGTGAGTAGGGTCCGGTGCATGGTGGGTCTCCTTTGGGTGAGGGTCAATGGCACGGGTTGAAGGTCATGAGGGTGTCGAGCCCCAGCGAGTCGAGCCACCCGAACGGCAGGGCGGCGCGGTGGGCGCGGGAGGCGTGGGGCACGGGGGTGAGGGTCACGGTGATCGTCGCGTAGTCCACGCGCGAGCCCAGCGACCGCAACTGCGTCTCGAGGCGTTCGATCTCCTCGCGGACGCGGGTCATCTCGCGCTCGACGGCGAGGGCCTCCTCGACGGTCTTCGCCTTCGCCAGCAGGTCCTCGAGCTTGGCCAGGGCGGTGCGGGCGTTGCGGGCGCGGAGTTCGAGGTCCTGGTAGGACTCGGTGACGTCGCGGGCGTCGACGCGGCGGTCGGTGACGGTCCCCAGGGCCTCCAGTTCCAGGAGCGCCTGGTGGAACCGCGGGCCCGGGACGCGGAGGATCACACGGGCGTTGCCCATGTGCTCGACGTACCCTCCGAGCGTGCGGGCGACGCGGCTGGACTGCTCGATGGCGGTGCGGACGTTGTTCACGACCAGGGCGAGCTGGGCGGTGTAGAGGATCTTGCGGTCGGGGGCGGGTTGGGCGGCGGCGTCGGCCGCGGGCTCCCCGCCCTCCGTCGCCCCCGCGGCGGCGGGGACCCGCATCGCCCTGGCGCCCTCCCCGGCCGCGGACCCGAGGGAGAGGTCATCCCCCTCCCACGCCTCCGCCCGCGTGTTCACCTGCGGGAAGAGCATCTGGCACCCGCCTCCCATCGCCGCCAGCAGCACTGTCAGCGCGCACAGTATCCCCTGTCGCATGGTCTTGCTCCTTTGCCTGCGGTTGTCGATCCAAGCCCCGTAACGGACCGTACATGCCCGGAGGTCACGCGGGGCTGGCGTGGCAGCTCTGCTGCGCTCCGTACGCCACGGCGCCCATCGCCGCATCTCCGGGTAGACGGTGTGATACGTTTGCAGAGAGATAGCACCCCGATGCGCCCCTGCGCAGGAAAGTGCGGAATCTTCGTGAACCGGGGGGGGACGCGGGCCGTCTAAATCGCGTACGCGCTTGGGATCCGTTACAGACGAAAGGAACATGACGAATGATCGAACTGCGTCGAGCGACCGTGCCCGTGCTGCTGATCGCCCTGCTGCTGACTGCCCCCGCGCTCGCCGCTCCGCCCGCGGAGGCGACGGCCGGGGTGCGGACCGCCTCCCCCGAGCCCTCCCCCGCCGAACCCGCAAGCCCCTCCACCCCGAGCGGGGGGACGGGCGTGAGTGGTGAGGAGGCGGGGACGGGCGCGGCGAATGGCGTGGTTCCGGCCGCCGATGTCCTTCCGCCCTCGCCCACCCCTCCGCCGGCGGCGACCCCCGCCGTCCGCGCCGCCATCGACCGCGCCGTCCAGTCCGTCTACCCCGCGCTCGTCCGCATCGACGTCGTCACCACCAGCACCTCCGACGGACGCCTCCGCAAGCACCGCGCGTCGGGTAGCGGGACCATCATCTCCCCCGACGGATACGTCCTCACCAACCACCACGTCGCGGGCAAGGCGACCCGCATCGTCTGCCGCCTCAGCGACCGCACCGAACTCGAGGCCCAGCTCATCGGCACCGACGCGATGACCGACCTGGCCATCCTCAAGCTCGACCTGTCCGCCCTGGGCGAGGATCCCGCCCCGCTCCCCGTCGCCCAGTTCGGGGACTCCGACGCCCTCCGCGTGGGCGACACCGTCCTGGCCATGGGCTCCCCGGCGGGGCTCAGCCAGTCCGTGACGGCCGGGATCGTGTCCAACACCGAGATGATCCCGCCCCACGGGGCGATGTTCCAGCTCGACGGGGAGCCCGTGGGGCTGCTGGTGCGGTGGATCGGGCACGACGCGGTGATCTACCCGGGCAACAGCGGGGGACCGCTGGTGGACCTGGAGGGCCGGATCATCGGGGTCAACGAGATCGGCATCGGGTCGCTCGGGGGCGCCATCCCCGCCAACCTCGCCCGCAACGTCGCCCAGCAGCTCATCGAGGGGCAGTGCGTGCAGCGGAGCTGGACGGGCATGCAGATGCAGCCGCTGCTCAAGAGCATGAACGGGACCGAGGGCGTCCTCGTCGCGGGGGTGATCGAGGGATCCCCGGCCGAGACGGCGGGCGTGCAGTCCGGGGACATCGTCCAGAGCTTCGACGGGGTGAAGGTTCACGCGGCCGTCCCCGAGGAACTCCCCGCGCTCAACCGCCTGGTCCTGGGGACCCCGATCGGCAAGGACGTGACGGTGGAGGTCCTGCGCGACGGGGAGGCGAAGAGCTTCACCCTCGCCCTCGCCGCCCGCGAGCCCGCCCAGCACCCCGAGCGGGAGATCAAGGACTGGGGCCTCACCGTCCGCGACCTGACGCTGCTGGAGTCCCTCAATCGCCGCCGCTCCGACAGCAACGGGGTGCTGGTGGACAGCGTCCGCCCGTCGGGCCCGGCCTCCGAGGCCAAGCCCTCCCTCTACCGGGGGGACATCATCGTCCGTGTTGGGGACCACGACGTGAAGGACCTGGACGCCCTGCGTCGAGTCACCGCCGACATCACCCGCGACGCCTCCGCCCCCGTGCCCACGCTGGTGGCGTTCGACCGCGGGCTGGAGCGGATGCTCACTGTCGTCGAGATCGGGCACAAGGACCCCGAGCCCAAGCCCATCGAGTCCAAGAAGGCCTGGCTGGGCGTGGAGACGCAGGTCCTCACCCGCAACCTCGCCAGGGCGCTGGGTCTCGTGGGCAAGAAGGGCGTCCGCGTGACCCGCGTTCTGCCCCACACCACCGCCGAAACCGCCGGGCTCCAGGTCGGCGACATCCTGCTGAAGCTCGACGGGGAGGTCATCCCCGCCCAGGTGGAGGAGGACCGCGAGGTCTTCGAGCACCGCATCCGGCAGTACCGGATCGGGTCGCAGGTCGAACTCACGGGCGTCCGCGACGGGGAGCCCCTGACGATCGCGGCCACGCTCGAGGATCGCCCCCTCCCCGAGGCCGAACTCCAGCAGTACACCGACGAGAGCTTCGAGTTCGCCGTCCGCGAACTGGGCTTCCGCGACCGCACCGACCGCGAACTCGCCCCCGAGGAGATGGGCGTCATCGTCCGCAGCGTCGAGCCCGCCGGCTGGGCCGCCCTTGCCGGGCTGTACTCCGGCGATATCATTTCCCGCATCGGCGGCGAGGCGGTGCGGGACGTCGAGCATCTCGAAGCGATCATGCAGCGGATCGTCGAGGCCAAGCCCAAGCGCGTGGTCTTCTTCGTCCGCCGCGGGATCCACACCGCCTTTATCGAACTGGAACCGGATTGGAAGCTCAACGGGCAGGAATGACCTGCCCCCGCGAGAGACCAACGAATGCAATCCGGATGACGCGCCGCGGGGCAGGGAATCCGAAACCCGAAGCACGAAATCCGAAACAGACTCGAAACCGCAAATACGAATGACGGAAACGGCGTCGCGCAGAAACCATCCCGTTTCGGTCCTTTGGATTTCGTGCTTTGGATTTGTTTTGGACTTCGGACTTCGGGTTTCGGATTTCCGCCCTGCGCACCATGCCGCACGTCGCGGCGAAACGAACGATAAAAAAGGAGCAAGCAGGTGAGAAAGAGTATCTGGGCGATAGGCGTGCTGGTGCTGGCGATGACGGCGGGGGCGGGGTGGGCGCAGCAGAGCGTCACGGCCACCGCGGTTGACGTGTTCCAGAAGCACCAGGATTCGGTCGTGTACGTGCTCGCCGTGGCGAAGGTGCGGGTCAGTGGGGGGGGGCGAACGTTCCCCGAGCAGGAGGCCAAGGTCGAGGCCATCGGGACCGTCGTCGGGGACGCGGGGATGACCGTGGTGTCGTACGCCTCGCTGGATCCCGCGATGGCCTACCGCGGGCGCAACATGGGCGGGGTGCAACTCGACGTGCGGACGAACTTCTCGGAGGTGAAGGTCCGCCTGTCCGACGGGACGGAGGTCCCCGCGCGGGTCGTGCTGACGGATGAGGATCTGGACCTGGCGTTCGTTGTGCCCGATCCCAACAGCGACGAGGCCCAGGGGGCGGAGTTCGTCCCCGTCCCGCTGGAGCCCACGGCCGATCCGGGCATCCTGGATGACGTGATCGCGCTGGGCCGCCTGGACAAGTCGCTGGACCGCCGGCCCACCGTGGTCCTCGGCCACGTCGCGGCCCTCATCAAGAAGCCCCGCGTCTTCTACGTCCCCACCGTGGGCACGTTCGGGGCCCCGGTCTTCGCCGCCGACGGGAAGATCATCGGCCTCGCCGTCCACCGCATCGCCGATGGGTCGCCCGGGACGCGGGTGGTCCTGCCCGCGCAGGACATCCGCGAGCTGATTCCCCAGGCCCTGGAGGCGGCCCGCAAGGCCCCCGCCCCCGAGCCCACCACCGAACCGGCCGCCGGGCCCGCCGAGTCCGCCGAGCCCACTGAGCCCGCCGAGGGCGCCGAGGGCGCGGTCGAGGGCGAGACCCCCCAGCCGCCCCCCACCGAGGGCCAGGGCGAGGCGACGGAATAGCGAGCAGGGCACACCGACGGCCCCAGCGCCTGCGACGCATCCCTCCCGGACGACGGGGGTCAGGAGACTCCCGTCGCAGGAGGTGGGCTGCCCCAATCGCATGCGACGCTTCATGCGCGTGCGACGCTTCAAGCGCGAGCGTTGGGGGTCTCCTGACCTCGTTGTTCCACACATCTCAGGCCTCGCGGGGCGGCAGGGACCCGATTCCGGGCGTCGGTCCGAAAGCCCCGACAGGGGCGCGGGACAGTAGCCGGGGGTGGAGCGCAGCGGAACCCCCGGAAGGCGGGTGCGTCCTTCAGAGCCCCGACAGGGGCGAGGGAGCCGTGGGGGTTCCCACGAGGTTCAGCCTTCCCTCTCCCTCGCCCCTACGGGGCTCTATCTCTTTCGGCCTGTACCGGGGGCTCCGCTGCGCTGCGCCCCCGGCTATTCTCCCTCGCCCCTTCCGGGGCGAA
>JAWLCQ010000152.1:0-12235 GCA_041687095.1 Phycisphaerae bacterium | reverse complement strand
GCGTCCGGGGGTGGCGATCGAGCATCTTGCAGAAAGCGGCGGTGAACCGCCGCACTCCAAAGGAAGCCCCAGACAAGTGAGAGAGAGCCCGCGCGCCCGCCCGGTTGCGATGGGGGCATCGGGACGCCGAGATGTGTAGAACAACGAGGTCTCCTGACCCCCAACGTCCGGGATGGCTAACGAGCGCCTCCGCGATAACGCTATGGCGGCGCTTCGGTCGCGGGGGCCCTTCGACAGGCTCAGGACCAGGCCCCCGCCGCGATGGGGACGCTCCAACGACGCTGCCGCGGAACCGTTCCGCACCCCTCCGGGACGCCGGGGGTCAGGAGACCCCCGGCGCATGCGCGTGGGGCGAGGTCAGGAGACCCGCGGCGCAGGGGTGTGAGGCGGATCAGGAGCCCGCGGCCGCCGTCGGTGCGGGTTGCTGTGGGCGGGAGCGGATCGCTATACTGGGCCCAACAGGACGGCGGAGCCCGCCGTGCGGGGCCACAGGAGTTCACCCGGATGCGAAGAACCTTCACACTGGCGACGGTTGCGGTGCTGCTTGGCGGATGCGCGGTCACGCAGCCGCAGAACACGCCCGTCGACCAGGTCCGCGAGATCAACCCGGTGATGGGATCGGGCTACTACCTCTACGTGCCCTCGACCTACCGCGAGGACAAGCCCGCCCCGCTGGTGGTCAGTTGCCACGGCACGCCCCCGTTCGATGTCGCCGAGCACCACATCCGCGAGATGAAGATGCTGGGCGAGGAGAACGGCTGCATCGTCGTGGCCCCCGAACTCATCGGGACCGACGGGGTGCTGGGCGACGGGCCCATCGTTGGAATGCTCACCAACGAGCAGCGGATCCTCACGCTCATCAGTTGGCTGGGCTACCGCTACAACATCGACCGCAACAACATCATGATCACGGGCTTCTCGGGGGGAGGGTTCCCGGTGTACTGGGTGGGGCTGCGGCACCCGGACGTGTTCAGCACGGTCGTCGCGCGGAGCGCGAATTTCAGCCAGGGGAACCTCGACGGGTGGTACAGCCCGGAGCAGGCGAAGCGAACTTCCATCCTGGTCTACTTCGGGCAGAACGACCCGAGGGCGATCAAGTCGCAGTCGGAGCAGGCGGTGACGTACCTGCGGTCGCGCGGGCTCAACGTGGAGACGGCCACCATTCCGGGCAGCGGGCACGAGCGGCAGCCCGAGTACGCGATGCGGTTCTTCCGCAGGCACTGGCGGACGCCCGACCCGTCGATCCCGCGGTAGGGACGGTTGGGCGAGGGGGGGAAGGGGCGAAGACGCCAAATAAATGGCAAGCCCGGGCCGGACGGAGAGCGAATTCTCGCCTCGCGTCCGGTCCGGGCTTGCCATTTGGCGTTCGTGGTCCTGCGCAGGGGCTCCCGCGGGGAGCGCGGAGAGCGTGAGGGCCGCAAGCGGCCTCGCGCCTCCGCGTTCCCCGCGGGGAGAGGGTCGGTGCCTACGTGGCCGCGGGCAGCACGAGCAGGGCGAAGATGAAGCCGAACAGCCCGACCGTCTCGGCGATGCCCATGGCGATGATGATGAAGACCAGGCCCTTGCCCTCGCCCTCACTCAGCGCGCGGCACCCGGCGGCGCCGATGGAGCCCTGCATCCAGGCGCTGAAGAGTTCCGCCAAGCCCGTCGCCAGGCCCAGCGACAGGAGCACGCCGCTGTTGGCGGCGGCGAGTTCCGGGTTGTCCCGCAGCAGTCCGCTGATGGACAGCATGAGGATGAAGCCGTAGATCGTCTGGCTCAACGGCATGCCGGTCAGGATGATGTACGTGAAGTTGAGGGGCTTGCCGGCCTTGGCTTCCTTGGCCCAGGCACCGGCGGCGGCCCGGCCGGCGGCCCCGACGCCCAAGGCGCTGCCCAGCGCCCCAAGCCCCAGTGCCAAGGCCAAACCCAATTGTCCGTAGAACGGTGACATCGATCAGATCTCCTTCCTTTGCGCTCTGGCAAATGGCTGAAAAGCGTAGCCGGCCCATTGCACGCCGGCGTTGCTCGAGAATTCCAGCATGTTCAATCGCACTCCATGTGCGAAAACGGCAATGACGGCGAGGCCGATATTCAACAGGTGCCCGAAGATCACGATGGGCGCCCCGGCGAACCAGGTGGCGGAGGCGGCGACCTGGGATCCGAGATCGTTGAAGGCGGCGGCGATGTAGAGGCTCGCGAGCCCCACCGCCATCAGGCGGATGTAGCTCATGGTGTCCGAGAACGTGCTCAGGATCGGCAGGAGCGACCCCGCGAACCCCAGCACCACCCGTCCGATCAGCCCGCGGTCGGGGTACGAGAAGCCCAGCACCAGGGCGTACCCGATCCCCAGCAGGGGCACGACGTAGTTCCACGGGATCGCCCCCACCCCGCCGAACAGCAGGCCCCGCACGAGCAGGAACATGCCCCACAGGAAGACCGCCCATCCGACGGACGCGATGAAACGGGGGTCCGGGTACTGCGCCAACGCCCGCCGCAACTGCGCCAGCGACAGGTGCACCGTGCCGATGATGATGGCCGTCAGCATGATCAGGTCCTGCCCGGCCTGGCCCTCGGCGTAGAGGAGGGCGGGGGCGAGCATGAGGCGGCGGAGCGGGGCCCAGCCGCTGCCGGTCAAGCCCTCCGGGGTGACCCCGAAGTAGTTCGCCGTCAGCATCCCCCACCCGAGCGTGAAGCCCCCGATGACGAGCAGGAGGTTCGCCGCCGCCGGGCCGACGGACTCCAGCAGCCGCCGGCGGAACACCAGCGACAGCACGATGAAGAGGATCCCATACCCCGCGTCCCCGATGAGGATGCCCGCGAACAGCGGCAGGGCGATCATGAAGAACGGGGCGAGGTCGATCTCGCGGTAGCCTGGGAGCGTGCCCAGCATGTCGAACAGGGCCTTGATGGGGCGGGCCCAGCGGGGGTACTCGATGAGCGTGGGCGGTTCCTCCCCTTCGGCGGGGGGGATGGCCGCGACGGCGGCGTCGAGGCCGCGCCGCCGCAGCGACTCCGCCAGCCCATCGGCGCTGCGGACGGGGACCCAGCCCTGGAGGGCGAAGAGGCTCTCCCGCTGCAGCGCCCCGCGCTGGGCGACGGTGAACTGGGCGTGCTCGGCGAGGCGGTCGCGCTCGGTGCGCATCTGCGGGATCAGCCACGCGATCTGCTCCAGGCGCTCGGAGGCGCGGCGGAGGTCGGCGTGGACCTGGTGGGCCTCCGCCCGCAGGGCGGGCCGGTCGCGGGAGGGCAGTTCGAGGGGCTCGGCGTCCTCGGGCGCCGCGATCTCCCCCCCGCGCGAGGCGGCGGCGAGCAGCAATCGGCCGTCGGGGACTTCGCGGATGGGGGCGACCAGGTCCGCACGCACCTCGCCCGTGCGCTCGGCGGGGAGGAGGTAGAAGCGGATCTCGACGCCCCGCGCCCGCAGTTGCTCGAACTGCTCGCGGCGGACGTCGCCCCAGACCTCCAGGGCGTCGATCTGGCGGTGGAGGGTGGAGAGGCGGGTGTTCCACTCGGTGGTCTTGCGCTCGAGATCGGCGAGTTCCTGGGCGGCGGCGGTGGGGGAGAGGTCGGGCCTCTCGCCCGCGGGGGCCACGTTGGCGAGGACCTGCAGGGCGCGGACGATCTGGGCGAGGGCGGTGGTCGTCTGCTCGTCGGGGACCGCCTGGGCGGGATCGACGGGGACGAGGTGGATGGCCCCGAAGTCGCGGAGGGCGTCGAGGCACTTCTCGCGGTCCGGGGCTCGCGTGGCGACGAAGACTTTTCGCATCTCGACAATCATGGATGCGTGACTCCCTTCGGGGCCTCTTCGACCGCGTGCGCGGGGCCGCGGGCGGCGGTCTCGAGCTTGCTCTTGGCGATCTTGGCCCGGCCGACGGCGGCGGTCATCTCCTCGCCCAGGCGGATGCGGATGACGCGGATGGCTTCCTGGGCCTGGGGGATCATGACCTTCTCGAAGAGGTTCACCCGCTGGACGATCTTGGTGAGTTCGGTTTCGATGAGGGTGAACTGCTGCTGGAGGATATCGGCCTCGGCCTGGAGGCGGTGGATGGCGCGGAGGTCGGCGAGGGCGCGGTCGACCCAGGGGGGGGTGGCGAAGAGGCTGTAGGTGACGGGGGGGAAGGCGGCGTCCTCGAAGACCGGGATGGCGATGCCCGCGACGTTGTGGGTGGAGGTGCGAATCTCGGTGGGGCGGGCGAGGCCCTGCACGTCGATCCCGGCGCGGTCGGCGAGGATGGGGGCATAGGGGGCGAAGGCGCGGCGGGCCTGGTCCACGCGATGGAGGATGGCCCGGCGGCGCGCGGCGATCTGCCGGAGCGTGAGCTGCAACTGCTGCTGCTTGAGCTTGAGCATCGGCAGGTACCGCTCGAAGCGCGACAGCATGTCGCGCTGGCGCTTGAGTTCGGGACGGGTAAGGGAAACTCTTTTAGCCACGAGCGCGCTCCTCCGGAGGATGCGATTTCGGATTTCGGATTTCGGATTTCGGATTTGCCGGTTGGGATCCTGCGGTCTTGTGCGCGAGCGGCGGTCGAGGGTTGGAGTCCTCGGGGCTCTGGGCTTCGCGGGCACTTCCTCGCGACAAGCGGTTGGGCGGTTGGGCAGCGCGGTCGCGGCAGGCGGCGCGGTAGTTGGCGGCAACGCTCGTGCCAGAGCGCAGCAGTTGTCCTCCGATGACGTGGGCAGCCCGTCCCGCCGGCAGCGCGTCGCACAGGCAAACCACGCGCAGCGCGAGCTGCTTGGTCCGCTTCAGCATCTGCTCTTTTGTCATCGGTTTTCCTTCCCTTGGATTCCGAATCCGCCGCGCCGCCCGGGGACGCCATCGGCAAATCCGAAATCCGAAATCCCAAATCGCTACGTCGCCGCTTCCGCGGTCGTCTCCGCTTCTTCCTTCTTCACCCCTCCGGGCCAGTGGTTTTCGATGATGGAGCGGCGGATGCCGGTCTCGGCGGGCTCGAAGCAGTCGGCGAGGATGGTCCAGCAGCGGTCGAGGGCCTCGAACAGCGGGATGTTGACCCGCAGGTCCATGATCTGCGCCTCGAACAGGTCCCCGTACTTCAGCAGCTTGTTGTCCCACTCCGACATCTCGAAGCCCATGTCCCGCTTCTCGCGGGCCTCGCGGCACAGGGCGTAGAGCTGGATGCACGCGTCCATGATCGCGCGGTGGTCGTCCCGCGTCTTGCCGTTCACCTGCTGCTTGAGCCGCGAGAGCGACCCGAAGGGCTCGATGCGGCCGTTGCGGAGGTAGAACTGGCCCTCGGTGATGTACCCGGTGTTGTCGGGGACGGGGTGCGTCACGTCCCCCCCGGGCATGGTGACGCAGGCGAGGAGGGTCATGGACCCCGCCTCGTCGAAGTCGACGGCCTTCTCGTAGCGGCGGGCCATCTGCGTGTACAGGTCGCCCGGGTACCCGCGGTTGGAGGGGATCTGCTCCATGGTGATGGCGATCTCCTTCAGCGAATCGGCGAAGGAGGTCATGTCGGTCAGCAGGGTGAGGACCCGCTTGCCCTGCAGGGCGAACTGCTCCCCGACGGCGAGGCAGAGGTCGGGCACGAGCAGCGCCTCGACGACGGGGTCGGCGGCGGTGTGGATGAACAGGACGGTCCGGCCCAGCACGCCGCCCTCCTCGAAGGTGCGGCGGAACGTCAGGTAGTCGTCGTGCCGCAGCCCCATCCCGCCCAGGATGATCACGTCCGCTTTGGCCTGGAGGCCGATGCGGGCGAGCAGCTCGTTGTAGGGCTCCCCGGCGACGGAGAAGATCGGCAGCTTCTGGGACTCGACGAGCGAGTTGAAGATGTCGATCATCGGGATGCCCGTCTCGATCATGTGGTCGGGCATGCGGCGGCGGATGGGGTTGACGGCCGGTCGGCCGATCTGGACCGTCTCCGCCTCCACCTCGGGGCGTCCGTCCCGCGGATGCCCGGACCCGTCGAACACGCGGCCCAGCAGATCCTCGGTGAAGGGCACCTCCATCGGGCGGCCGAGGAAGCGGACCTTGTCGCCCGTCGAGACGCCCTGCGTGCCGGCGAAGACCTCGAGCGACACCTGGTCGCCCTCCATGCGGATGATGCGCGCCAACGACGGGCCGCGCGACGTCGAGATCATCGCCAGCTCGTCATAGCCCACCCCCGTCGCCGTCACCGTCACCACGTTGCCCGCGATGCGGGTGATCTCGTCAAAGTACTTTCTCATCTCACGCTCGCCTTTCGCGCTTCATTCCGAATCCGCGCCCATCGGCCGCGGGACGCTGCCATCACCGCACCACACAGGCCGCGGGGGGTGCGGAGAACGGGCGACTCGCGGGACGGCCCGGGCCGGTCCGCGGTCGCGACTGTCTCCGCGGTGAATCAGACGGCCGCCTGCGCCCCCTGCCACTTGGCGAGGAAGGCGTCGATCTGGCCCAGGATGTTCTTGTACTCGTCGCTGTCGGTGGGGGCGTAGTTCCAGTTGCGGAACAGGTCCGACACCTCCACGAACGCCCGCCGCGCCTCGTCCTTGCTCTCGAACGTGAACTCCATGTCCAGCACGGAGAGGACCTTGTCGAAGACGAAGATCTGCCGGTCGCGGGGGGAGGCCCCGTCGACGTCGTCGTAGGCGTTCTGCTGGAGGTAGCAGTTGTCGAAGAACTCGCTCTTGAGCATCTGGATGACGTCCTCGATGGGCGTGCCCTCCTCGCCCACGACCGTCATCATCTGCCGCACTTCGTTGCCTCGCCGCAGGATGCTCCGCACCCGCGCCACCTTGTCGGGATCAATGATCCCGCGGTACTTGCTCCAGGAGTCCAGCGGGTCGATCGCCGGGTATCGCCGCGCGTCCGACCGCGCCCGCGACAGCCCGTGGAACGCGCCCACGACCTTCAGCGTGCCCTGCGTGACGGGCTCCTCGAAGTTCCCGCCCGCCGGGCTCACCGTCCCGCCGATGGTCATCGACGCGACGGTTCCGTCGGGCAGCTCGATCGAGCCCGCGCGCTCGTAGAAGCCCGCGATGCGGGACTCCAGGTAGGCGGGGAAGGCCTCCTCGCCCGGGATCTCCTCCAGGCGCCCCGAGACCTCGCGCATCGCCTGCGCCCACCGCGACGTCGAGTCCGCCAGCAGCAGCACGTCCAGGCCCATCTGCCGGTAGTACTCCGCGAGCGTGGCGGCGGTGTAGACGGACGCCTCGCGGGCGGCGACGGGCATGGCGGAGGTGTTGCAGATGATGATCGTCCGCTCCATGAGCGAGCGGCCGGTCCGGGGGTCGATGAGTTCCGGGAAGTCGCGGATGGTCTCGACGACCTCGCCCGCCCGCTCCCCGCAGGCGGCGAGGATGACGATGTCGACCTCGGCGTTGCGGGAGGTGATCTGCTGGAGCACGGTCTTGCCCGCCCCGAACGGGCCCGGGATGCAGTACGTGCCCCCGCGGACGATGGGGAACATCGAGTCGATGATCCGCACGCGCGTGACGAGCGGGTCGGTGGGCATGAGGCGGCGGCGGCAGACCATGAGGGGCCGCTTGACCGGCCAGGGCTGCTGCATCGACACCGACTGCCGCGTGCCGTCCTCAGTGGTGACGACGGCGATTTCCTGCTCGACGGTGTACTCGCCCGCCCCCGCGACGCTCTCGACGGTGCACGTCCCGCGGAGGCCCAGCGGGGTGAGGATGCGGTGGGTGAAGATGCCCTCGGGCACCGTCCCCAGCGTCTCGCCCGCCTGCAGCACGTCGCCCGGCTTGGCCACGGGGGTGAAGGCCCACTTCCGCTGCAGGTCCAACCCGTTGATGTACTGCCCGGGCTCGAGGAAGTAGCCTACCTGCTCGGCGAGCTGGGGGAGGGGGTTCTGCAGGCCGTCGTAGATCTGGCCCAGCAGGCCCGGGCCCAGCACGACCGAGAGCATGTTCTCCTCGAAGTCCACCGGGTCCCCGACGCGGAGCCCGCGAGTCTCCTCGAAGACCTGGAGGTCCGCGTTGACCCCGCGGACGCGGATGACCTCGCTCAGCAGCCGGGCTCCGTCGGAGCGGCAGCAGTACCCGATGGAGTTCTGCACGATCCGCCCGGGCGTCTCGGCGACGACCATGTTTCCGAAGATGGCGACGATCTTTCCAGTCACGGTGCTTCCTCTCGTGGCTTGGCGGCTGGGCTCGGGCACGGGGCCGCTACGGTCGCGGCCGCCCCCGAAGGACGGCGGGGACGAAGGGGGATGAACGCAGGAGCCGACACGCCGAGTCCCCCGCCCGCCCCGGTCGCGCCCCGCAATGCACGGGGATCATCGGGCAAGGCCGCGGGGGTGTGATGAGGAATTCGGCGGTGTCTGTGTGTCTCTGTGTTCATCCGTGATGGCTTCTGTGGCATTCGCGGGCCCACGCTCGTGGGGCTAGGGCGCGGGCTCGCCCCGCAGCTTCTGGGCGGCCGCATCCAGGCGGTCCCAGCGGGTCAGGAGCATGAGGCGGACGGCGTAGGCGGCGATCTCATCCTGGCCGAAGGTGAACCAGGCGTCGTATTCGGTGATCCAGTCCCAGCGGATGCGGTCGAGGGTCCGCAGGGCGCTGAGGGGGTCGGGGGCGGAGGCCCATTCCGCGACGGCGGAGTCATGGTCGGCCGGGTCGTCGCCCAGCTCGGGGACCACGAGATAGTCGGTGGGCTCCAGGCCCAGGGCCTTGGCGCGGGCGATGGCGAGGGCGTTGCGCAGGCCGACCTCGAAGGCCACGAACGCCTGGAGGAACTCCGATCGCTGCTCGCGGGCGACGCGGTCGAGGTAGCGGTAGTAGCTCGCCCACAGGGCATCGCTGGGGACGCGGACGGTCCCGGGGGCGGCGGAGTCGGAGGGTTCGAGGACCTCGGGCAGGGGGGCCTCGCCGCGCACCGCCTCGCGGGAGAGGACGGCGGGTTCGGGAGGCTCGGGATCCCCGGCCAGGACGCTCTCTCGCTGCAGCAGGTCATCGCCGAGGAAGACGGCCTCGACGAGTTCCCCCACGCCGCCCTCGTCGCGGGCGCGGTCCAGAAGGGCTCCCGGGGTCAACGGCGGGGCCGTGCCCAGGTCGCCCAGGGTCGGCAGGGACGTGACGAGGTAGTAGTAGCGGGAGGCGGCCATGGGGGGCTACTCCTTGCTCTCCCCGGAGGCCTGGTCCAGGATCTCCCGGATCCGCGGGCTGACGAGTTCCTTGAGGGCCTCGACGACGGAGTTTTGGGTGACCTCGACGGCCGATCCGCCGATGCGGTACTCGAACCCGGCCTCGCGGAGGGTCCCGACGAGGTCGAAACCGCCCTTTGCGGGCGGTTCGCCGGGGCGGGCGACCTGCTGGAGGGCCCAGTCGGCGAGTTGCTTCTGGAGTTCGGGGGCGACGGCGACGCGGGCGGTGGCGGCCCCGGCGTCGGCGGCGGAGTAGGCCTCGACGAGGCGTTGGATGGCGTCGGCGACGAAGTCCTTGTCGGTGAGTTTCGCCTCGGCCGCCTGGGCGAGGACGCGTTCGACGGCGTGGACGAGGGTGCGGCGGAGCTTGAGGACGGTGTCGCGCGCGGCGAGGCGGAGTTCGGTCTGGGAGCGGTCCTTCTCGGCGGCGGCGGCGGCGCGGGCGTCGGCGAGGATCCTATCGCCCTGGGCGCGGGCGTCGGCGAGGACCTGCTCGGCTTGGGCGCGGGCGGTGGCGAGGAGCTGGTCGGCCTGCTTCTGGCCGGCCTCCACGCCGTCGGTCTGGATACGTGCTACGAATTCCTCGATGGTTTCGGCCATGGGCTGCGCTCCATACGGCATCTGCAGCGCCCGCTACCCGGGGCGCCTGGAACGGGGATTCTACGAAAAGCGTTTCGGGAACGCCAGAGGGTCTTTGCGGGGGCACTACAGGAAGTTCTTCAGCCGCATGGCGTAGACGACCTGCTGGGCCATCTGGGCGGGGGTGAAGATCGAGTTATCGTACGTCAGGTGGAAGGCGGGGGCGTTTCGGAACTTCTTCTCGTAGATCTTGCGGAGGTACTCGCGCTCCTCCTCCATCTCCTGGACGCGGCGGGTGGCTTCGGTCTCGGTGAGGCTCTCGCGGAAGGCGACCTGCTTGACGCGCCAGGCCTCGGGGGCCTCGAGGCGGACGGAGAACCCGCGGGGGAGGCCGGCGACGGCGGCGGCCCCGCCCTGGCCGACGATGATCGCGTACCCCTCGATGGCGAGCCCGCGGATGATGGTGGCGATGCGGTTGCGGATCTCCTGCGGGGAGGGGGTCTTGTCCTTCGACAGCGAGCGGAAGAAGTCCGTGATCAGCCGCGGGCGCGACCGCCGCTCGCGGTCGAGGATCTCCGCCGCCATGTCCGTCTCGGTCGCCAGACGCTCGAGGATCTCCTTCTGGTAGATCTTCCACGTCTGCCCGGGCTCGGCGTCCTCGTTGAGGATCTCCTGCAGCAGCAGCCCCAACTGGAAGCCGTAGCACCCGAACTGGCGCGAGATGGTGATCCAGGGCCCGACCTCCTCCGGATTGAGGTCGCCGTCCGTCCGCTGCTCGCGCATATGGTCACCCAGGGACACTTTGGCCATGCCCAACGCTCCTTCACATCCGATCCGTCTGCCTCATCCTACTGCGGAGGCGGTCCGTTCGCCACTGCCCGCAGCAATGTCGAGGCACTTTGACATTCGTATTTCGGCTATCGGGCCCGTGGGCGATACGGCTTTTCGCGATTGCCCCTCGGTTTCCCGGGGAGGCCGCGACGGCTGCACCGCCCGCATTGCCCGCGAATCCGCAGCAACCGCAAGGGGGAGGGGGGCGCGGGGACGGCGAGCCTCCCGCCTTTGCACGCCCTGCGGTACGGGCCCTGACGCCGCCGATCAGCCCTGCTTCTCGCGTCCGTAGGTCCGTTCGGCGTCGAGGCGGCCGAAGATCATCCGCCCCGCCGACGTCTGCAGTACGCTCGTCACGATGATGCCGATCTCCCGCCCGAGGTGGTCGCGGCCGTGCTCGGCGACGACCATGGTCCCGTCGTCGAGGTAGCCCACGCCCTGCCCGGACTCCTCCCCGGGCTTGATGATCTTGACGGTCATCTTCTCGCCCGGGAGGAAGATGGGCTTGAGGGAGTTGGCGAGGTCGTTGATGTTGATGACGATGACCCCGCGGAGTTGAGCGATCTTGTTGAGGTTGTAGTCATTGGTGACGATGCGAGCCCCGAGGTGCTCGGCGAGGGCGACGAGCTTGGCGTCGACCTCCTTGGCGGCCTCGACCTCGCGGACGGTGAGGTCCACGATCCGCAGATCGATGCTCTCGCTGCCCTGGAGGCGGTTGAGCACGTCCAGGCCCCGCCGCCCCCGGTTCCGCCGCAGCTTGTCGTCGCTGTCGGCGATGTTCTGCAGCTCGGCGAGGATGAACCGCGGGACCAGCACCTCCGACTCGAAGATGCGGGTCTCGGCGACGTCGGCGATGCGGCCGTCGATGATCACCGAGGTGTCCAGCAGCATGGCGCGGGGGCCCTTGGCCTCGCGGGCGAACTCGACGTAGGGGACGATGAAGCGGAAATCGTCCTTCGTCTGCAGCACGAACGTCACGCACACGAACACCGCCGCCACCCCCAGCAGGACCTTGATGAGCTGGACGATGGGCTCCCCGGCCGTGCCGTGCAGGACGGGGAAGACCCCGGCGATGAGGTCGACGATGAGGGTGAGCACGTACCCGATGAGCAGGCCCGTGAGGACCCCGAAGAACAGGCCCGCGAGCACCTGGAGGCGTTTCTGCCGCCAGAGCATGTCGGTCATGATGATGGCGAAGGCGCTGAGGGCGGGGATGAGGATGTACCAGGTGACGTACTCGACGTGCTGGGAGACGACGTTCTCCTGGAAGGCGAACGAGATGGTGATGGCCAGCACCACCAGCAGAAAGATCGCCCGCACGATGTGAAGCACCATGGTCAACTCCATCCCAGGCAGCCGCGCCGCCCACATCGGGCCGCGCCCCGCCCGCCGGGACTATACCCGACCGGACCGGGTGGACGCAACGGCGAGCCGGACGGAGACGGCGGATGGCGGTGTGCCCGGGCGCGCAACCACCCGCCACCCGCACTCCCTCTCCGCGTCACGGGTTCCCGATCGCCGACTCCTCCACCATCGCTCCGGGGCGGGAGAGGTGTTCGCGGGTCAGTTCGTCGCGGAGGAAGGTGAAGGCATCGTCCACGTCGTCGCAGAAGCGGAAGAGGCCCAGGTCCTCGGGGCTGATGGTTCCCCACTTGACCATGGCGTCGAAGTTGAGCAGTTCCTTCCAGTAGTCCGTCCCGTAGACGAGGATGGGCACGTGCTTCTGGACCTTGCGGGTCTGGATG
>JAWLCQ010000151.1:0-12270 GCA_041687095.1 Phycisphaerae bacterium | reverse complement strand
GTTGGGGGTGGTTGGGCTCGCAACGAGGCCGTTCTCACCTTTCAGCAGGGGCGAGACGCCCCTGCGACACACGGGCGAGACGCCCGTGCCACGGAGATGCGATGGCCCGGCAATCGGCCCGCATGCCCCGTGACGCGCCGCCGGGGATACTGTATAATGCCCGCTTTCGGGCCCTCCCCGCCGGACGGTCCCTGGAGAGCACCACGACGTTGAGCACTGAACGCCCCATCCTGCCGTCCGCCACCAGCGAGTTCGTCTGGGTCGATACGCCCGACGGCCTCGCCCGCGTCGCGTCCGCGGTCCGCACCGCCTCCCGCGTCGCCCTCGACACCGAGGCGGACTCCCTCCATCACTACTTCGAGAAGGTCTGCCTCATGCAGATCACCGCCGGGCGGACCAACTTCCTCATCGATCCCCTCGCCGGGCTCGACCTCGCCCCGCTCCTCGATGCCCTCACCCACCACACGCTCGTCCTGCACGGGGGCGACTACGACCTGCGGATGCTCCGGGCGTCCACCGGGTTCGACTTCCAGGGCACGCTCATCGACACGATGATCGCCTCGCAACTGCTGGGCTATGACCGTGTGGGGCTCGAGTCGCTGCTGGAACGGTTCGGAGTCCTCATGGGGGCGACGCACCAGAAGTCCGACTGGTCCCACCGCCCGCTCACCGACGACCAGCTTCGCTATGCGATCGACGACACCCGCTTCCTCGAACCCCTCGCCGACCGCCTCCTCGCCGAACTCGACCGCCTCGGGCGGATCGAGTGGTTCAAGGAGTCCTGCCAGGCCCTCGTCGCCGCCACCAAGATCGACCGCCCCGCCGACCCCGACCGCGAATGGCGGATCCGCGGGGTGGGCGACCTCACCGCCCGCCAGGCCGCCTTCGTCCGCGAACTGTGGTACTGGCGGGACCGCGAGGCCCGCCGCCTCGACCGCCCGGCCTTCAAGGTCCTCGGGAACGACAAGCTCGTCGAACTCGCCCTCTGGGCCGATACGCATCCCGACGCGCCCCTGGAGGACGGCCCCCGCCTGCCGCGGAACTTCCACCCCCGCCGCCTGGCCTCGCTGCAGAAGGCCCTCCGCCGGGCGGCCGCCCTCAAACCCTCCGAGTGCCCCCCGCCCCGCCTCCGCGGGCAAGGCCGCCGCGAACAGCCCGGGCCCGCCCTCGACGCCCTCCGCGCCGCCGTCGCCGCCCTCGCCGGGCAACTCGGGATCGACCCGCCCGTCCTCGCCCCCCGCGCCGCCATGGAGACCGTCTCCCGCCTCGAACCCACCACCGCCGCCGAGATCGAGGACAACACCGGCCTCCTCCACTGGCAGGCCAACCTCCTCGCCCCCCTCGTCCGCCGCGTCCTCACCGGCGGGCCCGACGAGGCCCCGGCCGACACGGCGAACGGCGAGACGGGGTGACGTCCCGCCCGCCCCCGCCCACGCCCACGCGGGACACGATCCCCCGCCCGTGCAGTGCCTCCGCGCGTGCAATGTCTCCGCGCGTGCAATGCCCCAAGCGCGAGCGACGTCCCGCGCGCGTGCGTTGGGGGTCTCCGGCCCCCCAACGTCCGGGAACGAGCGGAACGGTTCCGCGATAGCGTTATGGCGGCGCTTCGGTCGCGGCGGCGGCCGCCGCGAAGGGATCGCTCTCACGGCGCTGGCGCGGAGGCGTCCCTCGCCCCTCCGGGACGCCGGGGGTCAGGAGACCCCCGTCGCAGGAGGTAGCGCGTGCGACGCGTCAAGCGCGTGCGACGCCTCGAAGGTGTGCGTTGGGGGTCTCCTGACCCCCAACGTCCTGGAAGGCCAACGAGCGCTTCCGCGCCAGCGTTATGGCGGCGCTTCGGTCGCGGCGGCGGCCGCCGCGAAGGGGGCGCTCTCACGGCGCTGGCGCGGAGGCGTCCCTCGCCCCTCCGGGACGCCGGGGGTCAGGAGACCCCCAGCGCAGGAGGTGGGGGGGCAGGAGACCTCTGGCGCAGGCGCTTCGGCGGAGGCGCTTGGGGGCACGCCTTCGCGCCCCGCCCGCGGCGCGCAGAGCACCGCCGTGACGGGGAGGGTCCTCCCCGCCACGGCGGGTTGCGGCTGGGCGCAAGTGCGTGGAGGTCGAAGTGTGCTGCACCGAAGCGCCATGCCCACCCCGACGCCCTACGCTACTCCTGCCCGTACGTGTCGGTCACGTTGTGGAGCTGGTCGTTGGCGTAGAACTGCGTCGCGGACAGCACCGTCTGGTTGCCCAACTGCCGGCGGCGCCCGAGGACCTGGATCCGGTCGCCCGTCTGCAGGCTCACCTGGCCGATGTCCTGCGGGGTCCCCAGGTCCACCCACTGCGACCGCCCGTCCTGCGTCTGGAGCCTCACGAAGATGTGCTCCTGGCCGCTGATGTCCATGACCTGCGTCGCCCGGATCGTGCCGTCCAAGCGGTCCTGCTGCATCCGCTGCTGCCGGCCCTGCTGATCCTGCTGCTGCTGCTGGTACTGGTCCCGCTGCCACTGGTCCTGCTGGCCCCGCTGCTGGAACTGGTCCTGCTGCTGGTACTGATCCTGGTCCCAGGCGTCTTCGGAACCCCACTGCTGATCCTGCTGCTGGCCCTGCTGGTCCCAGGCGTCCTCGGAACCCCACTGCTGGTCCTGCTGCCACTGCTGATCCTGCATCCGCTGCTGGCCCTGCATCTGCTGCCGCTGCTGCATCCGCTGGGCGATGTCGCGGTTGATGCGGAACTGCTGGTTGTTGGCGGAGAGGTCGGTGGCGACGACGGCGACGGGACGGCCGGGCTCGAACAGCTCAAAGCCCTGCACCGAGATGCGGTCGCCCTGCTGCAGGTCCACCTGCTGGAGGTTCTGCTGCGGGCCGAGATCCACCCAGGTGGTGCGGCCCTGCGAGTCCTGGATCGAGGCGATGAGGTGCTCGCGGTTGCGGAACTGGATCGTCCGCGTCGACTGCACCGTCCCGCTGACGTTCACCCGCTGGGCCTGGCCCTGCCGGCGCTGCTGCATCCGCTGGGCGATGTCGCGGTTGATCTGGAACCGCTGGTTGTTGGCGGAGAGGTTGGTGGCGACGACGGCGACGGGGCGGCCGGGCTCGAACAGCTCGAAGCCCTGCACCGAGATGCGGTCGCCCTGCTGCAGGTCAAGCTGCTGGAGGTCCTGCGGGTTGCCCAGATCCACCCAACTGGTGCGCCCCTGCGAGTCCTGGATCGAGGCGATGAGGTGCTGGCGGCCGCTGACCTGGATCGTGCGGGTCCGCTGGACGGTCCCGCTGAGGTTGATCTGCCGGCCCTGCGCCTGCTGCTGATCCTGCGCCCCCATGCGGTCCCGCTGCTGGTACTGGTCCCGCTGTTGGGACTGGCCCTGCTGGTCCCAGGTGTCCTCGGAACCCCACTGTTGATCCTGCTGCCGCTGCGGGTCCTGCTGCCACTGCTGGTCCCGCGTCTGCCGCTGGTCCTGCATCTGCCGCCGCTGCTGCATCCGCTGGGCGATGTCCCGGTTGATCTGGAACCGCTGGTTGTTGGCGGTGAGGTTGGTGGCGACGACGGCGACGGGGCGGCCGGGCTCGAACAGCTCGAAGCCCTGGACCGAGATGCGGTCGCCCTGCTGCAGGTCCAGCTGCTGGAGGTTCTGGGACGGTCCCAGGTCCACCCAGCTGGTGCGGCCCTGCGAGTCCTGGATCGAGGCGATGAGGTGCTCGCGGTTGCGGAACTGGATGTTCCGCGTCGACTGCACGGTCCCGCTGAGGTTGATCTGCCGGGCCTGGCCGGACTGCATCCGCTGCTGCGTGCGCTGGATCCGCTGCGCGAGCTGCTGCTTGGACCCGAACCAGTCGAGCTTGTGCTGCTGGTTGTTGACTCGCAGGTCCGTGGCGATCACCGCCACCGGGCGGCCGGGCTGGAACAGCTCGTACCCCGACGCCTGCAGGCGGTCCCCGGTCTGCAGGTCCAACTGCTGCAGGTCCTCCTCGGGCCCCAGGTCCACCCACTGCGTCCGCCCGTCCTGCGACTGGACGATGGCGATCTGGTGCTGCGTCCCCGCCTTGGTGCGGATGGACTGCAGGCGGCGGATGGTGCCCTGCACCTGCACGGACTGCGGCTGCTGCCCGCGCGGCTGGCCCTGCTGCTGCATGCGGCCCTGCTGGCCCTGCTGGTACTGATCCTGCTGGCGCTGCTGGTACTGGTCCTGCTGCCCGTAGCGGCCCTGCTGCTGGAAGCCATCCTGCTCCCACGCATCCTCGGACTGCCACTGCTGGTCCTGCTGCTGATACCGGTCCTGCTGCTGCATGCGGCCCTGCTGTTGCATACGGCCCTGCTGCCCGTAGCGATCCTGCTGGTACTGGTCCTGCTGTCCGAAGCGGTCCCGTTGCTGGTACGGGGCATCGTCCCAGTCTTCGGACTCGTACTGCTGCTGGTCCTGGTCGAGGAGCTGGTCGTCGTCCTCCCAATCCTCGGACCCGTACTGCTGCTGGTCCTGCCACTGGCCCTGGGCCTGCTTGTCCTGGCTTTTCGCCTTGTCCTTGTCCTGGCCCTGCCCGGCGGCCACGGTCATGGCCGTCACCGCCAACAGCGTCAAGCACACGATCAGCCACTGTTTCCTGTCTACGCGCATTGTGCTTCTCCTTCCCCTTGGGGGATCTGAGGTAACTGCGGTGGGTTCATCCTGAGGACCGGGGAGAGCGCCCCCCCGGCCCCGCTCTCGCAGGGAGTTCTGTCGTGGGTCTGATGGTTCGACTCGTTCTCCTCCCCTTGTGCTGCAGGGGGACCCGGTTCGTGGGTCCCGAATTCCCCATAGGCCCATTGGCTCAGCCGTACCGGTCAGCGGAGCGGGCAATGCTACGCATGTATGCCCGTCCACATGATAGAGGGCGGGCGATGGCGCATCGGGGTGCGGGCTGGATTTGGGCGGGAAAGGCCGCAAATTGCGGCCCGCTCCGCAAGGACGCCCCCGGGAGAGGCCCCACGGGGGGGTGCGGAAAACCGGTGAGGGGGCGAAGCGGGAGGGCGGTTTCCGCCCGGACCCGCTCCCCGCGCGAGGGGCTGTCTCTTCATCACATTCTGGCGGTTCGGGACCTGGAGGACCCACACGCCCCGCCGGCGCGTCTCCCGCCCCCGCCCGGCTTGCCCGGAATGGCATTCTTTCCTGCCATTCGGCACGGGGCCGGTGGGGGGAGGAGGAGCCCCGCGGCCTTCCCAAACCCCCGGCCGCACTGCGGGAATGGCCATCCGCATCCCGGATCATTCGCAGGCGGTGTCGGTTGGACGTGGTTGCTCCGCTGCGCTCCGCAAACCACGGCACCCGCGCGAGAACCAACTGGCATCGGCCCGCGGACTACACGGGAGCGCGTCTCAGCCCTGCAGCACCGCCAGCAGGTCCGTCACGAACGCCGACACATCGCCGTTCCTCGCCAGTCGGTGCGGACCCTCCCCGCAGGCCGTGAAGTGCGTCACGCCCGTCACCTCGTCCCCGTCGAGCTTGAACCCCCGCTCCACGTCGTAGTCGTAGAGCTTCACGCCCACGCGGCCGGCGTCGTAGGTGCACAGGTGGGGGTTGAGCATGACGCAGGAGGTGAAGGGATCGGCGAGGCCCAACCGCCCCGAGCCGTTGCGGTCGACCCAGCAGCGGCAGCAGTCGAGGACCGGTCGCAGGTGGTCGTGGGCGAAGTGGCGCTCCATCTCCTCGCGGGTGAAGCTCAGCCCCCCGGTGGCCCGATCGATGCTGTCCCCGCTGACGACGAGCAGCGGGGCGGTGTCGCGGGTCAGCAGCGTTCCGGCGGCGGTGGGGTCGAGCATGACGTTGCACTCGGTCCGCGGGGCGTCGGGCGGGTAGTCGAACCGCCCGCCCATGAGGACGATCTCCTTGAGGAGCGCCGTCGCCTCCGGGTCGGCGGCGGCGAGGAGGGCGGCGTTGGAGAGCATGCCCAGCGTGAGCAGCACGAGTTCCCCGGGGTGCTGGCGGATGAGGCGGCGCATGAGGTCCAGCGCCCCGCCCCGCGGGTAGCTCCGCGTGACCCCGCAGCGATCGGCGATGGCGGACTGGTTCACCTGGTGGTGCCGCCAGTACCGGTTGGGGAACAGCGGGGCATCCGCCCCGGCCGCGATGGGAATCTCGGGCTGCCCGAAGTGCCGGCAGAGCGCTTCGGCGATGCGAGCGCGCTGGTCGGCGTCGCGGCCGACGGTGGTGATGCCCACCACCTCGCACGCGTCGTGGCGGAGCAGATAGGAGAGGCAGACGGCGTCGTCGGCATCGGTGCCGATATCCGTATCCACGAGAACCTTGAGCCTGGCCATGCGGGGGAACCTCCGGGAACGGTCTTCAGTCCACGAACGCCACTACATGATACAACCAACCCTACCCCCGGTCCGCATCCTCCCCGCGCGGGTCCCGCCAGACCGGGTACGGGGCCGGCGTGAGCGTCTCCCCGTCCGACCACCCCTCGCACCGCCCCAGCAGCTCGCGGGCCATGCGGCCGCGGTACTCGCGGAGGACCCCCGCGCGCTCCGGGTCGTCCGAGAGGTCCCGGCAGTCGTGGGGGTCGGAGACACGGTCAAAGAGCTGCTCCGCTCCCGTGATCGGGAACCAGACGTACTTCCAGCGGCGGTCGTTGAGGGCGTGGTAGGCGCTGTCGGGGGCGTAGCACGGGGAGTGCTCGTGGTGGTAGTGCTCCCGCCACGGCACCTCTCGGTCCCCCGCGTCGGGGCGCAGCAGGGGCAGGAGGCTTTGGCCCTCGACGGATGCGGGCACGGCCGTGCCGGACATCGCCAGCAGCGTGGGCATGATATCCTCGAGCCCGACGGGCGCATCGCACAGGGCGTTCCGTCGCGCCTCGTAGCGGCTGGGGGGGCGGACAAGGAACGGCACGCGGGCGGAGGCGTCGTAGGCGTAGGTCTTGCGCCACAGGTTGTGGTCGCCCAGCATCTCCCCGTGGTCGGCGGTGAAGACGGCCATCGTGTCCCGCCACCAGCCCCGCCGGCCGAGATACTCGATCATCCGCCCGATCTGCGCGTCGAGGTACGCCAGGTAGGCGAAGTACCCCACGCGGGCGCGGCGGTTGAGTTCGTCCGACACCCGGCCCCGCCAGGCGTTCACGTCCAGCGGGTACCCCGCCTCCTGCGCGTGCCGCCGCGACCACGCCCCCTCCAGGGGGGCGGGCATGTCCATGCGGTCAAACCAGTCGAAGAACGCCTGCGGAGGGCACCACGGGGGGTGCGGGCCGTTGAACGACAGGCACAGGAAGAACGGGCGCGTGGGATCACGCTTCTCCAGGAGGCGCATGGCCTCGTTGGTGAACCACGTCTCCTCCTGCTGCGTCTCGGGCAGGTGGCTGGGGCGGGCCATCCAACTGTTCGCGTGCACCCCGTGCGCGACGCGCCCGCGAACTAGGCCCGTTTCCGCGCTCAGCCACTCGTCATAGTCGCCCGGGGTGACGAGCTGCTCGAACCCCAGGTGCAGGCGCTCGGGATGGAAGTGCGTCTTGCCCACGTTGATCGTCTGGTAGCCCGCGCGGGCGAGCTGCCCGGCGAGGGTGTGCTCGTACGGCCAGCACCGCCCGTCCTGATACCCCAGCATGCCGTGGCGGTTGGGCGTCTGGCCGGTCATGAGCGAGCGGCGGGCGGCGATGCAGGAGGGGCAGGGGGTGTAGCCCTCGGTGAAGGTGACGCCCTCGGCGGAGAGCGAGTCGAGGTGCGGCGTCTGGGCGACGGGGTGGCCCAGACGCCCCAGGCAATCGCCCCGCCAGTGGTCCGTAAGGATCAGCAGCAGGTTCGGTCGTGTCGCGGGCATGGTCGCTCCTTGGGGCTGCGGGCACGGGAAAACGTACCTCCCCCACACGGCGGATGCAACCCGCAACCGGCCCGCGACCGACTCCCCACGCCATCGCAACGCCGCCGTCGCGGGTGCCACGGCTGCGCTGTTCACGGCCGTGCTTGCATGGGTGCGCGGCGGAACCCGGGTTCACAATGGCTTGCAAGGCAATGAGTAACGGCGATGGCCCGCCCGCGGTCTCCGTCTCCGCCAGCAGGGCGGCAGGGGGATCGGGCGCATCTTCGGTGAACGGGTTCATGGGGCGGTGGCCTTCCGGGGGCACGTTGTCGGGGCCGGGAATTCTCTTAAAGCAAAATAAGTGCCTTCACCCGTAGGCGTGGTGCTTTGCACCATCATATATTTAGGACGCTTGGTAGTCGTCTATCGCAATTGCCGAACGCGATGGACGCAAAGGAGCCCTTGGCGAGGCACAGGCCGTCTCTGAGGGGCAGAAGGAACTCCGTATGAGCCAAGTATCGGCGGAAAGTAAAGGATAATGGCTGGTGCGGCCGCCCCATGGCGTCTTATAGCACCCCTGCGGCCCTGTAGTATGCTTAGGACGCGAAAAAAGATCGGTCGCTCGTTGACAAGAGGGCGGCTTGTGGTAGAATAGCCAGTTGTGAGGTCGGTTAATCAGCAACATATCAGGTCTTTCGGCGACCTTTAGGGAGAGCGGCTTGCGGGCCACCGTGCGCTGCAAGTCCGTCCCGCCGGAAAACGGAGAGGTTTGTAAGCGATGGAAAGGAAAGATGTTGTCGTTTCCCTGTCTCGAAAGGAGGTAGGCCCCTGCAGGGAAGGAGCTGCATCATCTCGCATCCTCAATTCTGACGACAGGCCGTCCCCCTGACACCACGCGCGACTCGGATCGTGACTATGGACGGCCGCAATTCGTGGTGAGACATTGAAAGGAGATCGAGCATGGCAGGACGTAAGATAGGGTCCAAACTCTTCACCCTGGCGGTGGCCATTTCGGTGGCGCTATCCGCCACCAGCGCCTTTGCTGTTGAGTACTCATGGAACGTCAACAGCAACGGCAACTGGAGCGATGTGGCGAAGTGGGACGTCGGCGGGGCGTACCCCAATGTCGCCGGCGACATCGCCAACTTCACGATGAACATCTCTCTCAACCCGCTGCTCGTAACGATCGGGGCGGCCGAGACGGCCACCGTGGGCGCGATCCGCTTCAGCGACAACGATCGCTACTGGCGGATCACCGGCGGTGGGCTGGTCATGGACAACAACGGGTCCGGGGCCACCATCGAGGTCCTCAACACCCACACCGGCGCCAACAACGACATCTACTCCCCGATCACGATGAATGACTCCCTGACGGTCACGAACAACGCGGCCGGCGGGGAGCATTTCTATCTGCGCGGCGGGGTGAACCTCAACGGGAACGACCTGACGATCAACGGGTCCACCACCGGTTGGACGTACCTCGCCACCGCCGGGATGACCGGGGCGGGCAACGTCACCGTCGACGGGGCCAAGTTCCACATCCAGGACGTCAACAGCACCCAGACCGGGACCATCACCATCACTGGTGGCGGAGAGCTGCAGATCAATGGCGACAGCGACCTGGGCGACGCGAACAACGACCTCGTCATCAATGACGGGCGGCTGTCCGCGTACGGGAACATCACGCTGGGCGGCCTCCGCACGCTTGAAGTGCAGTCCGGCGGCGCGCAGTTGGTTAACGGCCGCGGGCAGGCCTTCACGCTTAACACGGCGGGTCAGCTCACCGGGTCGGGCGCGCTGACGACGGCGAGCACCGGCGTGTTTGGCCGCTTCTACGTCAACCAGGCCAACACCGGGTTCACCGGGAACGCCACGGCGACCTCCGACAGCATCATCATCCTCCAGGACGCCAACGCCCTGGGCGCCAACGCCAACACGATCACCGCCGCCGGCGGGCAGATCCACGGCAACTACGGCGGGGCCGCCCAGGCCGGCGACAGCTACGTCGTTCAGGCCAATAGCGCCATCAGCGGCGACGCGGCCTTCATGGCCTCCCTCGACGCCGGGACCGGCGGGAACGTCCAACTGGCCCCCGACGCCATCATCGCCCAGAGCGCCGCCGGCCAGAACATGGCCGTTCCCGGCCTGGGGACCACCCCGCAGTACTGGTTCGGCCTGGCGAACAACATCAGCGAGGCCGTCACCGTCGGCGCCGGCACTCCCTGGAAGGGCATCAGCAGCGACTTCTGGGGCGCCACCCGCGTGCTGACCTCGACGGTCACCGCCAACAGCGACTTCGTGATCCGCAGCACCTCGGCCGCTGACGGCTGGGCCAAGCCGCGCCTCACCAACAGCACCATCAACAACAACACCGGTGCTGCCAAGCTCAACGTCACCATCGAGAACTTCGTCGAGCTGTACCAGAACAACCACTTCGTGGGCGGCGTGAACGTCCTCGTCCCCGCGGGCGCCAAGCTGTACGCCAACACCAACGGCCTGGGCACCGGGAACGACAGCGCCGACGTCACCGTCCAGAACGGCGGATACCTGCAGTTCCAGTCCAGCACCCCCGGTGACGCGAACTACGTCATCGAGGCCGGCGGCATCGTCTACCTCGACCGCGCGGTCAACGGCGGCGGGTCCAGCACCGTCAACGCCGGCGGCGTCATGGACCTCCGCAACGCTGCCGCCCTGACGGGCACGCAGTTCAGCGCCGTCCCCGACGAGGCCGTGGCGTACTTCCGGACCGCGAACATCACCGAACTCGACGCCCGCGCGTCCGACAACGCCAAGTACGTGCTTGGCGGGAACTACTCCCAGAACGCCGGGCTCACCCTCAGCGGCCCCGCGGCCATGCTGACGGTGGACAACAACAACCGCATCCTGAACAGCGGCGCCAGCAGCCTGTTCATCGGCCCCGGCGGGGCGACCCTCGCGGGCGTGAACAGCCAGTACGGCGCCCGCAACCTCACCGTCGCCGAGGACATCGTCCAGGACGACAGCGGCGCCGGCGTGCTCACCATCGGCAGCAACGAGGTGGTGGACGGCTGGGCCCGTGGCGGCCACGTGTACCTGACCAACACCGGCAACCAGCTCTACGACGTCAACGTCGCCATGAACCGCCTGTACGCCAAGGGCCTCGGGACGCTCGGGACCGACGCCAACGTCACGCTGTCCGGCGGCGGGCTGTGGATGGAGCAGGATGACGGGGCGAACTGGGGCGTCGACGTCGACGTCACCGCCAACTCCGACATCTTCGCCATGGAGACCACCGGGTCGACCTATGGCACGCTGCAGACCATCAAGAGCCTGAGCGTCGGCAACGGCGACTACGTCCGTCTGACCGTCCAGCGGGACTACACGACGTGGCGGAACGACCTGGCCGTTCTCGGGACGACCACGGTGGACGGCAACGCGGAGTTCCTCGTCGGCTATGACATCGACACGGAACTCTTCCTGCGGGGCAAGGTCACCGGGAACGGCACGATCATCTCCGGCGCCGGCGCCGGCGTGCTCGTCCTCGACAACGCCGCGGGCGACAACGACTGGGTCGGCGGGATGCAGATTCCCGGCGGGACCGTCCGCGTCGACGCCGCCGACAACCTCGTCGGTGACGTGGACCTCTCGGGCGGGACGCTGTCCGTCAACGCTCCGCAGAGCGGGGCGGGGACCGTCACGGTCCGCAACAACCGCTCCCTGTACCTCAACGACTCGCTGACCGGCGGGACGGTCGACATAACGACCGATCGCGGGTACGTCTACGTCCGCGGTGAGACGACGAACACCGACATCGCCATCACCTCCCCGGTCGTGAACTACTACTCGTACTTCTACGGCGACGACAGTGCCTACGAGGCCGGCGACGCCAACTCCAAGATGATCGGCGGCAGCCTGAGCCTCGACGGGACGTACGTTCGCGCGTACTTCTACAACGAGGGCCTCTTCGACGGGACCACCGTCGACATCAACAACTACAACTCGATCAACATCAACACCGACAACTGGATCGTCGGCGACAGCCAGTTGCGGCTGGGTGAGAAGAACCTCCCCCTCAACCGCAATGTCTCTCACACCGGCGGGACCGTGGTCTACGGCGGCACGAGCTACGGCCACGAGCTGCGCTTCAACGAGGACACCACGGGCGAGGATGCCTACCAGCGTCAGATCCTCGGCAACGGCGATCTGATCCTGGAGACCAACGGCAAGGCGTTCCTGCGCGGCAACTACGACACGGACCTCTCGGCCCATAACGTCGTGGCGGCCGGCACGGACGCGGTCATGACCGTTGGCAACTACAACCGCAACTACGGCTACCGGTTCGACTTCAACGAGCTGCAGGCCCAGCCGAACAGCGCGCTGGAGATCGCCTCCCACGCCAGCCGCTACGCCGTCTTCGCCAGCGGTTCAATGGAAGCGAACTCGACGATCACCGGTGACGCCCTGCGGACGATCACCGGGCAGCTCCAGATGGCGCAGGACGCGGTCCTGGCGCCTTCGGGCAACCTGACGGTCGGGTCGCTGAACCTCATCGGTGA
>JAWLCQ010000150.1:0-12401 GCA_041687095.1 Phycisphaerae bacterium | reverse complement strand
GCTCGTCCGCGTCTACGCCGCCCAGCGCCTGTACCAGTTCCCCATGGGCCTGCTGGCGATCTCGCTGGGGGTGGCCGTCTTCCCCCTCCTGTCCCGCTATGCCGCCCGCGGGGACCTGCCCAGCTTCCGCGACGCGGTCAACCGGGCCATCCGCCTGGCCATGATGGAGGGCCTGGCGACCGGCGCGGGCCTGCTCGCCCTCGCCGGGCCCATCACCCGCCTGATCTTCCGCCACGGGGAGTTCACCGCCGCCGACGCCTCCCGCTCCGCCTTCATCCTCCAGATGTACGTCCTGGGCCTGTGGGCCTACTGCACGTACCAGATCTTCGTCCGCGCGTTCTACGCCCTCAAGGACACCCGCACGCCCCTGGTCCTCTCGTGCATCCTCGTCGTGCCCAACTTCGCCATGGTCGCCGGGCTCATCTGGGTCCCGGGGCTGCGGGCGGGGGCGTTCGGGGTCGCGACGGCCGTCACCTTCGCCGCCAACACCTTCCTCCTTGCCTGGCTGCTGCGGCGGCGGGTGGGGCAGTTGGGGCTGCGCTCCATCGTCGTGAGCGTGCTGCGGTCGCTGACGTGCTCGCTGGTGATGCTGGCGGCCGTGCTGGGCCTCCGCCACCTCCTGCGCGACCAGGGCGACCCGGCCATCGTCGCCGCCTGCGTCCCCGCGGGCTTCGCCGTCTTCGCCCTCACCGCCCTCGTCCTCCGCGCCCCCGAACTGGGCGAACTCCTGGGGGCGCTGCGGAAACGCAAGAGCACGTGAGACGCGTTCCACTTAATCCTCGGGTGGGTGCCGTGGTTTGCGGAGCGCAGCGGAGCAACCACGTCCAATCGACGCTGCCTGCGAATTATCTGGGATGCGTATGAGGCGTCGGGCAACGCACGCCGCATCCTCGAAGATCTGCGGGGATGAACGCGGATCGGTGAGTGGGAACGGTTCGCACGGACGCCAAATGGCAAGCCCCAGTCAGATCCTGCTCGCGGTCTCCCCGTGGCTTGCCATTTGGCGTCCGTTGTTCCCCGCCTCGGGGCGTCCACCGCTTCGTCCACCGCTCCGGGTCACCGTATGCGGTTGCCCGCGGTGTTCGCGCACCCGACGGGAACTGGTACAATGGCGGGCCTAGAGAGGACCGCCATGACGCCGACCGACACGCATCGTCCCCCGCCCGAGTACGCCCGGCTGTCGAACGACGAGCTGGTGCACCGCATCGCCGCGCGCAAGCGCGAGCTGGGCAAGGCCCTGGTCATCCTGGGCCACCACTACCAGCGCGACGAGGTCATCCAGTTCGCCGACTTCACCGGGGACTCCCTGAAGCTCTCCCGCCTCGCCGCCGAGCAGCGCGACGCGAAGTACATCGTGTTCTGCGGCGTGCACTTCATGGCCGAGTCCGCCGACATCCTCTCCTCCGACGAGCAGACCGTCCTCCTCCCGAACATGCGGGCCGGCTGCGCCATGGCCGACATGGCCTCCGACGACGCGGTCGCCTCCGCCCTCGACGAGGTGACGACCGGGGATGCCAGGATCATCCCCATCACCTACGTGAACTCCACCGCCGCCATCAAGGCCCTCACCGCCCGCCACGGCGGGGCGTGCTGCACGTCGAGCAACGTCCGCAACGTCTTCGCCTGGGCGCTGGGGAGCGAGTCGGACGGCGGGGCGGGGGCGGACAAGCTCTTCGCCATCCCCGACCAGCACCTCGCCCGCAACACCGCCGTCGCCCTGGGCTACGCCCTCGACGACTGCGCCGTCTACAACCCCATGCTCCCCGACGGGGGCATCCCGCGCGACCGCCTCGCGAGAGCGAAGTTCCTGCTCTGGTCGGGCCACTGCTACGTCCACCAGCTCTTCACGCCCGAGGACGTGCGGCGGGTCCGCGAGCAGCACCCGGGGATTCGCGTGATCGTGCACCCCGAGTGCCCCCACGAGGTCGTCCAACTCGCCGACGCGGCCGGGTCCACCGAGCAGATCATCCGCGCCATCCGCGAGGCCCCCGCGGAATCGAGCTGGGCCATCGGGACCGAGACCAACCTCGTCCTGCGCCTGGCGAAGGAGCGGAGCGACTGCACCATCCGCGTCCTCAGCGACCGCCCCGCCTACTGCGCCCAGATGGCCCAGATCAACCTGCCCCACCTGCTGTGGGTGCTGGACAACCTCGCCGCCGGCAGGGTGGTCAACCAGGTCTCCGTCCCCCCCGCCATCGCCGCCGACGCGCGACTGGCACTGCAGCGGATGATCGACATCCAGCCGGTCAAGGGGCTCACGAGGGCGTAGCGGGGGCGGTTCTGCGATGGGCCGCGGTGGGCCGCGGAGGCGCGGAGACGCAGCGCGGGCTGCGCCCGCTCCCAGTTTCGATTTACGATTTGCGATTTTCGATTGGGCTGTCGCCCTTACCACGGCCCCAATCGAAGTGAGCGCCGTTTGAGGACCGGGAAACATCCTCGAAAAAGCGAGGATCCTGCGCGTTTGCAGTGCAGAGGGAAAGAGGGTCGTGAGACGGGGAGCGAACCGAACTCCTCGTTTAGCGGCGGGCGGCACGCCCGCCCTCGCTTCAGGGCAACGGCGGGACGGAAAGGAGAAGGTCATGGGATGGCTGGCCAAGTTGCTTGGACTTCGCCTGAGTCGGGATCAGTTCCAGATCCCGGACGCCCAAGTCTGGGAACTCTGCGGACGAACCGATCTGCCCACCTTTGTGCGCTCTCTGCCGGACCTGCTGCCTCCGCAGAGCTGTCTGGTCCTGGAGGATCCGTGCTCGCGTGAGGTTCGCACGCTGCTGGAGAGCATCCGCCTTCGCTGCCCCCTGCCCCGCCTGGAGGGAGGCGAGAACGACTACCACCTGGGTCTCGGGCCCGATTCCGTGCAGGCAGTGGCCGACCTGCTGGAGCGGTTCGCAGTACCAGAGGTCTGCGTTCACATGCACGCGCACCTCGGGGACCGTGTGCTCATGACGTGGTACGACGTCTCCCCCGCACGGGCCGGTCTGTTCCTCGCTCTGGACGTGCCCGAGGAGCGAGTCGCCGCTTTCTGCCGGACCGTCGGACTCCGCTACGGACGGATCGGACCAAACAGCGCGTGACGGCCGCGAAGCGGTCTCTGCCCGCCGTACGTGTCGATGGCAGACCCACGCCTACGGCAGGCAGCGCCCTCCCTCTCCGCCTACCGCTCCTCCCCCGTCGCCACCAGCGTCGCTTCCAGTCCACGGGCGATGAGTTCGGCCCGGCTGATCCCGAGCTTCTTCGCCAGTCGATCGGACTTCTCCAGCAGCCCCCGCTCAACGCTGACGGAGATGACCTGCGCCCCCTTCCCCTTGCGCGGTCGCCCTCGCCTTCTGGCTTGCTCCAGCTTCTTCGCGGCCTCGGGGGGCGCCGGGCCGAATGTATCGGCTACGAACTCCTCATCGAACTCGGCCGTGGAACGTGCGAGTTCGCCGGCAGTCATGTCCTGATATCGCTTCTTCTTGCTCATGGTCGCGTCCTGTTTTTATTATATAAGAAAGTCCGCCGCAGAAAACGCCCCAGCAACTCGCCTCAAACATCTCCGCGAGCATCCTTCGATGCTCCGCACCGTGGGCAGAAGTAGGTGTGCATGACATGGTTTTACCGTGACCCACGCGACCGGACCATTTGTTCTCGCGGTCCGGTCTGCGATACCGTCTGGGGATCGGCGCCCTATGGTTCGCCAAGGCCGTCCCACGGGACAGACAGCGTCCCGTGGGCATTATCCACTGCGAGTTCGGGGGCAACCGGTGTGCGAAGGTCCCCCCTCCTCTGTCCCTCGACCTCGCTCGGGACATCTTCTCCCCCGGGGGAGAAGGGTTCGCGTTCCCGTCTTCGGGGAGGCGCGGATGAGTTGCACTCCCTTCGCGGCACTGCAAACGCGCAAGATCCTCGCTTTTCCGAGGATGTTTCCCGGTCCTCACACGGCGTTCACTTTGATTGGGGCCGTGGCAGGGGCGTCAGCCCAATCGAAAATAGCAAATCGAAAATCGAAATTGGGAGCGGGCGCAGCCCGCGCTGTGCCTCCGCGTCTCTGCGGCCCATGGTTCAGAGGTCCCGCTTCCCTCGCTGCCGGTTGAAGAAATCCGCGGCGCCCGCTCAACTGCCGGTCCCGATCTGCCGATAGGGTGAAAGGGTCCGGTGCGCCCGCGTTTGGCGTGGGGGCGTCGGATGCGGTATCATCGCACCCGCATGGAGGCGGTTGTGGACAACTACGTCACGGCGGAGATTTCGGCGGCGGCGGTGCGGGAGAACCTCGCGACCCTCCGCAGGCACGTCGGTGGGTCGGTCAAGCTCTGCGCGGTCGTCAAGGCCGACTGCTACGGGCACGGGCTGGACCTGCTGTACCCCGTCCTCGCCAAGTCCGCCGACGCCTTCGCCGTCTCCACCCCCGCCGAAGCCGTCCGCCTCCGCACCCTCGGCGCCACGCAGCCCATCCTCATGTTCTTCTCGCCCTGCGCGTTCGGGAACAACGGGGACTGCCGCGCCATCCTCGACGAACTCATCGGCCGAGACGTGACGATGACCGTCGTGTGCCCCGAGGAACTCGCCCTGCTCACCGAGGCCGTCAAACGCCGCCGCCGCCCCGCCAGCGTCCACGTGAAGATCGACACCGGGATGACCCGCTCGGGCGTGCTGTGCGAGCGCGCCCCCGGTCTCGTGCAGGCCCTCCGCGCCGCCGAGGGCGTCCGCCTGACGGGCCTGTACACCCACTTCGCCACCGCCGACGAGGTGGACAAGGCCTTCACCCACCAGCAGCTCGCCCGCTTCCTCGCCACCGTCGACGCCTGCGGTGGGCGACAGGGCCTCTGCCTCCACGCCGCCAACTCCGCCGCCACCATCGACCTGCCCGAGACGCACCTGGACATGGTCCGCCCGGGGATCGCGATGTACGGGTACGCCCCGTCGGACGACCTGGCGGCCCGCCTGCCGCTCCAACCCGCCCTGAGCATCCGCGGGCCCCTCATGCAGGTGAAGGACATCCCCCCGGGGGCGCGCTGCGGGTACGGGCTGACGCACGAGTTCGACGGGGCGGCGAGGCTGGGGCTCGTGCCCATCGGCTACGGCGACGGGTATCCGCGGGCGCTGTCCAACCGCGCCACCGTCCGCGTGGGCGGGGTCGATTGCCCCGTCCGCGGCCGCGTGTCCATGGACCAGTTGATCGTGGACCTCTCGAAGGCCCCGGGGGTGAAGGTGGGGGACCGCGTGGAGATCGTCTCGCCCGACCCCCAGAGCCCGCACAGCGTCGAGGGGCTCGCCCGGCTGTCGGGGACGATCCCCTACGAGATCACCTGCCGCCTCACCGGTTCGCGGATCCGCCGCGTGGCCGTCGAGGGCGCCTGATACGCATCCCCTTGGATTCATGCGCGGGCGCCTTTCGGTGAACCCGTTGACCACTGCATCGCGCGTGGGGGGCAAATCCGAAACTCGAAACCCGAAATCCGAAACAAACTCAAAACGGCAAATCCGAATGACAGAAACGGGCTCGGGGTCTGCGGGGGTCGGCCAGGCAATTGAAGCATCCTGTGGCGGGGCCGCGTTTGGGATTTCGGTCCTTCGTATTTCGGATTTGTTTCGGGTTTCGTGCTTCGTATTTCGGATTTCGACGGTCCAGGCGGGTTCCTGATGCCATCCAACCCTCCCCGCCCGGGGGTCCGGCGTTTCTCGGCCAGGCCCCTTCATCTCCCACGGAATCGGGTTGTATTGGGCGGAAGCAATTTCCGTGGTAGAATGTGCGGAACCCTGGAGGCGAGAAAGGCGGTAAGAGATGAGGCGCGTGCAACGTGAGCGTGTGGCGTCCGGTTCGCGGATGGCCCGTGGGGTCGAGGCCCTCGAGCCTCGTTTGCTGCTGTCCGCGTTGAACCCGACGGGGCAGGAGCAGGAGATGCTGGAGCTGATCAACCGCATCCGCATGAATCCGGCGACGGAGATTGCGCAGGTGGTGGACAGCTTCAGCCCGATCCACTCGCCCGACCCGTACGTCAACACCCAGTTGACGGCGTGGAACGTGAGCGGGGCGGCGCTGCAGTCGCAGTGGGCGACGCAGACCTCGCAGGCGCCCCTGGCGTGGAACGAGGCCCTGTGGAACGCCGCCCGCGACCACTCCCAGGCCATGATCAATGCCAACTCCCAGTCCCACCAGACGCCCGGGGAGGCGACGCTCCTCTCCCGCGTTCAAACCGCCGGATACGCCAACCTGCAGACCGTGGGCGAGAACATCTTCGCCTACGCCGACACCGTCCTCGAAGCCCACGCGGGCTTCGTCGTCGATTGGGGCACGCCCGATGTCAACGGCGACGGGATGCAGGACGACCTGGGGCACCGCGCCAACGTCATGAGCAGCACCTTCCGCGAGATCGGGATCGGGATCATCCCCGAGAGCAACCCGTCGACCGTGGTCGGCCCGCTGGTGGTGACGCAGGACTTCGGGACCCGCTACAGCTTCGGGGACCCCTGGCTGCTGGGAACTGCCTGGAGCGACCTCGACGGCGATGGCAGGTACGATGCGGGCGAGGGGCTCGGGGGGGTGACGGTGCAGGCCATCGGCGCCGCCGGGACCTTCACGACCACCACCCTCTCCGCCGGGGCGTACCAGTGGCAACTGCCCGCGGGGACCTACACCGTGCTGTTCAGCGGTCCGGGCGTCACCGCGACGGTCGCCAAGCCCGTCACCGTCTCCGCCGGCAACGTCAAGCTCGACCTCGCCCAGAGCACGTTCTCCACGCAGTACCTGTTCGATTCGGCGTACTACGTCGCGAGGTATCCCGAGGTCGCCGCCGCCATCGCCAGCGGGCAGGTCGCGTCGGCGTGGCAGCACTTCTCGCAGATCGGCCAGTGGTACGGGTACGATCCGAACCCGGTGTTCGACACGGCGCACTTCCTGTCGCAGGCCCCACCCGTCCCCCCGGGCCAGTCGCCCTTCACGTACTACGTGCAGACGGGCATGTACGCCTCGACGTACGATCCGTCCCCGTTCTTCTCGCGGGACTTCTACCGCGCGCACAACCCCGACGTCGTCGCCGCGGGCATGGAGGCGTACGTCCACTTCACGCTCTACGGGCACTCCGAGCTGCGCAACCCCTCCGCCTACGTGGACCTGGACTACTACCGCGACTACAACCCGGACCTGGCGGCCGCGGGGGTGGACCTGTTCGAGCACTTCGTCACCTGGGGCATGGCCGAGGGCCGCACCGCCTCCCCGTTCTTCCACCGCGCCTACTACCAGGAGATGAACCCGGAGGTCATCGCCGCGGGCTTCCTGCCGTACCGGCACTTCGTGCTGTACGGGCAGTTCGAGAACCGCGACCCCGCCCCGCTGTTCGACCTGAGCCACTACCAGGAGCGCTACTCCGACGTTGGGTCCTCCGGGCTCGCCCCCTACGAGCACTTCGTCTGGACGGGGCAGCACCTCGACTACAACCCGTCGGCGTACTTCGACACGGCGTTCTACGCCTCCACCTACCCCGAGGTCTCCGCCTCCGGGTACAGCGAGTTCGAGCACTACCTCCGCTGGGGCCGCTACGAGCCCCGCAACCCCATCGCGTACTTCGACAGCGCGTACTACGCCCAGCAGAATCCCGAGATCGCCTCCGCCGTGGCGGCCGGCACGCTGCCCAGCCTCTACGAGCACTACGTCCGCTGGGGCGCCGCCGAGGGACGGTCCGGATCGCCCTACTTCCTCGAAGGCTGGTACCGCACCGCCTACCCCGACGTCGCCGCGGTCATCACCAGCGGGGCGTTCCGCTCGGCGTACGACCACTTCGTCCAGTACGGGGCGACCGATCCTCGCAAGCCCAACCCCTGGTTCGACGAGGCATGGTATCTCACCGCCTACCCGACCGCCGCCTCCGCCGTCGCCGCCGGGACCTACCGCACCGGGTTCGAGCACTACATCCGCCTGGGCCGCTGGCTGGGGAATGACCCGTCGACGAGCTTCGACGAGTCGTGGTACCTCGCCACCGACCCCGGGATCGCCGCCGCCGTGTCCAGCGGGGTGTTCTCCTGCGGGTTCGAGCACTACATGCTCTACGGCCGCTTCGAGGGCCGCGCCACCGCCCCGCCCCCGAATCCCTGGCCGTAGCCCGACAGGAGGCCGCGGATCTCCTCGGGCGTCTCGTCCAGCAGTTCGACGCGTACCGAGGCGACGCTCCGGGGAGCGGAGCGGACGAGGCGGTCCAGCCCGTCCCGGCGGCGGATCTCGCGCTGCAGGACGCTCAGGCGGCAGAGGGCGTCGGGACGGATCGCGTACCGCCGGTGGCGGGAGTCGCGTAGTTCCAGGTCATGGCGGGCGCAGGGCTGCCCGCAGGCGTCGGGTCCCCGCCCGGTCCCCAGGCGGTGGGCGTAGAGGCAGTACTGCGTGAAGAACAGCTCCTCGTGCCACGCCACCGGCAGCTCCCAGAGCCCCTCGCCCGTCGCCTCCAGCAGGCGCTGCAACTGCTCGCCCTCCACGTCGTGGGCGGGCGTGAGGCGGTCGGCGCCCAGGCGACGGAGGGCGAGGGCGGCGAGTTCGTTCGTCACGTTCAGCGCCGTGTCCGCCACCGCCAGCCAGCCGCCCCGTCGCTCCTTCAGCAGCGTCAGCGTCCCCAGCGTGCGGACGAGCAGGGCGTCGGCGTCGAGGGCGAGCAGCTCCTCGACGTACCGCTGCTGCGCGGGCGAGAAGACCCGCGGACCCACCAGCCCCGCACGCAGGCCGGCGGAGCGGACCTGCGGGATGGCGGCGGGCAGATCGTCGGGCGGCAGGTCGAGGTAGACGAGCCCCGCGGGGGACTGGGACCGCAGCGCCTCGAGGACCGGGGCAAGCTGCTCCCTGCAGCGCACGAGAACGCTGAGGTGCGGGATGACGCCCGCGTCCTCCCTGCTCACGACGTCGTGCTCCGCAGTCTGCCCAACGCCCCCCGACTGCTTCGGGGGGGTACTTTCCAGAGACGACGGGGACGGACGGTGGAGTTCGGGCGTATCCCACCGACGCAGTCGGTGGGCTTGGGGAGGATGCGTCTTGGACTTCGCTTCTTCGCGGAGGGAGCGGAGGGCGTCGGGGTCCGCGATGGGGTGCGGTGCGCGGAACGTCGCGAGGAGGGCGTCCACCAGTTCGCGGCGGAGGGCGTTGAGCGTGCTCCGCGGGACCATGACGGCGGCGGTGTCGGTGGGCCCGTCGTCCCCGAGAAGCTCGACGTGTCCGAGGGCGAAGGGCGTGTCGCCCAGGCGATCGAGTTGCTCGCGGAGGTCCGCGAGCGTGAGCTGGCGGCGGAGGGCGGGTGCGAGCGGGTCGGTCCCGCAGACCGTAACGGACCCGCTCCGCAGCACCAGCGGTTGGCCGCTACGGGCCTCGACCGTCACCTCGCACCGCCGGCGGCGATGGGGCTCGACGCGGGCGTAGCTCTGCTCGATCCGCTTCGCCAGGCCCGGGTCCGACGTCTTCCACACCTCCATCCCCGGGGCCAGTTCGCGCAGGCGGGCGGCGGCGGCGTTGTCCAGTTCGATCCGCACCCCGCCCTCCCCGGCGGGCGTCACCGCGTAGACGGACGAGCCGACCCGTCGCCCGGTTTCGTCGTGGCGTCCGAAGGCCACCCCGTCGCCCGGGGCAATCGAGTGGTCCGGCCCGTCGAGGCGGACGACGACGCTGGTGGGCCCGACGCGGTCGACGGTCCCGATCCGCAGGCCCAGGTCGCCGGTGACGGAGGCGTCCACCAGCCGGGCGGGGGCGGGCCCGTCGGCGTACCCCTCGGTGAACCCGCGGGAGAACGTCAGGTGCAGCGCATAGCGGTCGCTGTCAGGCGGCCGGCGGGAGTGTGAGCCTGTGGAGTGCGATGCGCGAGACTGCGGCGGCGCTTTGGAGTGCGGCGGTTCACCGCCGCTTTTCGCCCCGCGCGAGACTCCGACGGGCGTCGCCTCCGCGGAACCACCATCGGACTTGAGAAGACCTTGTGGGGATGCCCCCTTCTTCACCGAAGGCGAGTGCAAGGAATCGCGTCCGTGGGTGAGCATCGAACGGTCCCCCAAAAGCGGCGGTGAACCGCTGCACTCCAGGGGGCGGCCCTTGTCGCTCAGTGCGTCGAGCGCCCGCCGGTAGGCGGCGACGGCGGCGGCGACGTAGTGGGGGGTCTTGGCCCGGCCTTCGATCTTGAGGCAGGAGGCCCCGGCGGCGACGAGGTCGCCGAGGCGGTCGAGGAGGCACAGGTCCTGGGGGCTCAGCAGGTGGGGCCCCTCCGCGCGGACGGGGCGTTCGCCGTCGTACAGCGCCCACGCCAGGCGGCACGGCTGGGCGCAGGCGCCGCGGTTTCCGCTCCGCCCCCCGAGGCAGCGGGAGGCGTGGCACTGCCCGGAGTAGCTGATGCACAGGGCCCCGTGGACGAAGACCTCGAGTTCGACGGGGGTGCGGGGAGGCCGGGGGCCGGTGGAACCGGGTGTTTCCGCCGGTTCGGCGGGCAGGGCGTCGAGTCGTCGCCGGATCTCGGCGAGTTCGGGGATGGAGGTTTCGCGGGGCAGGATGACGCGGGCGATGTTCCAGCGGCGTTGGGCGGCGGCGATGGCGAGGGGTTCGGAGAGCGTCATCTGGGTGGAGGCGTGCAGGGGCAGGGAGGGGACGAGGCGGTGGGCGAGTTCGGCGAGCCCGGGGTCCTGGACGATGAGGGCGTCGGCGGGGAGGGAGGCGAGGGACTCCAGGGAGCGCTGGGCGTCGTCGAGTTCGGCGGGGTGCAGGAGGGTGTTCATCGTCACGTAGAGGCGGACGTTGCAGCGGAGCGTGAGTTCGCGGGCCTCCTGGAGCTGGGCGGGGGTGAAGTTGGCGGCCCGCAGGCGGGCGTTGAAGGCGGGCAGGCCCAGGTAGACCGCGTCGGCGCCGTTGGCGACGGCGGCGCGGAGGGCCTCCATGGACCCCGCCGGGGCGAGCAGTTCGGGCACGGGATGTCGGGCGGCGTCCATGGAGGGTGTCATACCCGCTTTCGTACGTCGGGAACAGGGGGACGGATGGGACGAACTGAGAAACGGACCGGGCGGGGGCGGTTCCCGGGACCGTTCGCAACGCCAGCGCCGTCCCACGGGACGAACAGCGTCCCGTGGGCATTGGGGTCGCGCGGGGATCCGTGCGGGGAGCGGAACCCTAGCAGCCTGTTTACAAAGTCACACCATGCTTCCTGATGGAGCAGTAGAACAGGAGAGCAGGAGACCGCAGGCGTGTAACACGTTGGCTCTTCATGAGTTCCGTGGATGTCTTGAATCTACTGCTCACCTGTTCTCCTGCTCGCCTGCTCTAGCAGCCCGTTTCTAAACGGGCTGCTAGTGCAGTTCCGTCCCCCGGAACCCCTCGGGGCGCAGGGGGGGCTTGCCTTCCAGCGTGTTGTTGAAGACCCGCACGGTCGGGTAGGCCATTTCGATGTCGGGCTCCTCGGCGAAGGCGTCGAGGATGGCTTCGGCGATGGCGGTGGTGACGGCGCGGCGGTTGCGGGCGCCGGTGAGAAAGCGGAGCGACATGTGGGTCCCGTCGGGGACCAGGCTCGTCCACACCGACGGGTGGAGCTGGTCCTGCCGGAACGTGTACCACGTGGGCCCCAGGGCCACGTTCTGCTCCACCGAGTCGCCATCGATGGGGGAGTGCTGCTCCACGATCCGCTCCAGGATGGACTTGGCCTTCCGCCAGTTGCTCTCCCCCGAGAGGGTGAAGGACATCTCGTTCCAGATGTAGTCGAACTCCTGCACGTAGTTGCAGGTGACGTGCTCGAAGACCCAACTGTTGGGGATGTGCAGGACGCGCCCGGTGGTCTGGTCGGCGTTGACCCACTCGCGGATCTCCATGACGGTGAAGGTGAACAGGCGGACGTCGATGACGTCGCCCGCATGGTCGCCGATCTGCACGCGGTCGCCCAGGCTGAAGGGCTTCCGCCAGAGGATGTAGAGCATCCCCGCGAGGCTGGTCAGGGGCTTCTGCAGCGCGATGGCAATGCCCGCCGACACGATCCCCAGGTACTGGATCACCCCGATGAACCGCCCGAACCAGATCCGCGGGATGGTGACGGCGAGGACGAGCAGGCCCAGGAACGCGATGCCCCGTGTCACGACCAGCCGCCGCCCCGGGTCCCGCGTCCGCCACCGCATCCCCAGCCGCACCGCCTGCACGATCAGCACGTACAGGCCGATGACGATGAGGATGGCCAGCACCCGCTCGGCGGTCCCGCTCGTCAGGTCCAGTGCCTCGTCGATCCATCGCAGCGCGTCGTTCATGGGCTCGGCATTCTCCCGGGCGGCGCGGACGCCGCCCCGGGGAATGCTAGTCGCCTGTCCAGACTCATCCGTTGGGTGCCACCCTCAAGCGGCGCTGTTCAGCCGCTTGGGGGTGTCCGCCCCAGGCGCCGGGTGCCACGGCTGCGCTGTCTGCAGCCGTGTCTCCCTGACGGCACGGCTGCAAACAGCGCAGC
>JAWLCQ010000149.1:0-12631 GCA_041687095.1 Phycisphaerae bacterium | reverse complement strand
GCCGCCCCGCCCGCTACGGATGAAGCCCCCGCCCCGCCCGCTCCGTCACCCCCCCGCCCCAGCGGAGGCGCCGCCACCGCGGCCGCCGCCACCGACGTCCCCGCCCCGCACTACCCCCGAAGCTGCATCCGCCGCGGACAGGAGGGCGTGGTGCTCGTGGACGTCGAGGTCCGCGCGGACGGGACGGTGGGGGAGGTGGTGCTGCGGCAGTCCGCGGGCGTGGAGGCCCTGGACGCCTCCGCCCTCGCCGCCGCCCGCCACGCCCGCTTCCGCCCCGCCACCCGCGACGGAGCCCCCGTCGCAAGCTGGGTCACCATTCCGTTCCGCTTCCGGCTCGAAGAGCGATGAAGGCGGCAGTGGCGGGCAGCGCGGCTGGGAGCAGCGCAGCCGTGGCGCCTGCGATTCCGATTCTGCGATGGCCTGGGGGTGTGGCCGGAAAACGGTGGTCCGCCGGGCGGGGAGGGTCAAATGGCATCAGGAACCCGCCTGGATCGGCGAAATCCGAAATCCGAAACCGTTCACGCCTTCGCGAACAGCAGCGAAGGCGTGGACAGAGGAAACAGCCCCGAAGAGAGGGATTTCGCAGATGATGAGATTGCACAGATTGAGGAGAAGTACACCGCTTTTCTCTCTCCCTCTGTGGGTAATCCAGAAATCTGTGTAATCCCCTTCTCTCTGGCTTCTCTTGCAGGCTCCTGTCGTCGCATGCAAATGCGTGAACGGTCACGCTGTTTGTAATTGCCAACTGAGGGCTGCCGTCCAAACCTCCCCACCGACCCCGCGTCGGTGGAAGGCGGCTATCGACTACTCGCAGGCGCGGGTCTCTTGCTTCTTCTTCTTCTTTCCCCCACCGACCCCGCGTCGGTGGTTCAAACGGCTCTCGCCTACAGCCAGCGCGCGCCGGGTCCGCGCTTTGTTCGCGGCCGTGGGTGATCCCGTAGTCGGGAAGCCGGCTTACCACCGACGCGGGGTCGGTGGGGAGAAGAAGAGGCAAGCGGCACAGGGCCGGTGGGGAGAGGGAACCGGAAGCTCACCTGGGTGCCGACATGTCCCTTCCTTCACGCCCTTCCTGTTGTTTGGAAGGGCGTGAACGGTTACCGAAATTCGAAGGACCGAAATCCCAAACGCGGGCCGGCCACAGGACGCTTCGATTGTATGGCCGACTCCCGCAGACCCCGACCCCGTTTCTGTCATTCGGATTTGCCGTTTTGAATTTGTTTCGGATTTCGGGTTTCGAGTTTCGGATTTGGGACCCCCCACGCGTGATGCCATGGCCAAAGGGCTCACCGAAAACCGGCTACACCCATGGCCCCGGACCGAAGCGGCGGATTGGCGGGGGAGCGCGGGTTGGCGTGCTAGAATTCGCCGTAAGCGTCTCCAGACCACGAAGGGGCCGAGCCATGCGAACGACGCGAACGATCCGGTGCATGTACGTGGGGCTTCTCACCGCGGGGCTGTTGACCGTCGGGGGATGCGGGAAGAAGATGGCCGTCCGCCTGTACCCGGAGTTCTACTCCCCGGAGATCCAACAACTCGCCGTCGCCGACTTCCGCGCCCAGGCGGGGTCGCAGCGGGTCGGCGGGGCCTTCGCCCGCCAGGTGGCCGACGCCCTCCGCGAGAACGGGACCTACACCGTCATCTCGATCACCGGGCTCGATCCCGAGGTGCTCGCCGCCGATACCCCCGCCGCCGCCGCCCGGGAGATCGCCCGCGTGGTCCGCGAGCGGAGCCCCGAGGCCGACACCGTGCTGTTCGGGCAGGTGCTGGCGGATGTGCGGAGCGTGTCGGGCTATGGGCGAGGAGGGGGGTACTACCGGCCTCGCCTCACGTTCGGGATCGGCACGGGGTGGCACAGCGTGGGCCGGGGGTTCGGGACGGGGATTGGCACGGGCTGGGGGTACGACCCCTGGTACGACGACTACTACTACGACCGCTCGTACCGCTACGACCGGCGGGAGGCCCGCGTGACCACGGTCAGCTTCCTGGCGCGGGCGAGCGACGGGGAGATCCTCCACGGGACCCCCGGGGCCGTGACCGTCTGGTACGCCGACGAGGGCGTGTACCGCGGGGCCACCCGCCGCCAGTTGCTCAACAACGCCCTCGCCGCCGCCGCCCAACGCCTCGCCGCCGAGTACGCCCCCGCTCGCGAGGAGGTGACCGTACAGCCCGGGGAGGTGCTGCGAACCGCCCAAGGCCGAGAGAACGGCCGGTGGGACCTGACCGACGAGTTCGGGGCGGGCGCGGAGACGCTCTACGTCCTCATCGAACTGCCCGCCGAGGCCGCCCGCAACGCCTTCCGCGTCGCGATCGCCCGCAACGGCCGCTCCACCCCCCTCGCCGAGCGCACCCTCACCTGGCCGGCGGACGTGGGGGATGACCACGTCGAGGTCCTGGAGTTCGACCTCGACGACCTCCGCAACCAAGGCGGGACGGGCGAGTACGACGTGCGCTTCTACGGCCCCCTGGAGGACGATCCGGTCTTCACGCGCGAGATCGAACTGCAGTAGGGGAGCGTCCGCGGCCAAACGCCACGTTGCCCAAACGCCACGTTGCCCAAACGCGCCTGCGTCGCCCCAAGCGCGCACATCGTCTTCAAACGCCACTACTGCCTCAAGCGCGATGCCTCAAGCGATGCCTCAAGCGATGCCTCAAGCGATGCCCCAAGCGATGCCCCAAGCGCGACGCCTCCAGCGCGTGCGACGCCTTAAGCGCGTGCGTTGGGGGTCTCCTGACCCCCAACGTCCTGGAAGGTCAACGAGCGCTTCCGCGATAGCGTTATGGCGGCGCTTCGGTCGCGGCGGAAACCGCCGCGATGGGGGCGCTCCAACGACGCTGGCGCGGAGGCACACCTCGCCCCTCCCGGACGCCGGGGGTCAGGAGACCCCCGGCGCACGCGCGTGGGGCGGGTTAGGAGACCCCCGGCGCACGCGCGTGGGGCGGGTTAGGAGACCCCCGGCGCACGCGCGTGGGGCGGGTCAGGAGACCCCTGTCGCAGGAGGTGGGGGGGGCAGGAGACCTCGTTGTTCTACACATCTCGGTGTGGATGTCCCGCACGATGCGACCTGGACGCACGTGGCTTGTTCGCCCCGGAGGGGCGAGGGAGAATAGCCGGGGGCGCAGCGCAGCGGAGCCCCCGGTACAGGCATCAAAGAGGTAGAGCCCCGATAGGGGCGAGGGAGATGGAAGGCTGGACCGCGCGAGCATCCCCCACAGCTCCCTCGCCCCTGTCGGGGCTCTGAAGAACGGAACCGCCTTCCGGGGGTTCCGCTTCGCTCCACCCCCGGCTACTGTCCCTCGCCCCTGTCGGGGCTTTCGGACCGACGCCCGGCAAGATCGCCGAGATGTGTAGAACAACGAGGGCAGGAGACCCCCCGTCGCTGGCGCGCGAAGCGGGTCCGAACCCGTGGCATCCGGCCCCCGCGACGGCGACTTCGCGATGGTTCTCTGGCCATTTTGCGGCCGCCCTTGAGGTCGGGGCGGGGATATGGTAGTCTCTGCAAAAATCAGGGCGGGCGCGTGGTGGGACTCTGCGCGCTGGGCCCGATTCATAGAGGGACGGAAAGAATGCCCCGCAGGGATGATCTGAAGACCATCATGCTCATCGGGTCCGGGCCGATCGTTATCGGCCAGGGCTGCGAGTTCGACTACTCCGGGACGCAGGCGTGCAAGGCGCTGCGCGAGGAGGGCTATCGGATCGTGCTGGTGAACTCCAACCCGGCGACGATCATGACGGACCCCGAGTTCGCCGACCGCACGTACATCGAACCGATTACCCCCGAGGCCGTCGAGAAGATCATCGCACGCGAGCGGCCCGACGCGCTGCTGCCGACGCTGGGGGGGCAGACGGGGCTCAACACCGCCTGCGCCCTCCACGACTCCGGTGTGCTCCAGCGTTACGGGGTCGAGATGATCGGGGCCACCCGCGACGTCATCAACCGCGCCGAGGACCGCACCGAGTTCAAGAACATCTGCATCGCCTGTGGGATCGAGGTCCCCCGCAGCGGGGTCGCCCACACCATGGACGAGTCCCGCCGCATCGTCGAGGAGATCGGCCTGCCCGTCTGCATCCGCCCCGCCTACACGCTGGGCGGGACGGGGGGCGGGTTCGCGTTCAACCGCGAGGAGTTCGAGCAGATCGCCGCCCGCGGGCTGGACTACTCCCCCGTCAGCGAGATCCTCATCGAGCAGTCCATCCTCGGGTGGAAGGAGTACGAACTCGAGGTCATGCGCGACAAGGCGGACAACGTCGTCATCGTCTGCTCCATCGAGAACCTCGACCCGATGGGCGTACACACGGGCGACTCGATCACCGTCGCCCCCGCCCAGACGCTGACGGACAAGGAGTACCAGCTCATGCGCGACGCCTCCATCGCCATCATCCGGGCGGTGGGCGTCGAGACGGGGGGCAGCAACATCCAGTTCGGGGTCTGCCCCCAGACCGGGCGCATGGTCGCCATCGAGATGAACCCCCGCGTGAGCCGCTCGTCCGCCCTGGCGTCGAAGGCGACGGGGTTCCCCATCGCCAAGATCGCCGCCAAGCTCGCCGTGGGCTACACGCTCGACGAGATCGCCAACGACATCACCCGCGAAACCCCCGCGTGCTTCGAGCCGACGATCGACTACTGCGTCGTCAAGATCCCCCGCTGGACCTTCGAGAAGTTCCCCGACGCCGACGAGACCCTCACCACGCAGATGAAGTCCGTCGGGGAGGCCATGTCCATCGGCCGCACCTTCAAGGAGGCCCTCCAGAAGGGCATCCGCTCGATGGAGGTCAAGCGGTTCGGGCTGGGGCTCGACCGCAACGACAAGTGGTTCAACCACCGCAAGCTCCAGGCCCTGCGGGACGAGGACCGCACCAAGGCCGCCGCCGACCCCCGCTTCGACGTCGAGTGGCCCATCGAGGAGGGCAAGCTCCGCCGCAAGCTCTCCGTCCCCTCGCAGGGACGCCTCTACTACGTCCGCTACGCCCTGAAGATGGGCTGGTCCATCGAGCAGGTGCAGGCCCTGACGACGATCGACCCGTGGTTCCTCGCCCAGCTCCAGCAGCTCGTGGGGTTCGAGGACGAACTGGTGGCCATGCGGCGGGAGTGGGGGCTGTTCTGGCCCTTCCTCCAGAAGGCCCGGCCCGCCTACGCCGGGGCCCCCGATTTCTCGGAGGCCGTCGAGGGCATCGCCGATCGCGCCGAGCAGTGGAACGCCCTGCTCCCCGACGTGCCCGAGGAGGCCCGCCGACGGGCCCGGCAGGCCGGGCCCCCGGAACTCGAGGAGTTCTGGTCCTTCACCTACCTCTTCCAGGCCGTCCGCGACACGCTCCGCCAGGCGAAGCAGTGGGGCTACTCCGACATCCAGCTCGCCACCGCGTGGAACGCCGACCCCCAGGACATCCGCCACGCCCGCAACGCCCTGGACATCCGCCCCGTCTACAAGCTCGTCGACACCTGCGCCGCCGAGTTCGAGGCCTACACCCCGTACTTCTACTCGTCGTATGAAACCCCCGTGGTCAGAGTGGACCCGGATTCTCCGGATGGCCCCGGGGCGCCGTCGACAAATCCGGAATCCGAAATTCGAAATCCGAAATTCGTAGATGACGAGGTCCGCGTCAGCGACCGCAAGAAGATCGTCATCCTCGGGGGCGGGCCCAACCGCATCGGGCAGGGCATCGAGTTCGACTACTGCTGCGTCCACGCCGTCTTCGCCGCCAAGGAGCTGGGCTACGAGGCGGTGATGGTGAACTCCAACCCCGAGACCGTCTCGACGGACTACGACACCAGCGACCTGCTGTTCTTCGAGCCCCTCACGCTCGAGGACGTGCTGAACATCTGCGAGCGCCTCAACGGGGCGGACCTGGGCACGCCCGGGCTGCTGCACGGGGTGATCGTGCAGTTCGGCGGGCAGACGCCGCTCAACCTCGCCCGCGGGCTCGAGGAGGCGGGCGTCCCGATCATCGGGACGAGCCCCGAGTCCATCGACCTCGCCGAGGACCGCAAGCGCTTCGCCGAGATCCTCGACGAACTCCGCCTCCAGTGCCCCGAGGGCGGGACCGCCTACTCCGTCGAGCAGGCCCGCGCGGTCGCTCAGCGGATCGGCTACCCGGTCCTCGTCCGCCCGAGCTACGTCCTCGGCGGGCGGGCGATGGAGATCGTCTCCGACGAGAAGCAGCTCGACGTCTACATGGCCAAGGCCGTCGACGCCTCCACCGTCGGTCGCGACCACCCGATCCTCGTGGACAAGTTCCTCGGGCATGCGACGGAGGTGGACGTGGACTGCATCTCGGACTTCGGGGCCCGCCCGGACGGGTCGTTCGAGCCCGCCCCCCGCGCGATCGTCTGCGGGGTCATGGAGCACATCGAGGAGGCGGGGATCCACTCGGGCGACTCGGCCTGCACGATCCCGCCGCACTCGCTGAGCCCCGCGATCGTCGACGAGATCAAGCGTCAGGCGATGCTGCTGGCCGAGCGGCTGCGGGTCCGCGGGCTCATGAACGTCCAATTCGCCGTGAAGGACGGGGAGGTGTTCATCCTGGAGGTCAACCCGCGGGCGTCGCGGACGGTCCCGTTCGTCTCCAAGGCGACGGGCGTGTCGTGGGCCAAGCTCGCCGCGAAGGTGATGGCCGGTCTGTCGCTGGAGCAGTTGGGCGTCACCGAGGCGCCGCGCCCGCGGCAGACCTCGGTGAAGGAGAGCGTCTTCCCCTTCTCCAAGTTCCCGGGCGTGGACGTGATCCTCGGGCCCGAGATGCGGAGCACGGGCGAGGTGATGGGCATCGACCTGCAGTTCCCCATCGCCTACGCCAAGAGCCAGATGGCTGGCGGGACGCTCCTGCCGACCAGCGGGACGGTCTTCCTCTCCGTCGCCGATCCCGATAAGCCCCTCGTCGCCCCCGTCGCCCGCGGGCTGGCGGAGCTGGGGTTCAAGCTGCTGGCGACGGCGGGGACGCACCGGGTGCTGGCGGAGGCGGGGGTGGAGTCGCGGCTGCTGCCCAAGCTCGGGGAGGGCCGCCCCAACCTCGCCGACCTCATCACCAATGAGGAGGTCGACCTCATCATCAACACGCCCACCAAGCGCGGGCCCGCGACCGACGAGGGCAAGATCCGCGCCATGGCCACGCTGCGCCAGGTGCCGATCATCACCACCATGACCGCCGCCGACGCCGTCCTCGCCGCCATCGCCGCCCTCCGCGCCGGGGCCACCCCCGACCTCCCGGCCCACCTCGCGTGGACCGTCGCCCCGCTCCAGGAGTACTTCCCCGCGGCGGTGGCCCCGGCGGCGGTGGATGCCTCAAAGCCGTAGCGAGAGTTGACAGCCGCCGGAGGCCCTGTTAGCGTTTGCCGCCAGTGGACTTGGATGATGCCAAGTTGCGGGCGGTTCCGGATGCCGGGGTGCTATACACGCTGCCGAACGGCATTGAGGTCGTGCGCCGCTGGAAGCATGAGGCCATCTCGCTGGACGGACTGTCCCGAGATGAGATCGTTCACCTCACGGGCAGGCGAATGGGATCGAAATTTCTCCCAGGATGTACGCTCAGGAAGATCGTGGAGATGACCTGCGAAGTGCTCATAGAGAATGGCGCAGTCCTGGGCACGAACACGCCGTATCATAAGATATACGAGACGTGGATAGGCATCAGCGCTGGAAGGCGAGTCCGGGCGCTCTACGTTGAGCGTTCTCAACGCGGCCAGAAGGCGCATGGATATCCGGTGGATGAGACAGAGCTATGAGCATACTGGATGAGCTTCGCGTGCTCGACGACGGAGAAGTTGAGGTCCGCGTGATCCCCTCGGAGGATGTATCTCGCAGGTTCAGCGTTCAAGCCAGCTATTCGCCCGGTAGTATGATGGCGAGGCTGCTGATCGATGAATGTCTTGTGCCGGCTTTCGAGGTCGCCGGAGGACAGGAAGTCGAAGCGGTCGTGCATTCGGGGGACGCCGCCTACACCATTGTCACGAAGAACGGGCAGTTCGTGGAGGTGGACTCAGACAAGAACCCATCGCTCAAGGCGGGGCTCAATGCAGTTGTAAAGGCGGTGTTGAGCGTTGAATTGACGGACCGGAATGCGGCTCCACCTGAGAGGCCGGCATGTCATGATCTGCCCAAGAGGCCGCTTTCGCCAATCAACATCTGTCCCCGAACGCCTGGTGAGGTGTTTGGATCGCGTCGGAAGGCTCTGTGGCGTCCCTCGCGCGGTCGTGAACTACCGGCTGGTGGGGAGCCGCTGAATTCTCCAGGGAGCCCTCCGGAACGCAAGGTGTTCGGACGCCCGAAGTCGAATAGGCTGCAGAAGGTAGGGTAGAATGAGCATCGACATTGAGCAGTTTCTCCAAGGCAGCAACCTTCGCTACACCAAGGACGTCAATTCAGAAGGACAAGAGTCGTTTTCGGTTCCTTTTGAACTGGATACCGGGCCGTTTCCCGTCACCGTGTCCAAGAAGACGGATAACCTGCTATGGATCTCCACCGTCTTGGCACGTATCGATGCTCTTCCAGCCTCGATCTCAAGGAAGCAGTTCTATAGGGAACTGCTGAGACTGAACGCCAACTCCTTTCTTGCCAGAGCATCTATCTGGACTGCACCAGAAGATGAAGAGGACTGGGTTGCCGTCGAGGCGGACCTTCCCGAGCCAAGTCTCACATCCAGCACGGTCAGAGACGCAATCTATGGGGTTGTCTTTCTTGGCCAGATGGTTAATAACCTGATTCGCCAGAGTGCTTCCGGCGGACAACTGGTGATGCAGCAAGGGTTGGAGGAGTCCTAGAGAGCGTGGCCCGTGACTCTGCCCGATGTCCCGACCTCTCGGATGTTCGCGCACCATTGGGGGGCACGCGCCCCGTTTCGCCTTGCCATGTTCGGGTCGTTGCCCACCGGGAGGGGGAGTAGAGTTTCGCCATGGCGCTGACCGTTGAGCAATACCTGCGTCCGGACGTGATCCAGCAGGTGCAGAGGCTGGACCTTAAGGCGCGGTTCATCGTCGAGGGCTTCATGTCGGGCCTCCACGCCTCCCCCTTCCAGGGGTTCAGCGTGGAGTTCAGCGAGCACCGCAAGTACACGCCCGGGGACGACATCCGCCAGATCGACTGGAACGTCTACGCCAAGACCGACCGCTACTACATCCGCAAGTTCGAGGCCGAGACCAACCTCGACGCCTACCTGCTCGTGGACTGCTCGGGCTCGATGGGCTACGCGGGGGGCGGGCGGATGACGAAGATGGACTACGCCATCTGCCTGGCGGCCGCCCTGGGGCACCTGATGATCACGCAGCAGGACTCGGTGGGCCTGCTGACCTTCGACGAGAAGGTCCGCGCGTACCTGCCCCCCAAGACCAAGCGGTCGCACCTGATGAACATCCTGTCGCTGCTGGCGCGGACGCGCCCGGCGGCGCGGACGAACCTGGCGGCGTCGCTGCACGACGTGGCGACCCGCATCCGCAAGCGCGGGCTCATCATCCTCCTGTCGGACCTGCTGAGCGAGGACCAGGAGCAGGTGGTCGAGGCCCTGCACCACCTGAAGTTCCGCGGGCACGACCTGATCATCTTCCAGGTGCTCGACGAGAGCGAGGTGACGTTCGACTTCGACGGGCAGGTCCGCTTCGAGGAGCCCGAGACGGGCGAGTTCGAGGAGGTCAACCCCCAGGCCATCCGCGCCGCCTACCTCGACGAACTCCGCAAGTTCATCGACGAGTACAAGCAGCAGTGCCAGTCCGTCCGCGCCGACTTCGTCACCGTCCACAACGGGATGACCTTCGACAAGGCCCTCATCGAATTCCTCCTCCAACGGCAGGGGCGGTAGGGGGTATAATACGCATATGGCTGCCCCGGATAGAACAACGGTCTACGTTGAGACGTCGGTTATCAGCTATCTGACCGCCCGGCCGAGCCGTGACGTTGTCGCCCTTGCACGCCAGGAGATCACGCGGCGGTGGTGGGAGGAGATGCGGCAGGAGTACCAACTGATCATCTCTCCGTTCGTGCTGGCGGAAGCAGGGGCGGGTGATGCGGACGCCGCTCGAAGGCGTCTGGAGATTGCGGAGCAGATGGTTCTGCTTGAACCTGAGCCGGAGGTGGAGTCGTTGGCAGAACGCATTCTGCCGGCGATGGGTCTGCCGCCGCGGGCGAAACTGGATGCTCTGCACCTCTCTTTCGTCGTAGTTTTTGAAATCGACCTTTTGCTGACGTGGAACTGCGCTCATGTCGCGAATGCCGAATGCGCCAGGAGACTGCGCGAGTTCACGCTGTCTGAAGGTCTTTGGATGCCGATCATCTGCACCCCGGACCAGTTATGCGACATGGAGCCCCAAGATGCCTAGAGACCCTGTCATCTCCGAAGTTCGGGCAGCGCGGGAACAGATTGCCCGCGAGTGCGATTACGAGTCCGGCAAGCTCATGGAACGAGCGCGTGCGATTGTCCGCGAGTGGAAGGGGCAGATCCTCTCCCGTAAGGATCTGGAGGCAATTCGCAGACACCATCACCGCTCGACCGGCTGACAATGCTGCATTGCCGGACTCGTTTCGAACCTCAAGGCCCTTGCCGTACGGGAGGGAGGCCAAGAGCCGTGCCTTGTGAAACCTGCGATGCAGCCCCTCCCGGTCTTTCGGCCCTCGAATTTCCTCTCTGCCTCCGCGCTTCCTTTTTGTCGGAGCCCCGGGGCCGTATAATCCCCGCTTCGGTACTTGGAAAGGATTGACCGCATGGCGAAGATTCATCCGACGGCACTGGTGGACCCTGCCGCCGCGATCGACGACAGCGTCGAGATCGGGCCGGGGTGCGTGATCGAGGCGGACGTGAGGATCGGCCCGGGGTGCGTGCTGCGCGAGAACGTCATCGTCCGCCGCTACACCACCCTGGGGGCCAACAACACCGTCGACGCCTTCACGGTTCTCGGGGGCGCCCCGCAGGACTTCAAGTTCGACCCCGCCACGGTGAGTTCCCTGCGGATCGGGGACGGGAACGTCTTCCGCGAGCACTGCACCGTCTCCCGCGCGACGGGGGAGGGCAACGAGACGGTGATCGGCAACAACACGTACTGGATGGCCGGTGCGCACGCCGGGCACAACGCCGTCGTCCGCGACAACGTCATCCTCGTCAACCAGTCCGCCATCGCCGGGCACACCGAGGTGGGGGAGCGGGCGATCCTGTCCGCCCACGCCGTCCTGCACCAGTTCACGTGGATGGGCGACATGGCGATGATCCAGGGCAACGGGGGCTCGACGACGCACGTCCCGCCCTACGTGATCTGCGCGGGGATGAACCAGGTGATCGGGCTCAACCTCGTCGGGCTCCGCCGCGCCCCGCACATCACGCCCGAGGACCTCCGGCAGATCAAGGAGGCCTTCCGCATCACCTACCGCCGCAAGCTCCCCAAGGGCAAGGTGATCGAGGCCCTCGACGCATGCACGGACTTCGGGGCCCCGGCGGCGAAGTTCCGCGACTTCGTCCGCCGCACCTTCGAGGCCCAGCGCCCCTGGAACCGCGGCCTGTGCCCCATCCGCTACCGCATCCGCGGCAGCGAGGTGGAGGCGGTGGAGGCGTAGCAGCCCGTTTAGAAACGGGCTGCTAGAGCAGGCGAGCAGGAGAACAGGTGAGCAGTAGATTCAAGACATCCACGGAACTACTGAAGAGCCAACGTGTTACACGCCTGCGGTCTCCTGCTCTCCTGTTCTACTGCTCCATCAGGAAACATGGTGTGACTTTGTAAACAGGCTGGTAGGGCGACGCCCTGAACAGACGCCAAAAGCAAGCCCCGGTCAGGCCTGTCGCGCAGACCCAACCGGGGCTTGTCATTTGGCGTCCGTTGGGAGACGCCTGCACGCGGGATGCGTATCCCGCGCGCAGGGACCTCCGCTACGCTCCAGTCCCTGCACGCCCTACGTTTTGCACGCCCTGCGTCACCACGCTCAGTACCTTCGCACCGCCACCAGGCGGACCTCCTTCGCCTTCATGCCCGAAAGCGCCAGCGTCTGGGCGTAGTAGTCCAGCTTGGGGGCGGGGCCCGCGAAGCTCCGGACGCGGATGAACTCTTGCCAGGGCAGCTCGGGCTTGAGCTTCAGTGCGTCGAGGTCCAGCGACACCGACACGTTGCGGGGCTTGGCGTCGTCCGACGTGTTCACGGCCGCCAGCAGGATGCGGTCGGGCAGTTGCCACATCGCCAGCTCGATCCCGGCATCCTCGCACGTCGCGTGCTTCACCTGGCAAAGAGGCGTGAACCGCGTGGCGGGCGTGATCATCCCGTAGTCCAGCAGGTCGTCCGGGGTCGCCTGGTCCGCGTCGATACCGGCGCGGGCGTACACCTGCGAGAGCTGCTTCTGGAACTCGGCGACGGGGGCCTTCTCGTCCACCCGCAGACCGATGTAGCGGGCGGTGTGCGGGGCGAGGTCCGTCACCGTCACCGCCCCCGTCGCGGGATCGACGGTGGGGGCGGGGTCCTGCCCCGGGTGCAGCCCGTCGGTTCCGCGGAGTTCGCGGACCGTGAAGGGCGTCTGCAGGGCGTCCTTCGCCGCCAGGCCCAGGGCCTTCGCGTCCACCGTCAGCACGGGGCTCTTGGCCTGCTTGCCGTCGTTGTTGAACGCCAGCGCCAGCACGCGCCCGGGGAGCTTCCAGTAGGACACGAGCACGTCGGGGTCGTCGCAGGTGATCTCGCGG
>JAWLCQ010000148.1:0-12765 GCA_041687095.1 Phycisphaerae bacterium | reverse complement strand
CTGCTCGCCGCCGGGCAAGCCGATATCGCCAAACTACTTGCAGCCGCATGAAAATCTTCTTCACAGGAGAAGAAATGAATGGTTAGCAGTGCAGATGAACGCGGATGGAGGAAGGGACCACGGACTAGGCACCAGGCACTGGGGAAGAGAGAGACGAACGAAACCGCTCTTCGTTTCCGCTTCGCTCTAGTCCCTATTGCCCAGTGCCTATTGCCTCTTCTCATCTGCGTTCATCTGCGTTCATCCCCGCTTGCTTCCTGGGTTCGCGGTAACCGTTCCCGGCAGGGGAGAGGGTCAGTAGACCTCCCCGCCGGAGCGAACGTAGGCCTGAAGGACTTCGCTCGCCGGTTCGCGGAGGACGTCGCGGACGACGGCGATGGTGCGGTGCTCCAGGGACCGGACCCAATCGGGGGGCTTATCGCCCTCGTCGAACCCGACGGATCGGGCGTCTTCGTCGCGGGCGCAGCAGATCAGCCGCCGCACGCCGGACCACGGGACGGCCCCGAGGCACATGGCGCAGGGCTCGCAGGAGGTCACCAACTCGTGCGCGGGCAGGGGAGGGGCGGACAGGTTGTGCGTCTCCAGGAGCCGCTGGGCGAGGGAGAGGGCGACGATCTCGGCGTGGGCGGTGGAGCAGGGGCCCGCGAGGACGAGGTTCACGCCCACCGCGATCAGCCGCCCGCTGTCGCGCTCGAAGACGGCCGCCCCGAACGGGCCCCCGGTGCCTTCGTCAATGTTGCGGCGGGAGAGGTCGATGGCGAGGCGGGCCCGGGCCTCGATGGCCTCCAGGATGGCTGGCCCGTCCCCGAACCGCTCGCGCAGGAGGGGCGAGACCCATTCGGGCAGGCGGAGGGTAACCTCGGGCAGTTGCACGCGCGGACTCCTTCCTCTTTCCCTGATCGCCTTACGCCTCTGCGTGAGGCGGTCCCGGCGGAAGCTTCTTTCCTTCCGCGGGTTGCCGGATTGGCGATTCCGTGATACAGTGTATGGGAATGATGACGGAGAGGAAGGTTCTGCCTGTGGTTTGGGTTCGCTACATTCCGGTTCTGGGTCTGGTGGCTGCCCTGTCGGCGCCGCTGGAGGCGGCACCCATCGTGCTATGGGGCGGGACAGGGCACGTGTCGGCCGACACCGAGCTGAACAACTCCCCGCGCGCCGCGGGCTACATCGCCGAGAGCGCCATCAATGGCGGGACGGATGTCAACGGGGACGGGGACACCCTGGATAAGGTCGCCTCGCTCGCCTTCAGCGAGACCGCCCCCCTCAACCCCACCAGCGGGTACACGGGCCCGACGTTCCACGGCGGGTTCCTCGCCGTCGCCGGCAGCAGCAGCGCCACCTTCGAGGCCTTCAAGATCGTCAACAACGCCGCCGGAGACTACCTCTGGTGGCTCACCCGCCATGCCACCACGGGCATGCCCGTGGTCTTCGACCTCGCCCAGTTCGACGCCTCCGCCGACCACTACCAGGCCGGCCCCGACAGTACGCTCAGCGTGGATACGCTCAACGGCTGGGCGGCGAGTGGGCGGTTCCTCGTCCGCAACGCCGGGCAGTACTACCTCTCGGAGGCCCCGATCGCCCTCGGGGGCAATAACGACGTTACCAACCACGTCACCACCTCGATCTACGTCGCCTCGACGATGTGGGCCCCCTACGCCCTCGCCGACGGGAACACCGACGTGATTTTCTCGGGCTCGGCGTTCAGCGTTTCGGGCTCGACCTTCACGGACATCGACGCGATCGGGTGGTACACCTACGTGCACCCCACGGCCGCCAAGTTTGGCGTCAGCGGCCTCCGCGCCGACCTCGTCGCCGTTCCGACGCCCGAGCCTGGAACCCTCGCGCTGCTTCTGGCGGGTGGATGCGCCCTCACTGTCCGCCGTCGTCGGCGGGCGTAGACGGTTTCTCCAACGAACGCCAGAAGGCAAGCCACTGGCGACCCCCTCAGCAAGTCCGGCGCGCGCTTGCCATTCAGGTCTGTCCCAGAGCCTCTTTCACCGCAAAGGCCGCAAAGCTCGCAAAGAGGGAGTGGGTCAGACATCAGGTGACCTCCTCTTCTTTGCATCCTCCGCGTTCCTTGCGGTGAGTTCTGAAGCGGTTTGTGCCGTCCATCCCCGCTCGTGATCCGCCCCATCCGCGGCGGGGGCGTCGCTCCGCCAACCACGCAAATCCGAAATCCCAAATCCGCAATCCGAAATCCTGCCCCTCTCCCATCCCCTGCATCTCCTGCATCCCTGCTCGCTTCCGGGATTGCTCTTGACCCTCCCTCGCTTTGTGGTAGGGTTCTGCGCGCCGGGGGGCGAAAGGATCGACCATGGAGACTCGGCGGATCGAGTTCGAGCGGATTCGGATCAGCGACGAGGCGTTCGAGGCCGCGGGCGTCTTCGACGTGAACAACGACGGAACGCCCGACATCGTGTCCGGCGGGTTCTGGTACGAGGGGCCCTCCTGGGCGAAGCACAAGATCTGCGACGGGGACGTGCAGGGGGAGTACTACAACGACTTCTCCGTCCTGCCCCTGGACGTCGACGGCGACGGGTACACGGACTTCCTCACGGGCGGGTTCTGGAGCAGCGGGCTCGTCTGGCGGCAGAACCCCAAGGGCGACGGGTCCAAGGAGTGGGCGAGCCACGTCGTTGATGAGATCAAGCACATCGAGACCACCCGCATGTGGGACATCGATGGCTGCGGGATCCCCGAGATCGTCCCCAACACGCCCAACGAGCCGCTGCGGTTCTACAAGCTCCTCACCGACGGGGCGGGCAAGGGGACGGGGGAGTTCCGCCGTGTGATGGTGCAGAACGATGGGGGGACGAACGGCCATGGGCTGGGCTGCGGGGACATCGCCGGCAACGGCCGCATGGACCTCGTGCAGACCAACGGCTGGTGGGAGTGCCCGGAGAACCCGCTGGAGGATCCCTGGGTGTTCCACCCGGAGTTCCGCCTGGGCTCGGCGAGCGTACCGGTGCTGGTGGTGGACGTCAACGGGGACGGGCTGAACGACCTGATCGTCGGCGGCGCGCACGGGTACGGGTTGAGCTGGTACGAGCAGAAGCGCGACGCGTTCGGCAACCGCGTGTGGGTGCAGCACCCCATCGACCCGTGGTTCTCGCAGTACCACGACCTGCAGTGGGTGGACATCGACGGGGACGGGGAGTGCGAGCTGGTGACCGGCTCGCGATACCGGGCGCACAATGGCAACGACAAGGGGGAGACGAAGCTCGTGGGCCTGTACATCTTCAAGTGGAACGGGGAGCACTTCATGAAGCAGGTGGTGGACCATGGGCTGGCGGGGGAGGCGTCGGGGACGGGCATCCACTTCGCCGTCGCCGACCTCTTCGGGACCGGCCGCCTGGACATCGTGGCCCCGGGCAAGGAGGGGCTGTTCCTGTTCCGCAACCTCGGGCCCGAGGGAACGGCGCAGAAAGGTTAGAGGTTAGAGGTGAGAGGTGAGAGTCAGGAAGCGGGCGCATGAGGTGGTTCGATCGACCTTCATGATGTCCACCGAGCTGGGGCGCCGGCACTCTAACCTCTAACCTCTGACCTCTCACCTTCGGTTCGTAGTCTTCGGCGCTCATGATGCTGCGACGATCGCAGCGAGGAGAACGGCAATGGATACGGTGAAGATCGGATTCGTCGGCGTCGGGTCGATGGGCCAGTGCGCCCACCTTCGGAACTTCGTGACGGTGGACGGGTGCGAGGTCGTCGCCCTCGCCGAGGTCCGCGAGGGGCTCGGCAAGAAGGTGGCCCAGCGGTACGGGATCCCGCGGGTCTACCGCACGCACGAGGAGATGCTCGCCGCGGAGAAGCTCGACGGGATCGTCGCCTCCCAGCCCTTCACCCGCCACGGCGTGCTCGCCCCCGACCTGTACCAGGCCGGCGTGCCGGTGATGACCGAAAAGCCCCTCGCCGCGAGCATCGAGGTGGGCGAGCGGATGCTCTCCGCCCTCGACGCGGCGGGCACGTGGCACATGGTGGGCTACCACAAGCGGTCGGACCCCGCGACGATGTACGCCAAGCGCGAGATCGACGCCCTCAAGGCGAGCGGCGAACTGGGGAAGATGAAGTACGTCCGCCTCGTCATGCCCCCGGGCGACTGGATCGCCGCCGGGTTCGTCGGCATGCTCGGCACGGACGAGAAGCTCGAGAACGCCGCCTGGGACCCCAAGGCGTCGGACATGGACGAGCCCACGTGGAACCGCTACGTCTCGTTCGTGAACTACTACATCCACCAGGTCAATCTGCTCCGCCACCTGCTGGGCGAGGCGTACACGGTGAGCTACGCGGACCCCTCGGGCGTCCTGCTGGTCGCCCACAGCGACAGCGGGGTGTGCGGGACGATCGAGATGGCGACGTACGCCACGAGCATCGAGTGGGAGGAGTCGGCGATGGTGACGTTCGAGCGCGGGTACGTGGACCTGCGCCTCCCGGCCCCGCTGGCGCACAACCGCTGCGGGACGGTCTCGGTCTACCGCGATCCGGGCCAGGGTGCCACGCCCCTCCGCACCACGCCCACGCTGCCGTGGATGCACGCCATGCGCCAACAGGCGTTCAACTTCGTCGCGGCCATCCGCGGGGAGATCGCCCCGCCCTGCGAAGCCCACGAGGCCATCGAGGATCTCAAGGTCGCCCGCCAGTACGTCCGCCTGCTGACGGGGAAGTAGCGAGGGAAGGCACCAGGGAATAGGGAATAGGCAATAGGGAATAGGGACCCCGAACCGGGAACCCGGAACCGGGAACCCGGAACCGGGAACCCGGAACCGGGAACCAGGAACCAGGAACCCGGAACCGGGAACCAGGAACCAGGAACCGGGAACCGGGAACCGGGAACCAGGGAACTCGGGGAACAGGGAGCGGTTTTACCAAGCCCACCGACTGTGTCGGTGGGATCGCGCGGAGTTCCTGACGACACCCCGATCTCTCAAAGGCCGAGAGGGGATCAGCCGAACCGCCCGTCGATCAGTTCGCGGATGAACTGCGCCAGGCCGGTTTCGGCGATGTGATCGGCCGCTGCCCGGACCTCGTCGGTGGCGTGGGGGGAGGCGACGCCCAGCCCGCACCCGCGGATCATGCCCAGGTCGTTGCAGTCGTCCCCGACGGCGGCCATGCGGGCCGGGGCGATCCGCCACGCCTGCCCCACGTAGGCCAGCCCGGCGAGCTTGTCCACCTCGGGGGCGAACGCCTCGATGAGCATCAGCCCATAGTTGATCGCGCGAATCGCCCGCATGTGCAGGCGGCCGGCGAATCGCTCCTGCAACGCCGCCAGCAGGGGGGAGGCCTGCTCAGGCGGGCACACCCCGATCAGCCGCAGCACCGTCGGGGCCTCCCCGTTGCCATGGAAGCGGCCCACGGGCCGCACGTCCAGGGCCGCCTTCTCGAACCAGTCGCGGCGGAGCGTGGCGACGTCGCGGGACTCGGCGATGCAGAAGTCGAACCCGCACCGCCAGGAATCGACGGCCGCCACCGTCGAGAGGCCCTCGGCGGCGAGGGCCTCGGCGAATTCCTGTGCGGCGAGCCGGTCCACGGGCTGATGGAAGAGCGTGCGGCGGGTGTCGGGTTCGGAGACCTGCGCCCCGCTGGAGAGCACCAGGGGCTCGCAGGGCCCCGTCACTCCGAGCTGCCGCCACACCGGCAGCGTCTCGCCCAGCACCCGCCCTGTCGCCAGGACCACCCGGATCCCGGCGGCGCGGGCGTCGGCGATGGCGGCGACCGTGTCCGGGGGCACGATCTGGTCGGGGCCAATCAGCGTTCCGTCAATGTCCAAGGCAAGCAACTGGTACTTCACGGCTCACTCCATGCCCGGATCTCGGGCCCCGCATTTTACTCGAAAGCCCCGGCCCCGGCCTCGGGGAAAAGACCCATCCACTTCCATTGGAGGGGTGGGGACGCGTGGAGGTGGAAGGGTGTGGTGGGGCTCCGGAGGGTATATGCCTTGCGAGGTCTAATGGTTAAGTGATTGTTGGTACTTGTCTTATGGTAGGAAATGCCGGAGAGTCTTTCAGTCGCCGCTTGAGCCCGTCACGTCGTCCCTCCGTCCCCCCGGGGAGGACGATGCCAGGTTTCCGACGCAGGGCCCCGGGGGACGCGCCTCCACCCGCCGCGGGCGTGCCGATCCTTTGGTCCAGCGACATTTAGTAGCTCTTTTGTGAAAAGAGAATTATGCGAGGGTGGTCCCTGGGCGCCTTGCGGGTGTCCCCCTGTGCTGGGCCTTTTGCAGGACCCGGGCCCAGTAGGTTCTTTGCCGTACGCGGTCTCCCCGAAGCGCACCTACAGGGAAACCTAGGTTATGTCGTAGGGCAAGGCCACCGAAAATCTGCATCCTTGTTCCTAAAGTCTCTTGCAGGATTGGGGAAGTCGTGCTAGTATGTGGCAAGTGAGAATGGCTCAAGTTCCCACTGGCTCGATCACATTACTGAACGCCTTTCTGTGCTCAATGCATTAGTGCCTTGCTCAAAGGCCGAGAAAAACGAGGAAAAAGGAGAAGGAGAATGAGAAGGCTCGCAGTTCTCTGTCTGGCTCTTGTGATGTTCCCCCTGGCTGCCCCCGCAGGCATGATTCTGCTCAATCCCACCATGACGGACGTCGGGGGCGGGCTGTACAGCTACATGCTGACGTTCACCGCCGACGACGCCAGCTCGGCGGACTACAACCCCGACTGGCTGATCGGCGGGGCGGACACCGAGACGGGCTACACGGGCATCGTCGGGTCGCTGAACCAGGTGCTGGTCATGGGCTTCCTGCCGACCCCGACCATGACCAACGCGCAGTACCTCGCGGCGGACCTGCCCAAGGACACCCACTGGACGCTCCTCGATACCGACCTCCTGGCCACGACGGCGCCGTTCGAGTCCACCAGCGAGATCGGCGGGGTGTTCACGATTCGGGACACCGCCCGTCGGCAGACCATGGACCTGCTGCAGGTCGTGGTGGCCTCCGGGGCGACGGTCAATCTGAACTTCAAGGTCAGCCGGGCCACCGCCACCGGCGGGGTCTTCTCGCAGGACTTCACCGGCACGATCGTCGGCGGCGAGGCCGCGAACTTCGGCGGCGGCGGCGGCGAGGATCCGTTCGACGGCAACGCGACGGCGGACGCGAGCAACTCGATGTCGTCGTGGGGCGGGAAGAAGTCCCTGACCTTCGACGCCGGGGCCGCGTACAACATGACCACCGTCGTCGTGGACACCACCGGAACGGGCGGCGGGCCGATGAAGGGCACCACCGCCTCGCTGATCGGCGGGACGAACGGCACGACGGGGACGCAGACCGTCGAGATGGCCTGGCGGACCCGCACGATGAACGAGACCACCGATGCCGAGGGCGGCACGCCCACGTCGCCCCCCCTGCCCGACGAGAAGTACAACGACGGGCTCATCAGCGACGTGCTGAGCCTCAACGGGACGGGGACGCAGAAGTACGTCCTGGAGATGGACTACGACCCCACCCTCTTCCGCTACCCCAACACGGTCTTCTCCGAGGCCGAGCTGGCCGCCTGGGGCCTGATCTACCTGGCGACCTACAACCAGACCACCGGCGTGTGGGAGAACGCGATCCTGAAGAACACCCCTGGGATGAACGCCGGCACGGCCAACATCCAGGATAGCTGGATCGGCGCGGGCAGCCCGATGACGCTGGGGTCGTGGGGCGTGGATACCGTCAACCACAAGGTCTGGGCGGTCCTCGACCACAACTCCCAGTTCGCCGTCATCCCCGAGCCGGCCACCCTGAGCCTGCTGGGCCTCGGCGGCCTGGTCCTGCTCGCCCGCCGTCGCCGCAACTAACGCCGGGCACTGCAGCAAGCATGAAGCGAGCCATACGCGGGCGGGCCCACCACGGGCCCGCCCGCTTTTTTCTCTCCGTCCCCGCACAGCTATGACCACTCATCCCGTCAGCACCCTGATCTGCCGCGACCTGGGGACACTGGCCTACCCGGCGGGCCTGGAACTTCAGATCGCCTCCGTTGACCGGCTCAAGGCCGACCCCGCCGCTCAGGACGTGCTCCTGCTCGTCGAACACGACCCGCCCGTCCTCACCCTCGGCCGGGGCGCCGATGACGCCAACATCCTCCTCCCGCGCGAACAACTCGCTGCCCGCGGGGTCACCGTGTGGGAGACCGCCCGCGGGGGCGAGGTCACGTGGCACGGGCGGGGGCAACTGGTGGGCTACCCCATCCTCCGCCTGGACCGCCGGCAGCGCGACCTGCACGCCTACCTCCGCAACCTGGAGGAGGTGCTTATCCGCCTGCTGGGGCGGTACGGGCTGCAGGGGATCCGCGTGAGGGGCTGGACGGGCGTGTGGGTGGGCGACCGCAAAGTCGCCGCCATCGGCATTGCCGTCACCCGCTGGATCACGTACCACGGCTTTGCCCTGAACGTCTGCCCGGACCTGTCGGGCTTCGAGGCGATCATCCCGTGCGGCATCCGCGAGCGGGGGGTGACCAGCATGGCCGACCTGCTCGGCCGCCCGGTGACGGTGGAGGAGATCAAGGGCCCGCTCGTGGAGTGCTTTGCGGAGGTGTTCGAGTACGATAGGGTGGTGAGGGAACCATGAGCGAACGCGACACGAAATCCCCGATCCCTCCCCAGCGGCTGCCGCGATGGCTCACCAAGCGTCTGGACATGAGCCATCGCTGGGAGCACGTGCGCGACATGCTGCAGGGCCTGGGTCTGCACACCGTCTGCTCGGGCGCCCATTGCCCGAACCAGGCGGAGTGCTATGCGCGGGGGACGGCGACGTTTCTGATCCTGGGCGAACGCTGCACCCGCTCCTGCCGCTTCTGCGCCATCGACCACGCCGCCCAGCTCGCCCCGCCCGATCCCGACGAGCCCGCCCGCGTCGCCGAGGCCGCGGCCCGACTGCGGCTGCGGCACGTGGTGATCACCTCGGTGACCCGTGACGACCTGCCCGATGGCGGGAGCGCCCACTTCGCCGCCGCCATCGCCGCCGTTCGCGCTCGGTTGCCCCAGGCGGTCATCGAGGTCCTCACGCCCGACTTCCAGGGCGCCGAGCCCGCCATCGACACCGTGCTCGCCGCCCACCCCCACATCTTCAACCACAACGTCGAGACCGTTCCCCGCCTGTACGCCCCCGTCCGCCCCCAGGCCCTCTACGCCCGCTCGCTGGGCGTCCTGGAGCACGCCAAGCGCCACGCCCCGGGCGTCCACACCAAGAGCGGGTTGATGGTGGGGCTGGGCGAGCGCGACGACGAGATCCTCGCCGTCCTCCGCGACCTGCGGGGCGTGGGGTGCGACATCGTCACGATCGGGCAGTACCTGGCCCCGTCGCCCGGCCATGCGCCGGTTATCGAGTTCGTCCCCCCCGAGCGCTTCGGCGAGTACGAGCGGCAGGGGCGCGCGATGGGTTTCGCCGCCGTCGCGGCCGGCCCGTTCGTCCGCTCGTCCTACCATGCGGAGGAAGTCTTCCGGACGGCCGCCGGTGAGGCGGGGACGAACGCGGGGGAATGCGGATGATGAGGGAGCTGGCTGCTGGTGGGGTCTTGGCGGGCGTCTGAGCCCGTGGACACGCCTCAAATCCGAAACTCGAAATCCGAAATCCGAAATCCGAAACAAGCTCAAAACGGCAAATCCAAATGACAGAAACGTTCCCGCCACCCGCGGGGATGGGAGGTCGCAATCGAAGCCTCATCGCAGGGGGCGCGTTTTAGGTCTCGGTCCTTTGGATTTGGGATTTGTTTCGGATTTCGTGCTTCGGATTTCGGATTTGCAGTGTGCGGCGGCCGCCCCTTGCGAAGATCCTCCGATTCACTACGATTAGCCGCATGCCCGCAACATCCATCGTCACCGTCGGAATGAACCCCGCCGTCGACCGCATCCTGGAGGTGCGTGACTTCCGCATCGGCGCGCACCAGGCCGGCCGCGAGCTGCTCCGGTCGGCGGGGGGCAAGGCGCTGAATGTGTCGCGCGCCCTGGCGCACCTGGGGGTGCACAGCATCGCCACGGGCTTTTTGGGCGAGGCGAACCGCTTCGAGTTCGCCCCGCTGCTGGAGCACGACTTCGTCAACGACGAACTCTTCCCCCTCCCGGGGCGCACGCGGGAGAACGTGACGATTACCGACCCCGTCTCGGGCACGGACACGCACATCCGCGACGTGGGGCTCGAGGTGCCCCCGCGGTCGCTGGAGCGGTTGCGGAAGAAGCTGCATCTGCTGGCGGCGCGCGAGAGCATCATTGCCTTCAGCGGCTCGCTGCCCCCGGGCGTCTCGCCCGAGGTCTTCGCCGACCTCGTCGACTCCTGCACCGCCGCGGGCGCCCGCGTCTCCGTGGACACCACGGGGGCGGCGCTGCGGGCGATGGCGGGGCGGCGGTTGTGGCTGATCAAGCCCAACGCCCTCGAACTGGCCACCCTCGCCGGCCGGGACCTGCAGACGCTGGACGAACAGATCGCCGCCGCCCGCGCCCTCACCGCCCACTGCGAGATCGTGATCTTCACCCGCGGCGCCCACGGGGCGTACCTGTTCCGCAAGGACCTGGCGCTGCACGCGTACGTGGAGGTGGCCCCCACGCGGGTGGTGAACACCGTGGGATGCGGCGACTCGCTGCTGGCGGGGTTCATGGCCGGGACGTGGCGGGAGCAGCCGATCCGCCAGATCTTCACCGAGGCCGTCGCCTGCGCCACCGCCTCCGCCTTCACCTTCAGCCCCGCGGACTTCGACACCGACGAGTTCTTCGCCCTCCAGGAGAAGGTGGTCCTGACAGAGCTGTAGGCCGCGCAGTTGTAGGCCGCGCAGTTGTAGGGCGTGCAGTTGTAGGGCGTGCAGGGCCCGCAGCGAAGCGGAGGGACCTGCGCGCGGGATGTGCGATCCTGCGCGCAGGATCGCACATCCCGCGCGCAAGCGTCTCCGCTTCGCTCCGCCGCTTGCACGCCCTACGGGCTTCGTGCAATTCGTGCAATTCGTGGACTACGTCGCCACGCGGAGCAGCTCGTCCTCCGCTTCCTTCGTCCACACGCCGTTGCGGAGCTTGGCGGCGACGGTGGGGTAGTGCTTGCCCATCTCCGCCAGCGGGATCAGCGGCAGCTCGTGCAGCGCGGGGTACGCGATGATCTTGCCCGCCAGCGTGCGGTTCTCGACGGCCGCCATCCCGTCGATCGCCCCGGCCATGCCGCAGACGGCGTCGACGGACATGTTGGTGTCGAGGCGGTTCTGCTGGACCTTCTCGAGGACGATCTTCATGTCGCGGATGACCGACCCGCTGGTCCCGAAGATGTACGCCTTGCGGGCGATGTAGGTGTCGAGGTCGATCTCGTGCTTCACCGACGCCGGGATGCCCGCGAAGAGGTTGATCAGCGCCCCGTCGCCCGCCTGGCCGATGGAATCGGCGAGAAGCTGGGGAACGGGGGCCATGATCGCGATGTAGGTGAAGCGGCCCTGCGGGGGGTTGGCCTTGGGGTTCACGAGGGAGAGCTTGACCCCGTTGGCGTTGGCGAGGGGCTGGGCGCGCTCCAGGAGCGACGCGAGGCGGGACTCGTCGAAGTCCGTGCCCACGATCTCCACGCCCGTGTGCCCGCTGCAGACGTCGCGGATGACGTGCATCTGGCCCATGGGGCCGCCGGCCCCGACGATGAGGGCGCGGTCCCCGTCGCGGATCTCCCCGCAGCAGGGGATGATGGCGTAGGCGTCTGTGGGGTCGTCGCCCTGCGTCCCGATCCAGCGGGTCATCCCGTAGTGCGTCCGTCCCACGCCCATGTTCACGGGCTGCCCAATCTTCCTGCCGCCCAGCACGATGCAGAGGATGCCCCGCGTCGCGAGCTTGTCGTTGAGCAGTTCGATCGTCGCCTTGTCGGACCCGAAGTAGATGATGTCGTCGAAGGCTTCGTCCTTGAGCAGGTCGACCTGGGCGGCGTTGGTCGCGTCCGACGACAGGACGAAGCACGTCTTCGGGCCGCCCTCGGGGGCGTAGCACCGGGACAGGTCGGGGACCGTGTGCCCGTTATCGGCGACGACGAGCAGCTTGCCGCCGGCCTTGATGGTGCGGCGCTCCTCGTTGACGTAGGAGTCCTCGACGCAGGCCCAGGGTTCGACGAGCCCGACCGCGGATGCGCTGAGTTCCTCCCCGACGGGGATGAGGAACCGCCCGCCCTGGGCGGGGTCGAAGACGACCCGCTCGTCCATGAGGGCGTACTCCTGCAGGGCGCCCTCGAAGTTGTACCCAAACGCGGCGACCGAGGCGGCCGTCTTGAGCGAGCGGTAGTCGGTCTGGATGAGGCAGCGTTCCCCGACGCGGTGGTGCTGGACGTCGGGGCCGACGGCGACGATTTCGCAGACGGCTTCGTGCCCGGGGACGGTGGGCTTCTTTCCGGGGACGTAGGAGGGGATCTCGGCGAGCTGTTCGGGGGTGAGCCCGGCGATGACCTCGCTCTTGCGGACGTGGGCGTCGAACTGCTTGAGGAGCTTGAGGTCGGAGAAGCAGAGACCGACGGCCTCGATGCGGGCGAGGATCTGCCGCGGGCCCGGGGCGGGGACGGGCTTGTCGGTGTTGAGCTTCAGCTCACCCGGGCCGACGAGCTGCACGGCCCACTGGGTGGAGGGGATCGTCTGGTTGGTCACTATCATTTCCTTCCGTTGTATTGCCACGGGCGAGGGTGCCACGGCTGCGCCGTTTGCAGCCGAGTCCCCAGTCGCGCCGGGAGTCGCACGGCTGCAAACAGCGCAGCCGTGGCACCCAGCTTCCTGCACCCGGTGGAACGTGGTTGCGTCGCTGCGCTCCGCAAACCACGGCACCCGACGCTTCTTCTTCTAGCTGACAGCTG
>JAWLCQ010000147.1:0-12875 GCA_041687095.1 Phycisphaerae bacterium | reverse complement strand
CTTGGGGGTGCTTCGGTCTGACAGGCTCAACACCCCCAAGCCGCAAACAGCATGCGGCTTGAGGGTGGCACCCGTTCCCAGCGTCCCGTGAACGGTTACGGGATCCGGAGATGGCGCGGCAATCGAGGGCCGTCCCCTTTGCGCAGGGGCATCCACGCATCTTTCGTCACGCCCCCGCCGGGCTTGCCCCGAATGGCACCAAGACACTCGTTCCCGCCGATCCCGGCAGGGCCTCTTCCGCCCCGACGGGGCGGGGGAGAATAGCCGGGGGCGCAGCGCCTTGTCGCGGCGTAGCGTAGCGAAGCCCTCCGGGGGTTCCGCTGCGCTCCATCCCCGGCTACTGTCCGACGCCCCCTTTGGGGGCTTGGGAGTTACCGCCCTGCAGCGGCGGGACGCGTGGCATTCGTTCATGCCATTCGGCCCCGGGCCGGTGGGGAGTGGGAACAGGATATCCGCCTGGGCGACGACAGGGTCCTATCTTCACGCCCTTCCTGCTGTCTGGAAGGGCGTGAACGGTTACGGAGATGCGATGGCCCTGGCGCCTCACGCCGCTTCGCGTTTGCCCTTCACCCCGGGCATGAGTTCGACCTTGACCCAGCCATCCTCCCGCTGGTCGAAGTGCTTGTAGGCAGCGATGGCGTCGTGCATGGGTTCGATGTTGCTGAGGACGGCCTGGGGCTGGACGGCGCCGCTGACGACGAGGTCGATCAGGGCCGGGGCGTACTTGCGGTGGTTGCAGTTGCCCGAGTGGATGCGGATGTTCTTCTGCATCGCCTCCCCGAAGGGGAAGAAGTTCACCGTCTGCGGGTACACCCCGATCACCGCCAGCGTGCCGGCCTTGGCGAGGGAGGCGATGGCCCACTGCAGGGCCTGGGACGGGGCGCGCCCGGGCTGCCACAGCTCGCCCTCGGGGTGCTGCTCGGGGGCGACGCGGCGGCGTTGGGACTCGAACTGCTTCTCCTCCGCGTCGCTCTCGGCCGCGGGGCCCGACTCGGCGGGTTCGGCGTCCACGCCGACGGCATCGATGGCGCGGTCCACGCCGACCCCGCCCGTCATGTCGAGGATCGCCCCCACGGGGTCGTCCTGCTCGAAGTGGATGGCCTCCGCCCCCAGGTGCCGCGCCAGGTCCAGCCGCGCCGGGATGCGGTCCACGGCGAAGACGCGGCCGGCCCCCATGAGCTCGGCGCTGAGGATGGCGAAGAGCCCCACGGGCCCGCAGCCGAACACCACCACCGTCCGCCCCTCGTGGACGTCGGCGAGGTCGGCCCCGAAGTACCCGGTCGGAAAGATGTCCGACAGGAGGATGGCGTCGTCGTCGCCGATCTCGTCGGGGAGCTTGATGGCCCCGACGTTGGCGAAGGGCACGCGGGCCTTCTCGGCCTGGAGGCCCTGGATGGGCCCGCTGGCCTTGGGCCCCCCGAAGAAGCACGTCCCCGCCCGGGGGCCGTTGGGGTTGGCGTTGTCGCACTGCGCGTAGTAGCCGTAGCGGCAGTACGCGCAGTACCCGCAGGCGATGGTGGACAGCACGACCACGCGGTCGCCCTCCTGCAGGTTGCGGACGTTGCGCCCGAGCTTCTCGACGATCCCCACCGCCTCGTGGCCCAGGATCGTGCCCGGTTCCATCGGGCCCATCGTTCCGCGGATCATGTGCAGGTCCGTCCCGCAGATGGCGCTGGCGGTGATGCGGACGATGGCGTCGGTGTCCTGCTGGATCTGGGGCTCGGGAACGTCGTCGAGGCGGATGTCGCCGATGTCGTGAAAAACGACGGCTTTCATGGTGACGTGCTCCTTGGTGCGTGACGGGGTCCGGGACTCGTGCGGCCAGCCGCATGGAGGATTCTAGATGCGTCCACGCCGCCGTCGCGTCCTGCCCGCTCCCGATTCCCCGGGCGGACAAACCCCGACCGGCCCATCCAGCGGGAGCGATACCCATCCCCGGGAATTCGCGGGCGATGTCGATGGGGCGTGGTGGCTCGGCTGGGCTCCGCAACCCACGGCACCCGGGTCGCTCACTTGCCTGGGGCCTCGTGTGGAGTGCGGCGGTTCACCGCCGCTTTCCACGGGACGCCCAATCGCCACCCCGGACACCTTCGCCCAGTCGCCTCCCACTGCCCTGTGGCACCTGCGCGCGGGGCTCTGGCGGGCGAGGACGGTTCGGTGAAGGCGACGGCCTGGGGGGACGGGGGCGGGAGGAAAAGCGGCGGTGAACCGCCGCACTCCACAAGGGCCGCCGGGACCGTCAGTACGTCAGCACGATCCGGGTGACGCGGCGGTCGGAGGGGAGGGGGACGAGGAGTTCGACGGTCTCGTCGGTGCGGAGGGCGGCGATGCGGTGGAGGGAGAAGCCCACGAACTGCCCGTGGGCCCCGAACAGCTCGACGCGGACGTAGCCCTGCGCGAGGGCCTCGGCGGCGAGGAGGTCGCGGGGCGACTCCGACTGCCGCCCCGCCCGCAGCAGGTCATCGATCGTCTCCGGGCAGGTCGGGAAGGCGGGCGTGCGGCGGAGGGTCAGGAGGGCGGCCCGTCCCCCACCGACCGGGCGGACGCGATCCACGGTGAAGTACGCCGTGAACGGCCCGTTCTCCACGGTGGTCCCGTCGGCGTCGAAGGGGTGGAGGCCCTCGTCGATCCCCCGCAGCAGGGCCCCGTAATCCACGAACAGGGCGGACAGCCCCAAAAGGGCCGCGGCGAGGACGAGCCCGACGGCCACCATGGCCAGCCGCTGCCGCAGGCTCAGCGGGCGGGGCGGGGGGACGGTGCGGGCGGTGGCGGTGCGCTGGCGGGCGTCGACGGTCCCGTCGGGCTGGATCACGTACAGCGTCTGCACCTCCAGGTGCGGGCGGTACTCCGTGCTGTGCAGCGTGGAGAACACCGCCCCCCGCGGCGGCCCGGCCGGGAAGATCTTCAGCAGCTCCTGCAGCGTCTCGCGGATCCGCCGCGCCGGATCCCCCCCGATGCGCTCCACGGGGATCGGGCGGTCGTCGGGCAGGATGCTGAACGACGGGCCCTCGAACTCGACGGAGAAGTGCAGGTGGGAGGCCGCCGCGAACTGCACCCACTTCCGCAGCAGCGCCTCCCCGTCGTCGGTGCGGGGCACGGCGCCCTCGATCAGGCCATCGAGAACCAGCGTGCCCTCCACCCGCGTGGTCATCCGCTCACCCCGGGCAATCCGAAGCCCTGCACGCGCGACAGCGGCGTCCAGTCGCCCAGGTCCTCCGACCAGATGAGGGTATTCGGGCGGACGCGGCCGTCCTGGACGAGGCGGTTCATCTCGGTGTCACTGACGGGCCCGCGGGCCTCCCCGCGCTCCTCGTAGTACCACCGGGGCAGCGGGGCCTGGGGGGGCAGGGCGGAGGTGGTTCGCTGCACCAGTTCCTCCAGCGCCTCCTCCGGGGCGGCGTAGGATCGCGGGGCGGAGGCGGGGGGCGGGGCGGCGGAGGCGGGCTCGGGAGCGGGGTGGGCGGACTGCAGCGTATGCAGCCCCGCCGCCCCGTCGCCCTGCGGAAGCTCCAGGCGGGTGCGGGTATCGACGCCCAGCACGTGGTCGTGCACGTCCAGCCGCTCCGTCGAGTACCGCCGGTACGCCTCGTTCTTCATCCGCTCCTGCCGCAACTGCTCGCGGAGGCGGCGGCGCTCGCTCTCGGACTGCCGCCGGTACTCCCGCTCCTCCTTGAGGTTGGACAGGCACGCGACGACGATCACGCCGATCAGCCCCAGCAGCAACCCCCCGAAGAACCAGCCCACGGCGTTGCGGCCCTTCCCGGCCGCGATCGCCGCCGCCGCGATCCCGCAGATCACCATGATGATGAGTTGGATCAACAGTCCTGCCTCGTTCATAGTCCTTCCGCCGTTCTCTTGCGCCCGCTTGCGGGGCGGTGACCACCCGGCGCCCTCGGGCCCCACGCCCCCGGTCCGGGCAACGCTCACGCCCCGAACAGTTCCACCACCGCCAGGTTGTGCAGGAAGTGGATCACCATCGACGGGTACAGGCTCCCCGTCTTCCAGCGGGTCCATCCCATGAGCATCCCGGCCGCGAACAGGTACGGCGCGCTGTACAACGAGAAGTGTAGAAGCATGAACAACGCCGACGCCAACGCCACCGCCCGCAGGGGCGGAATCGCCGCCAGCAACCAGTGCTGCACCAGCCCGCGGAAGGCGATCTCCTCCAGCACGGCCGGGAACACGCAGATCAGCACGATGAGCCCCGCTCGGCTGATGAGGCCCGAGTCGCGCAGGGCGTCGAACCCGGGGCTGGGGATCCCCAGGCGCTCCAGCAGCCACACGTGGTACAGCCAGTTCGCCCCCAGCAGCGGGGCCAGCAGCAGCAGGCCGATCCACGCCGCCCAGTGCAGGAATCCGAACCGCCGCAACTGCACCGCCAGGGACCGCCAGTACCGCACGGAGAAGACGGCCGTCGTCGTCAGCAGCGCCACCGTTCCCAGGAGCATGCCCACGTCGGGCCGCCCCGACCAGGCGAGGAGGGTCGACAGCGCCCCCCCGAGCAGGACCACGCCCAGGAACGTCCAGAAGACCGTCCAGACCTGCGGGACCTTGCGCCGGATGAGCTGCGCGTCGGTGAGGCGGGCGGCGTGGACGGCGGGGAGGACGGAGTCGGGGCGGCTGTGGGGGGTGGCACAGGCGACGCAGAAGTAATAGCCCGAGACCAGGGGCGCGTTGCAGTACGCGCATCGCGGCGGAGGAAGCTCGGAGAAGAATTCGCCCTGGATGGTGCTCACGGATACTCCAATGTACTACTGCCCCTCCGCATTGTAGTGGCCTCTCACCGCCGGCGAGTGGTTTCAGAGCCGCCCCCCGCGTGGCCCCCATGGGGACCGGTGCCGCGAGGTCCCAGAGGTGCAGGGCCACGAGGAGCCCCGCCCCCTTGCGCAAAAAAACGGCGGGCCGATCCGTCACCGGACCGGCCCGCCGAACTTCGAGATTCGCCTGCGCGCTTACGCCCCGAGGATCGCGTCCTTGGCGGCCTTGGCGACGCGGAACTTGACGACCTTCTTGGCCGGGATCTTGATCGTCTCGCCGGTCTGGGGGTTGCGCCCGGTGCGGGCCTTGCGCTTCATCAGCACCAGCTTGCCGATGCCCGGCACGGTGAAGCCGTTCTTCGCTTCCTTGTAGGCCAGCTCCTGCAGCGCGTCCATGACCTTCTGGACATCCTTCTTCGGGACCTCCGTCTTCTCGGACAGGGTCTTCATGATCTGCGTCTTCGTCATCGCCTTCTTTGCCGCTGCCATCGATACGCTCCTTCTGATGTGTGCACGGACACGTCTTGCGATCCTACGGTCGGCGGGTGCGACCTTGGCGACGGGACATCCTTGCTTCCCCATCGCCTCGCGCCGTCGAACCGCACCTGAATGCGAACGCCATGTTCATCGCCGCCCCGGCCGCCGTCAAGCGGCAAAATTCGGATTTCCCAAGAAATCTGGACCCTCAGGTGCGTTTCGCCCGCGTCTGATGCGGCGATTCGCCCTACCGCACCTGGCGGTTCGCCCCCACGCCACCCCCAAAACCCCCCAAAAACGCGATCTCCTGGGGCGATCGGTCGCGGCGGGCCCCTGGCCCTGCGCCCGTCGAAGGGCCCCGCGAAGGGAGCGCCAGGGGAATGCCCCCGCCGGGGGAGAGGCTGTCTCTTTATCACATTTCGGCGCTTCTGGACCTGGAGGATCCACACGCCCCGCCGGCGCGTCTCCCGCCCCCGCCGGGCTTGTCCCGGTGGAGCGAAGGTCGGGCCAGCTACAACGGCACCGTCCCCCTCTGGCTGTTTCTTCTTTTCGCCCCCGCCCGGCTCGTCCGGGTGGAGCGAAGGTCGGGTCAGCTACGGCGGACCGAGCGGGCCCGGAGGAGCGGGTAGCTGTCCCGACCCTCGCTCCCCCGGGACAAGCCCGGGAGGGGGCGGGAACGCTTCGGGCGAGCCTGGCGTGGGCGGGAGCGGACGAGAAAGATGTGATAGAGAGACAGCGCCGGGGGAGAGGCCCCCGCGGACGCCCGCGGAGTTGCACACTGCCCTTGCGGCGCGTAGGATCATGCTGGGGAGACCCGCAGGAGTTCCGCATGGCCAAGCACGGCGAAACCTTCGAGCACACCGCCGACGTCGGGCTCGCCGCCCGCGCCGACTCCCTCCCCGAACTCCTCGAAGCCCTCGCCGACACCCTCGCCGACTTCATCTGCACCCGCGCAGGCGTCCGCGAACGCCAGGCCCACCCCCTCGCCGTCGCCGCCGAGGACGTCGAAGCCCTCACCGTCGATTTCCTCCACGACGTCCTGCTCGCCATCCAGACCGACCGCTTCGCCGTCGCCCGCACCCAGGTCACCGCCGCCGACGAGCACTCCGCCACCGCCACGCTCCACGGGGAACCCTACGACCCCGCGAGGCACGAGTACGGGTCCGAGGTCAAGGCGATCACGTACCACCAGCTTCACGTCGCGCGCAACGACGCGGGACAGTGGGAGGCCAGGGTCATCATCGACGTGTAGGCCCAGACGAAGGAGATTGCGGATTGAGGATTGCGGATTGAGGATTGTCCGCCTTTGGCGGATGGGTTGTCGCGAGGTCCGGCATTCGCTTGCGGCCCTGCCCTTCTTCTCGTGATTGGGCTGAGACGGATCCGATCCCGAGCAGGCGCTTGCCCAGCAGGAATCCGCAATCCACAATCCGCAATCCGCAATCCGCAATCCGCAATTCCTCACAAGGAGCTACGCATGGCCAAGGACTTCCAGGGCAAACTTGAGCAGATCGACGCCGCCCGCTACCGCCTCCCCAAGGAGCAGCGGTCCGACATGCGCGTGGATGGAATCGTCTACGCCACCGACCGCCTCATCGCCGACGTCCTCGCCGGGGGCGGGCTCGAGCAGGTCGCCAACGTCGCCACGCTCCCCGGGATCGTCTCCGCCTCCCTCGCCATGCCCGACATCCACTGGGGCTACGGGTTCCCCATCGGAGGGGTCGCCGCCACCGACCCCGAGCAGGGAGGCGTGGTCAGCCCCGGGGGCGTGGGGTACGACATCAACTGCGGCGTCCGCCTGCTGCGGACGGACCTCGAGGAGTCCGACGTCCGGCCCCGCCTCAAGGAACTCGTGGACCAGCTCTTCCGCGACATCCCCCTGGGGGTGGGCGTCGGGGGGTCGTTCACCTTCGATCGCGCAGCCATGCGCCGCATCCTCGCCGACGGCTGCCGCTACCTGCGCGACGAGGGCCTGGCGACCGACGACGACCTGGAGGCGACCGAGTCCGGCGGGTGCCTCGACGGGGCCGATCCCGACGCGGTCAGCCCCCAAGCCTACAAGCGTGGCAATGACCAGTGCGGGACGCTCGGGTCGGGCAACCACTTCGGTGAGGTCCAGGTCGTCGAGGCCATCTACGACGCCGACGCCGCCAAGGCCATGGGGCTCGCCCAGGGGCAGGTGACGATCATGCTCCATAGCGGGTCCCGCGGGCTGGGGCACCAGGTGTGCGATGATTCCCTGCGCGACCTCCGCAGCGTCCCGCAGCGCGAGGGCATCACGCTTCCCGATCGCCAGCTCGTCTGCGCCCCCGTGAACTCCCGCGAGGGGCAGCGATACCTGGCGGCGATGCGGGCGGCCGCCAACTTCGCGTGGTGCAACCGCCAGCTCCTGGCGACGCAGGTGCGGCGGACGCTGGGGCGGTTCTTCGGGAAGAGCCCCGAGGCGTTGGGACTGCGGCAGGTGTACGACGTGGCCCACAACATCGCCAAGATGGAGACGCACACCGTCAACGGCCAGGAGCGGACGCTGTGCGTACACCGCAAGGGCGCGACGCGAGCGTTTGGCCCCGGGCACCCGGAACTGCCCGCCCGCTACCGCGCCATCGGTCAGCCCGTCATCATCCCGGGCGACATGGGCACGGCGAGCTACGTCCTGCTGGGCACGCAAGAGGCGATGGAGCAGAGCTTCGGGTCCACCTGCCACGGGGCCGGGCGCGTCTGGTCCCGCCACCAGGCCGTCGACGCCGCCAAGGGCCGGCGGATCGACAAGGAACTGGCGGCGAAGGGCATCATCGCCCGCGCCGCCGGCCGCACCGGCCTCGCCGAGGAGCAGCCCGACGCCTACAAGGACATCGACGCCGTCATCGACTGCGTCACCACCGCCCGCCTCGGCCGCAAAGTCGCCCGCCTGCGGCCGATGGGGGTGGTCAAGGGATAGGCGCATGTGATATACTATGGTATATATCATGGAGAATCCTATGAAGACGGCGAAGGTATTCATGAGTGGCCGATCCCAGGCAGTCCGCCTGCCGAAAGAGTTCCGCTTCGACGTGGATGAGGTGTGCATCCAGAAGATCGGGGACGCGGTCGTTCTCTATCCGCGGGGCAAGGGGTGGGACATCATGTCGGAGGGCATCCGCGAGTTCTCAGAAGACTTCATGCAGGACCGCAACCAACCCGAGAAGGCGGAGGAACGCGACTGGCCATGATCCGTTACATGCTGGATACGAGCAGTTGCATCGACGCGCTTCGGCGTCCGGGCGGAATGACCGAGCAGAGGCTGCACCAGTGTGAAGAAGGCTCCGTGGCGCTTTCGGCCATCACGCTGGCGGAGTTGATGGTAGGGTTGCACAAGAGCCCGCTTCTCAAGAGGAACCAGGGAGCCTTGGCGAAGTTTGCAGTGCCCTTCGTCATCCTTCCGTTCGGCAGGGCTGCCGCTGTTCAGTACGGACGGACGCGCGCCGCGCTGGAACAGGCGGGTACTCCGATCGGGCCTCTGGACACGTTGATTGCCGCACATGCCCTCTCCGTCGGAGCGGTCCTCGTCACCGCCAATGAGAAGGAGTTCTGCCGCGTGCCCCGCCTGACTGTGGAGAACTGGACCCGCAAGCAGTAGACTGCCTCCGCAGATCGAAAGGAGACAGGGGTGAGAGACTCCAGATCGACGTTGGCCGTTCTCGGGCTGGTAGCAGCAGTGTGCCTCTTGGCCGCAACGGTGGCGATTCTGTTCGTCCTGCCGCACTGGGCGGAGGAGTACTACCGCATGAGCCTTCCGCTCCCCCCGACCCTGCAGGCCCTGCTCCAACTCAGCGCCTGGATCGGCAGCGGAGCTTGGATGCTGGTCCTACCGCTGGAACTGGGGCTGATCGGGCTGGCGATCCTGTTTCTTGTCCGTACCAGAGATCGAACCGCCAAGCCCCCGCCACAAGTCGAAGTCCGACGGTAGACAGAGACCGCATTGTTGAGCGTTTCGGCTCACGGGCCCGTCGTCGGCGCCGAGGTCGTGCTTGTCTCCTTCGCGTACTCGTCGAAGAACCGGACGATCTCGGGCATGTAGGAGTCGAGCGTGGGGTACTGGTCGCGCTGGCGTTCGTAGGCGACCAGGCGGCGGGTGAGACCGGGCATCCAGGCGAAGCCCTGCTGCACCTGCGACAGGCCCTCGCGCACGGCCGCCGCATTGCCCTCATGGCGGGCCAGGTAGCGGATGACCGACGCGCGGACGAGCGACTCGCGCATCATCGTTTCCCAATTGGCGTAGGCCATCCGCTGCATGCGCTGCTTGACGCGGGCGTAGAGGGCCTCGCCGGCGGGACGCAGCTCAGCGAGGTGGGCGTCGACCAGCGGGTTGCAGTACGAGTGGCAGAACTCGTGCACCAGCGTCGGCAGGACGCGGGCGTCGGGGGCGGGCTCGCCCCGGACGTCGACGTTCCAGAGGCCCATGATGCTGTACAGTTCGTCGCCCCCGGCGCTCCCGTCGCCTGCGACGCTACGGAACGCGACCCCGTAGCAGTTGGGCCCGTTCATCAGGCTCACCCGCAGACAGAACCTCGCCCCCGGGGCCGCGCCGAAGAACTCGTCGAACCAATCCTGGTGCAGGCGATCGGCCACCACAGCCGTCATCCGCTGCTCGGCCAATTCGCGGCGATCGCGCTGCGAGTCCCAGAAGCCGGCGAAGTTCCCGTCCTTCGCGAACGCGCGGGCCAGTTCCAGGAACCGCTCGATGTCCCGCTCCCGCCACCGCGCATCCACACCGGGCGGGCGGGGCGACAGCGGGATCCGCGGCACCAGTTCCGGCGGCGGGCCCAGATGCACCGCCAGCGACATCGGGGCGTCGAACGACACCCCCCTGCTCGACCGCAGTGACCGCGCGAATCGCACGACCTCGTGGTCGCGGTGGTCCTTGAAGTGCTCCTCGACGGCCTGGCCGTAGGCGGGGACGCGGCACTTGTCGTACTCGGGATTGCCCACAAGGTGGAAGATGATCGCGATCAGTTCGACCCGCGGGTCCACCTCCGAGCGGATACCCGCCGGTTGGCTCGCGGGATCCTCGGCGAGTCCCAGCGACCCCAGCACCGCCACCATTCCGCACACTGCCACAATCCCGCCGCAGCGCGTCCTCGATCCCACCATGCGGTTCTCCCTTCAGCCGAATTGACTCCCGAGCATAGACGCAGGCTGACCAATTTACGATGCATCGGAAATTGGTCAAGACCGTTTTACGACACATCGTAAAACGGTCAGCCCCGTCAGCGCCCCGGGCGGTCGAAGCGTTTCTTCGCCTCCGCCAGGTCAAAGGCCTCGGGCATCCAGCCCCCCAGCCACTCCCGCAACTCGGCCACGTCGTCTTCTCCGACCACGTCCGATAGAGTGGCCTTGCCCTTCAGGTACGACGGCAGCTTGCCGGTGGCGACGCAGTACATCTTGGTATATCCGTACACGCCCCCGCAGTCCTCGGGCGGCCAGGCGCGGGCGCCGTCGAGCAGGCGACGGTGGAACTCCTCGGGCAGGTCCTGCCGCCCGACGAGCTTCACCTCGACATACCAGTCATCACCGAAGTCGTAGTGGTACAGGCAGGTCATGCCCTTGCGGGTGAAGAACTCCGCGAGTTTCAGGTCGGCGGCGACGGGGACCTCGCGGCCCTCGTAGATGTCCCCCGCCTCTGGGTGCTTCGCGATGGCCTTGGGCCACTTGCCGTCTTGGACAGCGAACTCCCACAGGTGGTAGTCAGACCACGGGCCCGCGTCCTGGATCGCCTCATGCAGGTCGCCGAACGTGGCGTCCTCCTCCAACAGGAACTCTCGCCAGATCTCGGGGGCCAACCCGCACATCGACGCCCGCAACTCCAGGTAGCGATGCATCTGCGATGGATCTGTCGCGGCCTTTGCGGTGCTCGCCTTCTTCGCCTTCTTTACCTTCTTCGCCATGCCAGGAATCTCCTCGTTCCACGGTAACCGTTCGCGGGGTGGCGCCCCTTCGGGCCGGCCCCTGAACGCTTACGTTCCACGCCAGGTGTACTCTGCACTGCAAATGCGCAAGATCCTCGCTTTTACGAGGATGTTCTCCGGTCCTCAGACGGCGCTCACTTCGATTGGGGCCGTGGCAGGGGCGACAGCCCAATCGAAAATCGAAAGTCGAACATCCAAATTGGGAGCGGGCGCAGCCCGCGCTGCGCCACCGTGCTGCTTCCGCCAGGGTTCATGCACCGTCTTCATCGCCGCACCACTGCCCCCCCCGGGCTGCGCGCCACAGCGCCCACGCCCCTCGCATCCACAGCACCGCCAGCAGCGGGCCCACCACCACGATCAGCCGGTTGTACGCCCACGCGCGGGCGAAGTCCAGATGCAGCCAACAGGACAGCGCCCGGCCCATCCCGCAGCCCGGGCACTCGACGTCGAAGGCGAGCTTCCAGAGGCAGAGGGTGGGCGCGGAGGCCAGCGCGTCCGTCGGGACGGCCGCCATCGCCGCGGGAATCGCCAGCAGCACCGCCAGCCCCCCCCCCGCCACGAGGCGGGAGGCGACGGTGCGGGCGGGCGCACCGGACCGCGACCGCCATCGGCGCCGGCGGGTCGGGCTCTTCCGGGATGCGGGCGAAGAGGCGCCCCCGGACGGGCGATCAGTGCTTGATGAGCGGGCGGCCCCAGACATCGCGGAAGTTGTCCATCAGGATCACGATGATGTCGACGATCGTCCCGATCCCGCACAGCCCGCCCGTCAGCAGCCAGAGCACGCCAGTGCCGATCTTGCCCACGTAGAACCGGTGCAGGCCGTTGATGCCGACAAGCGGGGGCAGCACGGCCAGCAGGAGCGTGATGAGCCACTCCTTGGGCTCCGGAGCGCCGGGCGGGGCCGTCGAGTACGGCCGAGGGGTCTGGGTCATGGCTCTTCCTTTCGTCAGTGGTTCCCCGAGAGGGACTGTTCTTCATCCTATGGCGGTAACCGTTCACGCCTTCGCAAACAGCAGCAAAGGCGTGAGGAAAAGGGCCCATCGGGAGCCGAAGGCGGGATGGGCGCAGGAGCCTCGAAAAGGGGGACTGGCTCCGTAGCGGCATGCTTCTTGCCGCGCAGGTGCCTGTCCCCTTTTTCGAGGCGGTGCGGGGATCCTCACCCGCACTCCCGTGAACGGTTACCTATGACGGATGGGGGCGGGATCGGCGGTTTGGCGGCCCCGTAGCGCACAGACGCTGGGGCCGCGGGTGCAGCAGGAACTCCTGGCGGGCGGGGATAGGCGGGATGGGCGGCGGTACACGGACAGTCGCCCTCGCACAAAAGGTCGTGACGGCGGGCGGATCGTGAGCTACCATGAGGCGAAGCCTCTGCAGGGAAGGACGGCCCGTGTTCGACTGGAACGAGTATCGCCGCCAGATGCTGGAAGAGACCTCCCGCTGGATCGAGTGGGCGCTTGACAACCCCGACAAGGTGGTCGAGATCCCCTCCAAGCCCGTCGGGGAGGGCGGCTGGCCGCGGCAGGTCGGGAGTTGGTTCTGGGGGACCGTGCTGCACGCGCAGGGCGGGGAGAAGGCGAGGCACTGGATGAACGTGCTGCTGCAGCGCCCGCGCGGAGAGATCGCCCGCTGGCGAAGGCAGCACTGATACGCATCCCCGGTGATTCGCGGGCAGGGTCGATTGGGCGTGGTTGCTTCG
>JAWLCQ010000146.1:0-13018 GCA_041687095.1 Phycisphaerae bacterium | reverse complement strand
TGGGCTTCCGCCACCTCCAGCGGCTGTGCCTGCGGTTCCACAGCAAGTATCCCTCGGGCTTCCTCTACAACCGCGTCTTCGAGAACGCCATCTGCCAGGTGGGGGTGTTCTTCCGGACGGTCTTCTCGTCGCTGCTGATCTACCTCTTCGGGCTGGTCTTCGCGCTGGTGGTCTGCACGTGGCTGAGCCTGCCGATGACGGGGGTGGTGCTGGTGGGGGCGGTGGGGTACGTGATCGTCAGCCGGCGGCTGGCCCCGCGGATCCACCGCTGCTCGCGCAAGGCGATGGAGTCGCACAACTGGATCGCCGGGTTCATCCTGGACAAGCTGCGGGGCACCAAGACCATCCAGGCGTTCAGCATGGAGGACCAGGTGCAGGAGGAGTTCGACCTCCGCGTCTGGCCGCGACAGGTGAAGTGGGTGGTCGCCCAGCGCGAGGTGATCCGCCTGCAACTGTTCTCCGAGGGGCTGAGCTACGCCATCACCGCCCTGGTGTGGGTGGTCGGCGCCAACGCCCTGCTGCGATGGGGCATGAGCACGGGGACGCTGATCGCCTTCGTGGGCTACCAGGCGTACTTCACGGGGATGGTGTCGAGCATCACGAACGTCTACGCGCAGTCGGCCGTCGCGCGGGCGGGGTTCGACCTGTACCACACCGTGCTGGACACGCAGAGCACGGTGGTGGACGCCCCGACGCGGGCGATGCCCTCGGAGCTGCGGGGCGAGCTGGAGTTCCGCGGCGTGACTTTCACGTACACGGATCGCCCGGCGCTGCGGGGGGTGAGCTTCCATGTGCCCGCGGGGCAGACGGTGGCCCTGGTGGGGCGCAGCGGGGGCGGGAAGACCACCGTCGCCAACCTGCTGCTCCGCTTCTACGACCCCAACGAGGGCCGGATCCTCCTCGACGGGATCGACATCCGCGAGCTGCCGATCCGCGAGTACCGGTCGGTCTACGGGGTCGTCCTGCAGGAGCCGTTCCTCTTCAACGCCTCCATCGCCGACAACCTCCGCTGCGCCCGCCCCGACGCCACCGACGCCCAGATCCGCGACGCCTTGGAGAAGTCCCAGTCGATGGAGTTCGTCAACGCCTTCGCCGCCGCCCTGGAGCACAAGGTGGGCGAGGGCGGGACGGGCCTGTCCGGGGGGCAGCGCCAACGCCTCGCCATCGCGCGGTGCATGCTCCTCGACCCCCGCTGCCTCATCCTCGACGAGGCCACCAGCGCCCTGGACAACGAGACCGAGCGGCTGATCCAGCGGGCGCTGGACGCCCTGTTCGAGGGCCGGACCGCCTTCGTCATCGCCCACCGCCTCAGCACCATCCGCCGCGCCGACCGCATCCTCGTCGTCGAGCAGGGGCAGATCGTCGAGGACGGGACGTTCGACGAACTGCTCCAGCAGCGCGGGGTCTTCCACTACCTCTACACCATCGCCACGTCCACCAGCACCCGCGACTTCAAGTTCGAGGAGGCGGGGTTCGCGTGAGCCCTGGCGGCTGGGCGGGACCGGCCGCAGAGACGCGGAGACGCAGCGCGGGCTGCGCCCGCTGCCAATTTCGATTTACGATTTGCGATTTTCGATTGGGCTGTCGCCCTTACCACGGTCCCAATCGAAGTGAGCGCCGTTTGAGGACCGGAGAACATCCTCGTAAAAGCGAGGATCTTGCGCGTTTGCAGTACAGAGGGGGAGAGAGCGGGGATGCAGGGGATACAGGGGATCGGAGCGGGTAGACTCCCATCCCTTGTATCCCCTGCATCCCTGCCGGCCTTGCAGGATGCGCAGCAGGGGGCCCCCCCGTTGCCCCCTGCCGGCCTCAGATGCCGGTGGCGGGGCGGCGGCGCCGGCGGCGGCGGCAGGCCAGCGCCCCGAGCAGGCACAGCGACAGGGAGGCGGGCTCGGGGACGGTGACGAAACTCCAGGTCACATCGGTCGCGGGGTGGATGTCGATGTACTTCGCGAGCGCACCGTCATAGCCGACGTACGTGGCGTTGGGATGCATGCTCAGCAGGTCCGGGATCGGCGAGTAGGCGGAGCGCGTGGTGTAGTGGCTGGCGATGTAGTAGGCGTCGCCGGCCGTGCTGACCACGAACAGCGGCTTGCCCGAATCGCCGCTCTGCAGGTAGGCGGTGTAGGGATGATGGGAGGCGAGGTAATCGCCGTAGGTCACGGTGCTCCCGTTGATGATCTGGACGGGCTTGTAGCTGGTGATCTGGGTGTAGGCGGCGGCGTAGCGGTAGCGGGCTCCGACCATGATCCCCAGGCTGCCCGCGGCCACCCAGTTGCCCGTGTAGATGGGCACCAGGGGCGTCCTGGCGTTGGCGGGCTCGGCCCCGAGGTAGAGCACGTCGTCGTCGCCGGCGCCCGGGCCGAGCGACAGGGTCCGCGTGATCGTCCAGGCATCGCCGTACCCGCTGGTGATCGTGTCGCCCATGTTATACGTCCTGAAGTGCGCCGCGCCGGCGAAGGCCCGGTAGGTCACCCCGTCCAACGGGATCAGGGCGATGCCCGGCTGGACGAACGTGGAGGACCAGAACTCCGTCGAGTTGAGGTTGCGGGCGAAGATCGCGGTCTGGGGGTCGTCGGCATCGAACATCAGGTCAATGCCGTAGCCCGTGTTCGCCGAGATGCCGAATGCGGAGTCCACGAGCCCAACCACACAGAGAAATGCGATCGCGACGGTCACTGCTCGGTTCATACTGCCCTCGCTTGCTGACCTTTTGACGGGCCGGACGCTGACGCCGCGGTCCAACCTTGGCGGAAACGCGGCACGACCTCACTGTGAGCCCATGCGCCAACACGGCCGCGTCTCAGAGTCTCCTGAAGGGCCTCCCCCCCAGGGTGAGCCATCGAAGCCCTTCTCCACTGTCTACCAGCGTATAGGCATTCCCCGTTGGGGCCAATCCCAAGACACGAAAAACCAGGTTCGTTTATGCGACACCCCTTCGGCCTTGCCTGATTCGGCATACGCTCCCAGTAACCGTTCACGGGACCGCTCAAACAGGGTGCCACCCTCAAGCCGCATGCTGTTCGCGGCTTGGGGGTGCGGGGCTCGCCACGCCGCAGCACCCCCAAGCGGCTGAACGGCGCCGCTTGAGGGTGGCACTCCGTGAACGGTTACCGCTCCCAGAAGCCGGACACCCCGCCCGAACGGAATCGTTACTGCAGATCAGGGGGAAGCGAAAAGAGTGCCGCATCTTCAGAGGAGACGGCCCTGACGATTCCATGGGCGGCCGCGAGGGCTTCCTCGGCGTCGGCGGGTTCCACATGTTTCCCGCCGCCGTAGTCGCCGCGCGCGCGGAGCTGCGAGAGCCTGCTGTACGCCTTTCCATGCTCCTGCGGCCAGTGCCCGGATCGCACCAGTTCGCGGTGGACCGCGGCCTCCACAGCGCTGTGTTTGGAGAAGATCTGTCCGCGAGCGGCGAACAGGGCGGAAACCGCATAGAAGGCGGCGTAGTAAGCCCGTGAGGCCGCTGCGTCCGCACTGACGGGAAGATCATGCATGCACCGCAACACGCAGGGCCTCCAGGGCCCTTGCCCACAGGTCATCCGCTCCCGTCGTTACAGGAGCACGCCCTCGCGCTTGGCGGTGACGTAGAGGGGGGCGCCGTTGGCTTCGTAGTCGGCGCGGCCGATGGGTTCGGCGTGGATGGGGCGGCCGGACTCCAGCACGAGGTCGTACAGCACGTCCACGCAAAGGCGGGAATCGTGGGGCTCGCGGGGCGTGTCGTTCAGCAGCACGAGGAGATCAACGTCGCTGTCGGGTCCCGCCTGTCCGCGGGCTTCGGAGCCATACAGCACGACTCCCCAGAGGCGTTCCCCGAACGCCTCGCGCAACGTCTGCTTCACAGCGGTGAGAAGGTCTTTCGTCCGCATGGCCAGGCCCTCGTCCTTGCCTGATTATCCACGCTCTCCCCTCGCCCGTCTCGGTCCTCCGGTCCCCGGTCCCCACACGGGTTTCCGTTCACGGGAGCGCGGGTGATGAGTTCCGCACCGCCTCGAAAAAGGGGACAGGCACCTGCGCGGCAAGAAGCATGCCGCTGCGGAGCCAGTCCCCGTTTTCGAGGCTCCCTGCGCCTTTCCCGCCTTCGCCTCCCGACAGGCCCCTTTCTTCACGCCCTTCCTGCTGTTTGGAAGGGCGTGAACGGTTCCTCACACGGTGTACTTGATCTCGCCGCCGACGATGGTGACCATGGGCTGGGCCCCGAGCTGCCAGCCGTGGTAGGGGCAGTTGCGGCTCTTGGAGCGGAAGCGGTTGACGTCGACGGTCCACTCGGTGTCGGTGTCGATGATGGTGACGTCGGCGGGGCCGCCGACGGAGAGGGTCCCGGAGGGCAGGCCCAGGACGGCCGCGGGCCCGGCGGTCATGCGGTCGATGAGGGCGTTCCAGGTCATCAGGCCGGTATCGACGAGGGCGCGGGCGTAGAGGCCCAGGGCGCACTCGATGGAGATGATCCCGAAGGGGGCGAGGTTGAACTCCTGCTCCTTCTCCTCCTTGGAGTGCGGGGCGTGGTCGGTGGCGAGGGCGTCGATGGTCCCGTCCGCCACGCCCTGGCGGAGGGCTTCGACGTCCTCCAGCGTTCGCAGGGGCGGGTTCATCTTGTAGTTGGAGTCGTAGGTCATGCAGGCGGCGTCGGTGAGCAGCAGGTGGTGGGGGGTGGCCTCGGCCGTCACGGGCAGGCCGCGCCGGCGGGCCTCGCGGAGCAGGTCCACCGCCCCGCGGGTGGAGACGTGCTGCACGTGGTAGCGGGCCCCGGTGCGCTCGACGAGTTCCAGGTCGCGGCGGAGCATGATCTCCTCGGCGGATCCGGGGATCCCGCCCAGGCCCAGGCGGACGGCGACGGCGCCGCTGTTCATGGCGCCGCTGGCGAGGTCGGGGTCCTGGCAGTGCTGGAGGAGGGGCGCCCCGACCATGCCCGCGTACTGCAGGGCCCGCTGCATGACCGACGACGACGCCACCCCGTCCCCGTCGTCGGTGAAGGCGACGGCCCCGGCGGCTTTCATCAGGGCCATCTCCGCCAGTTCCTTGCCTTCGCGGTTGCGGGTGATGCACCCGGCCGCCAGGACGCGGGCGAGATTGGCCTCCTCGCCCCGGCGGACCACCTGGCGGATGGCCGTATCGTCGTCCAGGGGCGGGTGGGTGTTGGGCATGGCGAGGATGGTGGTGAACCCGCCCGCGACGGCGGCGGCGGCGGAGGAGGCGATGGTCTCCTCCTCCTCGTGCCCGGGTTCGCGGCAGTGCACGTGGATGTCGATGAGCCCGGGGCAGACGAGGCGGCCCTTGGCGTCGACGACCTTGTGCGCGTCGGAGTGGATGGCCTTGCGGACGGCGGCGATCTTCCCGTCCGCGATGGCGAGGTCCATGCGCTCATCGATCCGGTTGGCCGGATCGACCACGCGACCGTTTTGTATCAGTAGATCGTACATGCTTGCCGCCCGTTCACCTTCAGGTGCGCTGGTTTGACGAACGACCGATTGCCTCATACGCATGCGGGGCCCGGATTGCCTTCCGGGCCCCGCACGCCGATCCGTTCCGCTCGCCGCGCTACGTGCCCATCTCGAACGACGCCAGGTACTTCTTCTGCTCGGGGGTGAGCTTGTCCATGCGGATGTTCATGCTCTTGAGCTTGAGGCTCGCGACGTTCTCGTCGATGGTCTTGGGGACGTCGTGGACCTTCACGTCGAGGCGGCCTTCGTTCTTGATGGCCCACTCGGTGGTGAGGGCCTGCGTGGCGAAGGACATGTCCATGACGCTGGCGGGGTGGCCTTCGGCGCAGGCGAGGTTGACGAGCCGCCCCTCGCCGAGGACGAAGATCCGCCGCCCGTCCTTCATCACGAACTCGTCGACGTTCTGCCGCACGCCGCGGTTGACCTTCTTGGCCATCTTCTCGAGGGCCTCGAGGTTGAGTTCGACGTTGAAGTGCCCGCTGTTGCAGACGATGGCCCCGTCCTGCATGCGCTCGAAGTGGGGCCCGTCGATGACGTGGATGTCCCCGGTGACGGTGACGAACAGGTCGCCGATCTTCGCCGCGTCCTTCATGGGCATGACGCGGAACCCGTCCATGGCGGCCTCGAGGGCGCGGACGGGGTCGATCTCGGTGACGATGACGTTGGCGCCCATCCCGCGGGCCCGCGTGGACACGCCGCGTCCGCACCAGCCGTACCCCGCGACGACGATGGTCCGCCCGGCGAGGAGGATGTCGGTGGCGCGGATGATCCCGTCCAGCGTGGACTGCCCGGTCCCGTAGCGGTTGTCGAACAGGTGCTTGGTCTGGGCGTCGTTGACGGCGATGACGGGGAAGTGCAGGGCCCCGGCGACTTCCATCGCGCGGAGGCGGATGACGCCCGTGGTGGTCTCCTCCATGGAGGCGACGATGGCGTCCCCGTACTGCGACAGTTCCCCGTGGAGGGCGGCGACGAGGTCGGCCCCGTCGTCCATCGTCACGGTGGGGCGGTGCTCGCAGGCGGCCTTGATGTGGGCGTAGTAGGTGTCCCGGTCCTCCCCGCGGATCGAGTAGACCTTCATCCCGAAGTCCTCGACGAGCGAGGCGGCGACGTCATCCTGCGTGCTCAGCGGGTTCGACGCGCACAGCACCAGGTCCGCCCCGCCGGCGGCGAGGGCGCGGCAGAGGTTGGCGGTCTCGGCCGTCACGTGCAGGCAGGCGCTCATCCGCCGACCCTTGAGGGGCTTTTCCTTCGCGAACCGCTCGCGGATCTGCGCGAGCACGGGCATGTAGTGGTCCGCCCACAGGATGCGCCGCTTGCCCTCGGGGGCGAGTTTGAGGTCCTTCACGTCGTACGATTGCGTCTTGCGAGCCATGCGTTCTCACCTCTGCGTCTTCAGAGTCCAAGGTCCAGTCAGTCCCGCGCAGAGCGGGCGCGTCGGCATACCCTATAGCGGGAACGCCCCGAAGTCAAAGGGTTTGCGGAAGAGGGGTGCACGACCGTATCTGCGCAGTACCCCTCGCCGTGGGGTCCGGTCAGAGGAAGGGGAGAGAAAGGGATTGCACAGATTTACGGGATTACCCAGATGAGATCATGTCCATCGGAGGTTGCGCCGAGGCGGAGGGCGCGCGGGCTACTTCCAATCTGTGTAATCTCTCAAATCTGCGTAATCCCCCTCTCTCCGGCCCCAATGGCGGGACCCTACGTTGCATGCAGGAACGGTCGTGCACCCGCGGAAGAGGGGCTGGGGGGGCGCCCCTCAGTCCTTCGCGGGCGTGAAGTCCAGCGACACGGAGTTCACGCAGTACCGCTTGCCCGTCGGGCGGGGCCCGTCCTCGAAGACGTGCCCCAGGTGGCCCTGGCAGCGGGAGCAGACGATCTCCGTGCGGACCATCCCGTGGCTGCGGTCCACGTGCTCCTCCACCGCCTCCCCGGACGAGGGGGCGGAGAAACTCGGCCAGCCGCACCCGGAGTGGTACTTCGCCTCGGAGGTGAACAGCGGCTGCCCGCACGCCGCGCAGCGGTACACGCCCTCGGCGTCGAGGTCCACGTACTCGCCCGTGAACGCCCGCTCGGTCCCCTTCTCGCGGAGGACGCGGTACTGCTCCTCCGTCAGTTCCTTCCGCCACTGCTCGTCGGTCTTCTCTACCTTGTCGGGCATCTGTGCCTCCTGTCCGCCTGTCTGGGCCGCGCGGGACGGCGACGGCCCGGCCGCGTCCTTACATCCCGCCAGATTCGCCGCCGCCACGCCCGCCACCGCCAGCCCCGCCATCGTCCACCCCAGCCACGCCCGTCGGGTGCTGTGCATCGCTCCGCCCTCCTTCCCCTCAATTCTAGGCTCGGGGGGGAACCTGTTGCAGTGCCCGCCCCGGGGGGGATAGACTGGGTGGGCGTGAACCGGCGGCGTTCGCGGGCACCGTCATGGAAGAGATCGAGCACCTCCATCCCGACCCTCCCCGGGAGTCCGCACCCACGGATCCCCCGGGCCGCTTCGTGCCCGCCCAGGACGCGGACCTCGATGCCGCGTTCGAGCCCGCCTGGGACGCCGAGCCCGCACCGGCCGTCCCCGTCCCCCCCGCCGACCCGCCCGCCCCTGCCCCGGACGCCCGCACGTTCGCCCAGGCCGCGGCGGCTGAGCTGGCCCGGGACCTGTCGCGCCTGCTGAGCGACGACCTCCGCGTCCACCCCATGCACCGCCGCGAGCAGAGCTACGGCGAGTTCGCCCGCGGGCTCGCCGAACGCACGAGCTGCTACGCCCTCGCCGCGCCCGCCGACGGGCCCGCGAGCGAGCGGATGTGGATCGAGCTGGACCCGGCCATCGCATTCGCGCTGGTCTCCCGCCTGCTCGGGTCGGCGGAGGCGGAACGCGTCGTGCCCCAGCGGCCCCTGACGCTGCTGGAGCGCCGCCTGCTGGGCCGCACCGTCCAGGCGGCGGCCCACACGCTGGCGCGCCTCCTGCACCTGGAGCCCCCCGCCTGCCCCTGCTGGTCCGGGGGTCTATGGGCCCCCGCCCCTCCCGACCGCGAGGACGAGCCCGTGAGCGTCTTCCGCTTCGCCCTGGAACTCCGCCGCCGCAGCGGGGCCATGCGCATCGCCGTCGCCTCCTCCCTCCTCGCCGGGGCGTGGAAGGCGGCCGCCGGGCCCGAGGGGGGCGAGCCGCCCCGACGATCCATCGCCCCGCTGGAGCTGGTCGTGGACGTCGAGGGCGGGCCGATGGGCCCCGAGGAGGCGAGGGCCCTGGCGGAGGGCGACCTCCTCGTCACCGACGCCAACGCCGACGGCGAGGTCATCGTCCGCGTGGCGGGCATCCCGAAGTTCGCCGCGAGGCTCGGGCACGCCAACGGCCGCCGCGCCATCCGCATCACCCGGCGGATCGACGGCGGCGAGAGCTGACCGGCCGCGCGGCCGAGTCCCTCATGCGCATCCCACCCCATTCTCGTGTGGGTGCCGCAGTTCACGGAGCGACCCCGGCGGATCTTACGCGAGGGGCTTCGACGACAGTTCCCAACGCCCCCCGACTGCGTCGGGGGGGGGCGGAACACCAGAAGGGACGCTTTCTCCATGCCAAGGCACCCCCCGGACGCAGTCCGGGGGCGTTGGAGGCGCATCAGATCTCCTGCTCGTCGCCGCCGGTGGGACCCCCCAGAAACAGAACCGCCCCCGGTCCTTGCGGGCCGGAGGCGGGGGGTGTCGTCTCTTTGAGACTCGCCCGGTGCGGGCTTGTCTGCTGTGGGGTTCAGCCGGTGCGGGTCTACTCCCGCGGCGTGCTGACGACGGCGGGCTCGTCGGCGCTGGGGTGCGTCTGGGCCTTGCGGGCCACGATGTCGGCCAGCGTGCGGATGCCCGAAACCGTTCCCAGCAGCGGGACCGGAACCTCGACCTGAACCTTACCTTCTTCCTTCGTCATTCCCGTAGGTACTCGCCCTGAGTACGTGCAAAGGGTGCCGCCTCACCCATAGCCCATGGCGGCCTTGACGAGGGTCTTGGCGCCTTGCAGGAGGAGGATGGCGGGCCGGCCGGTGTTGAAGTTCATGTCGTACAGCTCCCCGCCCGACCCGATCACCTCCATCATGGGGCTGACCTTGATGTCGGACCCGACGAGCTGCGCGTCGAAGAAGACCGCCAGCGGCGGCCCGACGCGGATCGTGTTCTCGTGCCCCGCCTTCACCGTCCAGGCGGTCGAGAGCTTGGTGGGCTTGAGGACGAGCTGCTGCGAGCTGCCGCCCAGCAGGCCGTAGACGAGCTTGTACTCGCCCGCCGGGATGCCCGCGTCCCCGTCCTCGGTCAGCTCAAACGCCCCGGTGGCGTTCTCGATCACGAGGCCCTGCATCATCTTGGAGCGGAAGGGCACCTTCACGATCGCCAGCGGCTCGTCCAGGGGGGCGGCGGTGAGCTTGGACCCATCGCCCTCCACCGTCAGCCGGTAGACCGCCGATCCGATCCGGTGCACGCTCCGCAGCGGAACGGCCGTGCGGGCCGTGCCCACGACCAGCGCGTCCTTGCCGTCCTGCGTGATCTTCCCGTCGAGGTTGTCATCGACGATCTGCACCGCCGTCCCGCCCAGCCTCCCGGCGTAGGCGAAGCCCGCGTTGGCGCGGTAGGTGACGGAGGCGATCTTGCCCGCGTCCCCGGCGACGGCGCGGAGGACGGTGAACTTCAGGGCGTACTTGCGGCCCCCGCGCTTCACCTCGGCGGCGGCGAGGAAGTCCTTGCCCAGTCCGTGCCACTCCCGCCGGTCCATCTCCCCATCGCCGTCCGCGTCCACGCCGAAGAACAGGTTCGCCCCCACCTTGCGCACCCCGATGGCCACGGAATCGCTCCCGAGGCTCAGCGTGCCTTGCTCTCCGCGGAAGGTCTGCCCCCCGCCGGTCAGTTCGGCGGGGGTGGCGGCCTTGAGGGCCGTCGAGTAGCGGAGATCGGTGGAGGGGTCTTCGGCGAAGGCGGCGGAGGCGAGGAGCAGCGGAACGGTGAGCGCGGCGGCCCACAGCCCGATTGTCCTCGTTGCACACACCATCCATTCACCCTTTCCTTAACGAGTTGCGGCCACGATGTCGCTGGACATTGTATCGGCGGGGCGGCGGCCTATGCAAGGAGATCGATGGACTGCCCCGGTCCCCGCCGGCCCGACAGCCGCAGCGTCCACACTCCGCCCTCGCCCGTCAGCGAGTCCACGGTGACGTTCTCGGCGGCCCGGACCGTCAGGGGCGTGCGGGACGCCAGGACGATCGTCCCCGCGCGGGCCCCGGCGTCGGAGAGGCGGATCCGCACTCCGCCCGCGTCGGCGGCGAGGTCGGCGATCTCGGCGGCGCCCAGGGTGATGTGCAGGTCCGAGCCCACCAGCACCGGGGGGTGTTGGCCCGCCGGGGCGGCCGTGAGGCGCAGCAGCGCCGGGGCGTGGGGGCCCAGCTCGACCTCCACGTCCGCCAGCGGCGCCAAGCCCAGATACCGCCCGTCCCAGAACGACCAGGCGTGGGCCCGGGGGCCCAGGGGTTCGAGCCCGCGCGGGTCCAGGCGGACGCGTGCGGGGCGGTCGGAGGGGTTCCACAGGAGCACGACGGCGAAGTCGCCCCAGGGGCGGCGGACGAGGGCCCCGAACTGCCCGTGCATGGGGTCGGTCCCCGCGTGCCACGACCGCGCCCCCAGGGGCGTGGGCGGGTGGAGGATCTCGAACCGCCGCACCCGCTCGCGGAAGCTGCCCACGCCCACCGGCCCGCTCGCCCCGTCCTCGCGGGAGATCCGCCCGTAGCGCTCGATGGTGCGGTGGGGCAGGTTGGAAGCGAACCGCGTCGCCGTGAACCGCCCGTGGCGGGGCTCGGGGGCGGCGCAGAGGCGGACCTCGGCGAGCAGGTCGAACGCGTCGGGCGCGACGCCCAGCAGCGACAGCGGCACGGAGGCGTGCAGCTCGTACCCGCCCACCGTCCGCGTGCAGTGCAGGGGCACGTCGGGGACCTCGACGATCCCCCCCGGCGTCGCCCGCAGCAGCACCGCCGCCGCGTCACCCGCGGGGGGCGCCAGCCACAACTGCCCGGTCGGGGAGGGGCTCGGTGGCGGCTCCGTCGCGCGGGCGCCTTGCCCGGGGGTCGCGCGGGCGCCTCCCGTGCCCGGATGGGCGAACAGCTCCACGCACGACCCGTCCCACGGCTGGCGGCGGTCCTGGAGGAGGTCCCCGTCGTGCACGGAGGCGTGCAGGTAGAGGTTGGGCCCCTCCAGGCGGAGCGTGACGGTCCCGAGCGTCTGGGCGTCGAGGTAGACGGGGTCGGAGATCATCGCCGTCCCCCCCAGCACGCCCACTAAGCTGTGCCAGGTCTGCAGCTCCGCCTCCGTGAGGGCGCGGGGGCGGAGGTAGGTGACGTCGGGGTCGCACGCGTAGAGCCGCCCGTTCACGTCGGCGAGGCTGCCGGCGGCGCGGATGCAGTCGGAGATGCAGATGCGGTGCGTGTCCCACCAGACGGCCATCGAGTCGGTCCCGACGCGGACGGCGTCGACGTGCCCGGTGGCGGCGCGGCAGAGGTGGTGGGTGCAGGCGAGGACGTAGGCGCCCTCCCCGGCCGCTTCGCGGGCGAGGGCCCAGAAGTCCCGCTCGGCCTGCAGGCGGGTGCGGGAGGCGTCGTGGAAGCGGGCGTCGCGGGCGACGTGGACGAAGTCGAACTTGAAGTACCCGAACCCGTCGGCCCGCTTGGCTGCGATGATCTCGCGGAGGTGCTCGCGGGCCCCGGGATGCGTGGGGTCCAGGTCGCGTTTGTGCTGCCCGGCGGCGTTGCGCTGGAACCACTCGGGGTGCTCGCACGGCAGCGAGAGCGCAGGATCCACCAGCAGCGGGGCCAGCCAGATCCCCCCCTCCGCCCCCGCCTGCTCGATCTCGCGAACCAGCGGCGCCAGGCCCGCGGGGAACTTGGCGTTGCACGACCAGTCGCCCATGGCCACCTGGTACCCGTCGTCGAGCTGGATCACGTCCACGGGCAGATGCGCGCGGTCGTCGCGGGCGGCGCGGGCGAACGCCAGCACATCGCCGGCCGTCACCTGCGTCGTCTTGTGATACCAACTGCACCACCCGAAGACGGGCCGGCGGTGCGTGCGGGCGCCGTGGGTGGCGGCGATCCACGCCACGAGGCGGCGGGTGGCGTCGTCCCACGCGCCCCCCGTCAGCAGCACCTGCTCGCTCCGCCGCCACTGCCCGGGCTCGACGACCACGTCGGTCATCTCGCTGATGACGTCGAGGGCGGCGAGGGCGGCGGCGTCGGGCGCGTCGGCGGCGGTGGTGGGCGCTTCGGGGGCGTCGAGCGTTTCGGGGGCGCTGGCGGGGGGCTCCCCGTCCAGCGGGGGCCCGGGCGGGGGGGTTGGGGGCGCGACGCGGGCGCGGAAGGCCACGTCCGCCTGCGGGCCGTCGTCGTCCCCCACCGCCCCCAGCAGCAGGCCTTGCTGCGAGGGACCGTGGAACAGGCCCAGCGTATCGGCGAAGCGGCGGTGGGGGGGCTCGGGCGCGGGGGGGTGGGGCGGCGGGGCGCCGGTGAGCGGCCCGGCCGACAGCGGCCCGGCGGCGTCGGTGGCCCCCAGCATGGCGAGCGACCAGTCGCCCGCCT
>JAWLCQ010000145.1:0-13062 GCA_041687095.1 Phycisphaerae bacterium | reverse complement strand
CGGGTGCCACGGCTGCGCCGTTTGCAGCCGTGTCCTTCCCGGCAGCACGGCTGCAAACGGCGCAGCCGTGGCACCCAGCTTCCACCGCAAACACCACCGGTACTCCTTCACGCCTTCGCCGCTGTCTGCGAAGGCGTGAAGGAGTACCGCTTACCCTTACCGCAATCCGCCGGTCTGCCCGCGGGAGCCGAGGTAAAGGTTCTGGCCGGCGGCGATTTCGAGGTTGGGGTCCACCTTGGCGGCGAGTTCTTCGGCGGAGTCGGCGAACAGGGGGGAGATCTCGATGGCGGCGGCGACTTGCCCGTCGGCGTCGCGGGGCACGTCCACCCCGGCCTGCTCCAGCCACGCCGCCGCCCGGCGGACCTGGTCGTGGAGGCTGGTGGCGGGGGAGTCCTCGCCCTCGGCGTTCTTGATGGGGCTGAACTCCTCGTCCCGCACGGTCTCGAGGATGACGGCGGCCTGGGCGAGCGGGAGGGCGTCGAAGACGAACATCTCGAGCTTCACCGCGTTGGGCGCGTCGGGCTGCACGTGCTCGCCCCGGTCGTTGACGTAGGGGACCTTCTTCTCGGCGCGGTGGAAGGGGAGCCCCGCCCCGCCGCCCTCCGTCAGCCGCTCGACGAACGCCCGCGACAGCACGTGGATGGCGATGGACCCGGCGCTGAAGCGCAGGCGCCCGTCCTCGGTGCACTGGCGGGCGAGGGCCTCGGGCATGTCGGAGTACTCGATGACCGTCACGCGGCCATCGACGAGGCAGAGGTTCCCGAGCTTCTCCAGCGGGTCCCGCTTGGGGAGGCACTTTGCGGACATCCCCGCCCCGCGGAGGTCGTGGAGCCCCAGGAACAGCGGGTCCACGCAGTGCACCAGGGGGTTGTCCACCTGGAAGTAGCTGATCAGCTCGATCCCTCGCCGCGCCATGTCCGCCAGCGCCCCGCTCTTCCGCAGGGCCGTCAACGACCCCCCGTGCCCGTCGGGGCTCAGGGCGATCTCGCCCTTGTCGGCGAGGAGGATGCGGCCGTCGGAGTCCATGGCGGGCATGGTGCCCTGGACGAGGAAGAATACGTTGTCGGGATCGAGCCCGAAAAAGCGGTGCCGCCGGAAGAACGCGCGGGTGTCCACGTCGTTGGCGGGGGAGGTCATGACGTACCAGGGGACGGGGGCGGCGGCGCGTTGGGAGGCGGCGAGGATCTGTTCGGCGAAGACCTGAAAGAGGGGCTTGCGGGTGACGGGGGTGGCCTCGTAGCAGCCCTTGGGCCCCTCGTAGCCCAGGCGCGTCCCCTGCCCGCCGGCGACGACGAAGGCGGCGACCTTGCCCTGGACGAGCAGCTCGCGCCCGCGCTGGACGGCCTGCTCGCGCTCGCGGCGGTGCTCGTCGGTCTCGGGCTTGGCCGGGACGACGGGGGCGGGGCGGATGTCCCCCCCGAGCGTCAGGTCGGGCTTGCGGCGGACGTAGGTCTCGATGGCGGCGTCGAGGGCGGGGAAGTCGATGGCGGCGATCTGGTCCAGCAGCGCCGTGCGGCGAGCGGGGTCCAGCTCGTCGTAGAAGCGCAACAGGTGCGATTGCCCATGGGCGTCGAGCGTCTTGCGAACGGCGGACAGGTCGGCCATGTGATTCTCCCGGGGCAGAGCGGCCGCGTCGGCCGCTGCGACTGCGTTGCACACTACGGGGGCGAGGGAGGCATGTCAAGAGGAGCGGAGAATCTGGGTGCACGACCGTATCTGCGCAAGGTAACCGTTCACGCAACGGCCCCAGCGGGGGGCCACCCTCAAGCCGCATGCTGTTCGCGGCTTGGGGGTGTTGCGCCTGCCACGCCGTAGCACCCCCAAGCGGCAAACAACGCCGCTTGAGGGTGGCACCCCGGGAACCGTTCGTACGCAGGTACGGTCGTGCGCCCGGAGAATCGGAAGAAAAAGCGCGTCTGCTGTTGACGCAGGGGTTGGTGGCGCAGATAATTGGAATAGACAGATTGGGTCGGCGGGCGGAGGCCAGCCAGCAATACCGAATTCATTCATCCTTCATTGCCTCCCTCAGCTCTCCCAGCTGCCTCGGCGGATCGGGCGCACGCCCGGATCCGGTGGCGGCACTCGGGACGAACTCGCCCCGTCGTGCATGCCTGGATGCAAGCGCGATGTCATCCGGCGGCGGTTCCATCTCGCCTCCGTGCTCTTCCGGGACGATTCCCGGGCGGCCCGGGCGGCTTGGAGCTACCTGATGGGCCCGTCGGTGGAGAACAGGTCGGTTGTGGAGACCGGCCGCTGGCGTGAGCCCGTCCACTGCACGGGTTTCCGAAAGGCACTCATAGATCATTCCGCGCACCCGCCAGTCACGGGCCGCCACGCCGTGCCGCTAGATCGTTTAGAGAAGGAGAGTTGAGGTATGAGAAGAAAAGGATTTACGCTGGTTGAGCTGTTGGTCGTCATCGCCATTATCGCACTCTTGGTATCCATCCTGATGCCCGGCCTCGCGCGTGCTCGCGAGCTGGCGCGTCGCGCGGCGTGCATGACCAACCTCAACGGCATGGGAAAGGCCATCACGGTCTACCAGGGCGACAATGACGACAGCTGGCCCCACATGCTCGCCAACGGGTGGGAGGGCGAGAGCTTCGCCACCCCCACGCAGGGACCTGCGGTTGGCGCGGCCAAGCCGGTGACGGCGCTGATGTTCATGCTGGTCCGTAGCGGGCAGCCCTCGCGCATGTTCGTCTGCCCCAGCGACGATCAGGCCAAGCCCGACGACGAGACCAAGGACAACACGGGCGCCTACCACTGGGATTTCTCAAAGACGGACAGTGGCGCTCGGACCGTGAGCTACTCCTACCAGCAGCCGCTGTACGACGGTTCGGGCTACGTGCAGGGCGTGACGGGCTCGGAGTCCTCGCTGGTCGTTGCCGCCGACATGACTCCTTGGGCCGGCGATGCGGGGAATCCCAGCGCCGCAGACTGGGGAGCCGCTCACTGGGAAAACTACACCGGTGCTGACGGACAGGACGCGTCCCGCGACGCCGACCGCGAGGAAGGCATGAGCCCGAACCACAAGGGTCCCGGCGTCAAGGGCGGGGAGCAGATCCACTTCCTGCGGGCCAGCATCTCGGTGGATAAGTCCCCCCAGGCGAATGTCGGGGTGTCGAAGGACAACATCTTCACCGCCGCCACTGCCAACAACGGTTCCTACGACCCCAAGGGTACCCTGAACGCGACGGACCACAAGAAGGCATCCGACTCCTTCCTCCGGGGTCCCAGGGTTAAGGGGGCAGAAGGTACGTTGGGCGGCTAAGGTCGCCTTTTCCGCCGGAGCGGTCCCCCGGGAGACCGGCTCCGGCAGCAGGCGTAGCTTGAACGCATGACAGAACCCCGCCCCGCCGCCCGCGGCCGACGACGACGAGTCGCCGGACCCGTGGGCGGCGGGGCGGGTTCTTTTTGCGCGGGGGTTAAACGTGTGCCTTGCACCGCCGAAACCGCTACAATGCGGACGAGGCGAGGGGCCCCGGGACCCCGCCTCGTCCGCCGTCATTTACCGGCCGGGCGCCGTACCGTGCATAGAGGACTGATCGCGTGGAACTGAGCATTACTCTCGAGGACCCGCAGAAGGCGCCCGTGCTGTTCGGGCCCGGGGACCGCAACCTCAAGATGATCCGCGACACGCTGGGCGTGCAGGTCTTCGCCCGCGCCGGGCAGATCAAGCTCACCGGGCTGGCCAAGAACGTCTCCCGCGCCGCGGCCGTCCTCGAACGCCTCCAGCGCAGCGTCCGCCGCAACGAGCCCATCACCCCCGAGTCCGTCGCCGGGGCCATCAGCGCCGCGGCCGCCGAGGCCGAGCAGCGCGCCAGCGAGATCCTCGACGTCTACGTCTCGGGCGAACTCATCCGCCCCCGCACCCCCGGGCAGAAGCGATACATCACCGCCATCCAGGAGAACGACCTGACCTTCTGTACCGGACCGGCGGGGACGGGCAAGACCTACCTCGCCGTCGCCGTCGCCGTCCACATGCTCAAGCACGAGCAGGCCAAGCGCCTCATCCTCGCCCGCCCCGCCGTCGAGGCCGGGGAGAAGCTGGGCTTCCTCCCCGGGGACATGCAGGCCAAGGTCAACCCCTACCTCCGCCCGCTCTTCGACGCCCTCCACGACATGATGGAGTACGACCAGATCCGCAAGTTCATGTTCAACGACCTCATCGAGGTCATCCCCCTGGCGTTCATGCGCGGGCGGACCCTCAACGACTCCGTCATCATCCTCGACGAGGCCCAGAACACCACCGTCTCGCAGATGCTCATGTTCTTGACCCGCATGGGCCACGGATCGAAGATGATCGTCACCGGCGACGACAGCCAGACCGACCTGCCCGAGGACACCCCCAGCGGGCTCATCGACGCCCTGACGCGGCTGTCGGGGATCAAGGGCCTGGCGACCATCCGCCTGGAGCGCGAGGACATCGTCCGCCACCGCCTCGTGCAGAACATCGTGCAGGCCTACGCGAGGGAACAGGAAGGCGTCCCGGAGCGTAGGGAGTAAGACGATCCATGTGGCCGTTGCGGAAGAAATCCCGACCGTCCCGCCTCGATCCCCGCCGCGCCGCCGCCTCGCGCCGCAGCGGGCTCTGGGTCCGCTTCCGCGACGCCGGCGGGCCCCCCGCGCTCACCATCGCCCTGGTGTTCTACCTCGCCGTCCTCGCCCTGAGCGTCTACCCGCTCGACCCCCTCGCCCGCCGCGCCGGGCAGTACGTCCCGCAGGACATCACCGCCCGCGTCCGCTTCCGCATGCTCCTGGAGACCGAACTCCGCCGCGCCCAGGTGGAGGCCGGCGCCAAGACGCCCCCGGTCTTCCGCGTCAACTCCGCCCTCGTGGACGAGATCTCCGCCACCCTCCGCTCCCTGCCCGACCGCTTCCAGGGGACCACCCAGCCCGCCGCACTCCCCGAGGACCTGCGGACCCGCTTCGGGGTCGACTCCAATACCGACCTCAAGGCCTGGGAGCCCTACGCCTCCGCCGACCGGCGCCAGAACCTCGCGGCCCAGATCGCCCTCTTCCGCGACCGGCTCCTGCAGGTCCCCATCGTCCGCCCGGGCGACCGGGAGGTCCAGCCCTCCGCGTCCGACATCGTCCTCCTCGCCGGGCAGGAACGCCGCGTCCTCGACCGCTCGGCGATGATCGCCCTCACCAACACCGCCCGCATCGAGCGGGATGTCATCCCCCAACTCGCCGACGCCTTCGACCCGCCCATCCGCAAGAACGTCGCGGCCTACCTCAAGACCGTCCTGGGGGAGGTCCAGCCGACCTACCGCTACGACCGCGAGACCACCCAGGCCGAGATCGCCGCCGTCCGCGAGGCCATCCTCGCCGACCCGCCCGAGGAGTCGTACCGCGTCTTCCGCCCGCACGACATCGTCGCCTACCGCAGCCACCCGCCCCTGGGCGAGCCCGGCCCGCCCCGCCCCCTCAGCGACGCCGACCTCCGCGCCCTCGAACAGGAGCACGCCGAGTACCTCCGCACCGAGTCCCAGTGGGCCCCCTGGGCGCCCTGGCTGCGGGCGGGGGGGCGAGCGGGCATCCTGCTGCTGATCACCGCGCTGCTGTGGGGCTACTTCCTCCGCTTCACCCCCGAACTCATCCGCTACCCCGCCCGCGCCGTCCTCGTCGCGGGCACGATCGTCCTCATGCTCGCCATCGCCCGGCTGATGGACCACGCGGGGGCCCATCCCTACGGGGCGGCCATGCCGGTGCTGATGGGGGCGTACATCCTGTGCATCGCCCACGGGCAGCGGTTCGCGTTGGCGGTGGGGACGGCGGTGGCGGCGGCGATGGTGCTGCAACTCCGCACGGACCTGGGCATGCTGCTGGTGCTCATCGCGGCGATGGGGGTGGGCGTCTCGCAGCTCAAGGAGATCCGCACCCGCAGCAAGCTGGTGCTCACGTCGGTGCTGGCGGGGGGGGTGGTGTTCGCCGGGGCCTGGGCGACCGCCCTGGCGGAGCGCATCCCCTGGACCTTCGCCCTGACCCGCAGCCTGTGGGCGGGGGGCGGGGCGCTGCTGGCGGGCTTCCTCATCCAGGGCATCCTCCCGCTGATCGAGTGGACCTTCGGGGTCGCCACCAGCATGACGCTCCTGGAGTGGTGCGACCCGTCCCGCCCGCTGCTGCAGCGGCTGCGCCAGGAGGCCCCCGGGACGTACAACCATTCGCTGCAGCTCGGGTCCATGTGCGAATCCGCCGCCCAGGCCATCGGCGCCCGCGGGCTGCTCGCCCGCGTCGGGGCGTACTACCACGACATCGGGAAGATCAACAAGCCCGAGTACTTCGTCGAGAACCAGGAGGGCGCGCGGAACAAGCACGCCAAGCTCTCCCCGGCCATGAGCCTGCTGATCATCACCGGGCACGTCAAGGACGGGCTGGAGATGGCGCGGGAGTACGGCGTGCCATGGATCCTGCACGAGTTCATCGAGGCCCACCACGGGACCACTCTGGTGCAGTACTTCTACCAGGCGGCGACGGAGCGGCGGCGGAACGACTTCGAGCGCGCCCCCGACGAGGTCGAGTTCCGCTACCCCGGGCCCAAGCCCCGCTCCCCCGAGGCCGCCATCCTCATGCTCGCCGACGCCGCCGAATCCTCCGTCCGCGCCCTGCCCGAGCCCACCGTCGGCCGCATCGAAAGCCAGGTCCACTCCATCGTCTCCCGCCGGCTGACCGACGGGCAGTTCGACGAGTGCGTCATTACCCTCAAGGACGTGCACGCCATCGAGGAGTCGCTCGTCAAGAGCCTCTGCGCCGTGCACCACCCGCGCTCGCTGTACCCCGCCCTTCGCGGGCAGGCCCCCGCCCCGGCCGAGTCCTCCTCCGATCCCAAGGACCGCGAGGACAGCAGCGCCCCGGCGGCCAACGCCAGCGGACAGGCCAACGGCGGCGCGAATGGCAATGGCAACGGCAACGCCAACGGGAATGGCAGCGCCAACGGCAGCGCGGGGGCGAACGGCAACGGTGGGGTCCAGGGCAAACCCGCCCCCCTCGCCGAACCCGCCGCCAACGCCTGATACGCGTCGGCGTAGGGGTCGGGGTGTTTCCAAACGCGTGCGTTGGGGGTCTCCTGACCTCGTTGTTCTACACATCTCGGCGTGCGGCTCGTTGCTCGCTTCTTCGACAGTCCGGGCAGCGTCCCCGCCCCCGGCGGGCTTGCCCCGGCGGAGCGAAGGTTTCTAAGCTAGCCGGCGGCGCTCCACCCTCACTTCTTCTTCTTCTTTCCGCCCCCGCCCGGCTTGTCCGGGTGGAGCGAAGGTTTCTAAGCTCCGGCGGGCTCCGAGGGCGTGAAAGCTTCGCTCCACCGGCGTGAAGCCGGTGGGCGCGAAAAGAAGAAGAAACAGCAGGAAAGAGGGGCCAGGGCGCCGGCTAGCTTAGAAACCTTCGCTCCCCCGGGACGAGCCCGGGAGGGGGCGGGCAACCGGCCCTCCCTCCCCTTATCGGATCGCGCATCGATGCCTTCTCCCCACGCCAGTGCGGACCGGCCCGGTGGGGGCGGAGAGGCCGAGATGTGTAGAACAACGAGGTCTCCTGCCCCCCAACGTCTCGGAACGAGCGGAACGCTTCCGCGGCAGCGTTATGGCGGCGCTTTGATCGCGGCGGTTCCCGCCGCGAAGGGGGCGCTCCAGCGACGCTGACGCGGAGGCATCCCTCGCCCTTCCCGGACGCCGGGGGTCAGGAGACCCCCGGCGCAGACGCGCGCCACGGGTCAGGAGACCCATGACGCAGGCGCGTGAGGCGGCGGCATCTGCACACGCTACGTTCTGTGCCCTCTATGCTCTGTGCGGCCTACGTCCCCAGCCGCTGCCGCTCGTCGGCGTAGGGGTCGGGGTGTTTCCGCAGGGCCACGGACAGCACCACCCCGACCGCGAGGAGCAGGAGGAAGAAGTAGAAGTCCGGGCCGTACGCCTCAAAGACGTTCGCCCAGTGCTCGGCGGTGTCGGAGGAGTGCCCGGTGAGCCGGGCAACCACGCTGAACGTCGCCGTCCCGTTGAGCCAGACCATCGGCCCGGCGAGCATCATCAGGGCGAAGGCCGCGGCGCGCGTCGTTCGCCCCAGGCGCCCGAAGGCGATGGCGTACCAGATCGCCACCCCCGCCAGAAGCAGGATGGCCGCGTGGTGGTCCCACGTCCGCTGGTTCAGCAGGAGCATCGCGATCGTCACCAGACCCCAGTGCAGCCCGCGCCGCGCGTCGTCGCGGGGCAGCTTCCGCCAGCCGATCGCCCACGCCAGCACCCCCACGACGAGCAGTTGGGCGGCGCGGAGGAGCATCTTGACGGCCGCCTCCGACAGCGGGACGAGCGTGATCCATCCGAACTGCTTCTGCAGGGCGTAGGGGGTGTCGTCGGGGTTCCAGAAGATGTTGCCCCCGGGGGCGGGTTCGGGGAGGAAGTAGCGGCTGAAGACCCCGGAGATGGACTGGTTGATGTGGGCCGGATACCACGCGCCCTTGAGCAGCCCGGGGCGGATGAGGTGCTCGTACCAGGCGCCCGTGAACTCGACGTAGCGGTCGGGGCCCAGGGCGACGAGTGGGATCACGCCGATGAAGGCCGCCAGCCCCAGCACCGTCCCCAGCAGGAGCTTCCCGTTCCGCTGGTACGCCCAGTACAGCAGGAACAGGGCGGGCGTCATCTTCAGGCAGATGGCGAGGGCGAGGGCGGACGCGGCGGCCAGGTCCCGGCCCCGGCGGTACAGCCACACGTGCAGCACGATGAACAGCAGGACGAAGACGTTGGTGTTCCCGTGCTGGATGTCGCTGACGACGAGGAGGAGGGTCCACAGGGCCCCCAGGCCCAGGACCCAGTCGGGCATGCGCTTCCCGCGGTGGTTGCAGACGGCGGCGGCGAGCAGGAGCGTGCCGAGGTAGGCGGCGATCTTGGCCAGGTTCCACGCCGCCGCCATCGCCCATACCGGCAGGAGGGCGAAGGGCGAGAGCAGCAGGACCACGAAGGGCGTGTTGGGGTGGAGGAACGGGCCGTCGGGCGCGGCGTCGTCGAAGGGGAGGTAGATGTTCTCCCCTTCCCAGAAGGGCTGGATGGCCTTGCGCCAGCGGCCGATGGCCCCGAGCGTGTGCTTCGGCCGCTGCAGGCCGCGCTCCGCCAACTCCTCCGCACTGAGGCGCCCATACTGCGCGTCGAACTTCAGGCCCCGCCGCTCGTTCCGCATCGTGCGGGTCTGGAACTGCACCGCCGGGATCAGCACCGCCACCCCCAGCAGGGCATAGGCGGCGATGCGGAGGGCGCGCACCGTCCGCCGCGCCCGCGGATCCTGAAGCTCGGGCGTGTCGAAGGGGAGCCGATCGTGACTCCGCTCGTGTTGCGTATCCATAGACCCCTCCCTCTACCGAACGCGAGCGTTGCGTGCTACGATTCCCGCATGAGCAAGCACATGCCACCCACCGTGCGGATCTCGTCCACGCAGTCCGCCCTCCGCGTGCCGCGCAAGCGCATCGCCGCCCTCGTCGCCTACGTCGCCCACCAGGAGGGCGTCCGCCTCCGCGAGGTCGACCTCGCCGTCGTCTCCCGCGAGGAGATCGTCGCGGTCAACCGCCAGTGGCTGCACCGGTCGGACCCCACCGACGTCATCAGTTGGGACCTGAGCGACTCGGGGGAGCAGGGCGTCACCGCCCAACTGGTGGTCTGCGGGGACGTGGCGGTGGAGCAGGCGAAGCTTCGCAGCGTCCGCCCCTCGCGCGAACTCATGCTCTACGTCGTGCACGGGCTGCTGCACCTGATGGGCTACGAGGACCACAGCGTCCGCGGGGCCGTCCGCATGCACGCTCGCGAGGAGGAACTGCTGGAGGCGTTCCTGAAAGGCTGTTAGCGACTGTTTCAGAAATCACCGCAACGGTCGCAAAGACCGAAGGGGGAGTGGACTTCCCTTTGTCTACACCCCATCTCCTTTGCGATCTTCGCGTTCTTTGCGGTGGAACCCGGTTCTTGAAACAGCCTCTTAACGCCACCCCTCGGTGTAGGCGACGGGCGATTCGGCCTTGGCGAGGACGGCGAGGGTGACGCGGGCGGCCCGGCCGTTGAGGAGCGTGCGGGCGCACTCGCCGGCGGTCGCCCCGGTGGTGGTGACGTCGTCGACCAGCAGCACGCGGGCGCCGGTGAGATCGCTGCGGCGGCGGAGGGCGAAGGCGTTGCGGACGTTCTCCAGGCGACGGGTGCGAGGCAGATGCACCTGCGGGGGCGTGGGGCGGGTGCGGACCAGGTCGTCCCCCAGGGGCAGGCGAAGCTCGCGGGCGAGGGCGTCGGCGAGCAGCGCCGCGTGGTCGAACCCCCGCACCAGCCGCCGCCGCCAGTGCATGGGCACGGAGAGCACGACATCGAAGGGCGGGGGCAGGGGGGCATCGGGATCGAGCACGCCAGCGGCCGCGTCCGGGGTCCTCGCGTCGGCGTACTCCTGCGTGCGGAGGCGCTCCGCGAGCAGGGCGGAGAGGCGGCGGAGCAGGGCGACGCTGCGGCGGTACTTGATGTCCTGCACGATCCGCCGCAGCGGGGGGGCGTACGGCCCCAGGCGATGCACGCGGGCGAAACGCGGCAGGGGGTGGGGGCAGTTTCCGCATCCGTCCTCCCGCGCGGGAACGTGCGGGCCCAGCGTGGAACCGCACCGCGGGCACGCGGGCAGGGCGATGAGCGACAGCAGCTTCACCTCGCACGCCCCGCACAGGCCCGTCGTGTCGGTGACGGCGGAATCGCAGCCGGTGCAGACGTCGGGGAACAGCAGGTCCACCGCCCCGTGCAGCACGCTGGATACCGTCGAACGCAGCACCGTCATCGCTTCATCGCCACCGACCCGCGATGGATCCAGTAGTAGTCCTGCAGCATCCTCGCCTGCCATAGCCTCGTGTCCTCCCCGGCGGCGGGCTCGACGCGCGGCAGTTGCGGGGCCACGGCCGCCAGCACCTCCCCGAGCCCCACGTTCACGCACGTGTAGACCACGTCCCCGAGGCTGCCGTTGAGGTCCGCCAGGGCCCAGTCGAGCAGCGCCGCATCGCCCGCCGCCGCCAACGCCGTCCCCGCCCGCCGCTGCGGGAACCCGCCCGTCAGCAGCAGCCCGTGCACGTCGTCGCGGTACTGGCGCTCGCCCAGGATCAGCAGGGCGCACTGGTACGCCCCGCGGACGTAGGGGTCTGTCTCCCCGCCCAGGATCCCGCCCTCCAGGCGCGAGCGGATGCGTTCGATGGCCGTCGCCTTCTGCTCCTCCGTCCGCGCGCTGAGCGCCAGCAGCATCGCTCCCGCAGAGCGGGCGTTGTTGTTCCACACCCGCCGCTCGGGGGGGGCGGACATCTCGGGCAGCAGCATCAGGCCCAGGCCGAACGCCTCCGCCCGCCCGCTTCGCCCGATGTGCCACGCCGCGTAATCGCCCGCCAAGGTCGAATCCTGCGAGGCCACCGACTGCACGTAGAAGGCCGACGATTCCGCGTCCAGCTTCATCACGCCCGGGCTGTTGGGGTCCGGGCGGAGGTACTCCGTCTGCGGATCGAGCAGCCACAACCCCACCGCCGCCGCCGCCGAGGGAACCGGCGTGTGGACGGGCGGGGCGTTGGGGTCCGGCTGGGCGGCGTAGGTGGCGGCGAGGCGGAGGGTCGTGAGGGCCTCCTCGCGTGAATCGTCGGATTGCTCCCGCTCGATCTGCCGTCCCAGAACGCGGGCGGCGGATTCGAGCATGAGGGGGAAGCGGGGGCTCCAGTAGGCGTGGCAGATCGCCTTCGCGTCGTCACGCGCGGGCAGGCGGAGGGCGTCGGCGGCGCGGAGGGCGGTGAGGACCTGGGCTTCGAGAAGGTTCGGGTCCTGCGCGACGGCCGCCCCGAGCACAGTGCGGACGGCGGGGGCGGCGTCCTGCAACGCGAGCCTTTCCGCCCCCAGCAGCGTCCCCGCCGACGGGAACTGCCCGTTCGGGGTGGAGCGGATCAGGTCCAGCACGGTTGCGGGTACGGGGTCGTGGGGAACACGGGAGGCGACGTGGAGCAACCGCTCGCGGAGTTGCGGGTCGGGAGCGTTCCGCAGGGCGGTGGCGATGGCGGGGGCGGAGCCTTCGGGGTCCAGGCGGGCGAGGGCGGCGGCCGCTCCGGAGATGGCGGGGACCGGGTCGTTTCCGTCGAACGTCAGCAGGTTGACGATGGGGTCGCGGAGGGCGGTCAGGTCCGCGAAGCCCGCGGCGGTGGCGGCCGAGCCGGCGACGGCGCCCTCGGCGTCGCCCAGGAGCGTGCGGAGGGTGTCCGCGTCGCGGAGCCTCGCGGCCAGCACGGCCGCCTGCGCGCGGACGCGGGGGGCGGGGTCGGCGGCGGCGGTGCGGAGGGCGGCGCGGATGTACTCGTTGTCTCGCCCGGAGAGGATGATCGTCGCCAGCAGCAGCCGGCGGGACTCGGCGGCGGGGGGGGCGGTCGAGCGGTCGCCCCCGGCGAGTTCCAGGGCGCGGATGCGGTCGATGTGCAGGGGGTTGCGGTCGGGCGTGTGGAACCGGCCCAGCCGCCGCAGGACGCGGACAATGGCGGTGAAGGTGGCGTCGTCCGCGCCGTCCATCGCCCCCTCCAGCCGTCGGAGCGCGTCCGGGGAGCGGTGGGCCTCCAGGACGGCCCGGCGGAAGGCGGCGGACTGGACGTTGGCATCGTGGCTGACGAGGTCGCGCAGGAGCAGGTGGGTTTGGACGCGGGGGTACAGCATTAGGCCCAGCAGGGCCCCGAGCGTCAAGGCGACCGAACTCGTGAACAGCCGCCGCTGCCAGGGGTGCTCGCGGAAGTATCGGATGAGTTCTCCCATGGCCCCCATTATGCGCAAGGGAACACCGGACTGCGACAGGGATATGCATCTCGCCCACAAGGCCCAGACGCGTGCGTTGCCTCATAGGCATGCGACGGGGGTCTCCTGACCTCGTTGTTCTACACATCTCGACGTGGACTTCCCGCACGATGCGACCTGGACCCAGGCGGCTTCTTCGCCCTGGAGGGGCGAGGGAGAGTAGCCGGGGGCGCAGCGCAGCGGAGCCCCCGGTACAGGCCGAAAGAGATAGAGCCCCGTAGGGGCGAGGGAGATGGAAGACGGGACCTCGTGGGAACCC
>JAWLCQ010000144.1:0-13112 GCA_041687095.1 Phycisphaerae bacterium | reverse complement strand
GAAGGGGTGTGGCCGAAGAACGGTGGGGCGGGATGTGGGGGGGGACTGTCACGGGCCGCAGCGCCCCCACCGCTCGAAATTCGAAATCCGAAGCACGAAATCCGAAACAAATCCAAAACCGAAAAGACGAAATCCCAAAACGCTGCGCACCGTGCCCGCTTCGGAGTCACGGTGTCCTGTCCAGAATCCTCCGTGGGACGCCACCCCCAAGCGGCGGGGTTCAGCCGCTTGGGGGTGTCCGCAGGAGGCACCCCCTCACCGCGAGAAGCGTGCGGGGTGATGGGGGCGGCCAACCCATCAATTCCCTCCGGGCAGAGCACCGGGGCCTTGCGCAGCGGGTGCCCGTTTTGGAGCTTTGGATTTCGTGCTTCGGATTTGTTTCGAGTTTCGGATTTCGGGTTTCGGATTTGGAGCGCCTCCAGCGGGTGCGAGGACTCGCCGGGGTCCCGCCGAAGATCGGCCACCCCCGATGCGGGAGTCCGCTCGGCGTTGCGGGTCGGGGAACCTTTGGGCTCCCGGAGCGTCTCATTCCGTAGGCAGGCAGCGCGAGCACACACTCAAGGTGAAGGGGATCGCGATGAACGGCGGAATGCGGCATGGCGTGCGGGCGTTGGCGGCGTTGGCGGCGTTGGCGGTGGTGGTGACGATGGCGGCGGTGGCGGTGGGCGACGGGATGATCGTCCCGACGGACCCCGATCTCCGCGTCCGGGGCTCCTGGGCGGTCAAGTACCACCACGTCGCCATCAACGTCCGCGACCAGGTGGCCTTCGTCAACATCGACCAGGAGTTCATCAACACCGGGACGGGGATGATCGAGGTCGAGTACTTCTTCCCCGTCCCGCCCGAGGCGGCCATCGACAGCATGACCCTCGTGGTCAACGGGCAGGAGTACGCCGCCCAACTCCTCCAGGCCGACGAGGCCCGCAAGATCTACGAGGACATCGTGCGGCGGAAGAAGGACCCGGCGCTGCTGGAGTACGCGGGGCACGGGCTGTACCGCACGCGGGCGTTCCCGCTGGAGCCCGGCAAGCCCGCCCGCGTGGTCGTCACCTACAAGAACGTCTGCCGCAAGGACCAGGACGTCACCGAGGTCTGGTACCCGCTGAACACGGAGAAGTTCTCGGCCCGGCCGATCGAGGACGTGTCCGTCACGGTGGACATCAAGAGCGATGCGGACCTGCTGAACGTCTACTCGCCCACGCACGCCCTGGCGACGGAGCGCAAGGGCGCCCGCCACGTCATCGCCACGTGGGGCGAGAAGAACGTCCTGCCCGTCGCCGATTTCCAGCTCTTCTACAAGACCTCCGATCGCGAGGTTGGGGCGGCCCTGCTGACGTATCAGCCGTACGCGGAGAAGGACGGGTACTTCCTGCTGCTGGTGAGCCCGAATCCCGGGGAGGCGCCGGCGGCGGCCATGCCCAAGGACGTGGTGCTCGTGCTCGACCGCAGCGGGTCGATGGGCGGGGAGATGATCGGTCAGGCGCGCAAGGCGCTGGAGCACGTGGTCACGAACCTCAACGAGAACGACCGCTTCAACGTCATCGTGTACAACCACCACGTCGAGGCGTTCTTCGACGGGCTGGCGGCCCCGACGAAGGAGAACGTCGAGCGGGCGATCGACACCGCCGACCGCCTCGACGCCAGCGGGGGCACGAACATCCACGAGGCGCTGCTGACGGCGATGGGGATGTGCCCGGCGGCCGAGGGGCGGGGGGATGCCCGCCTGCGCCCGACGTACATCCTGTTCATGACCGACGGGAAGCCCACCGTGGGCAAGACGGACGAGAAGGCGATCCTGGAGGCGGTCCGCACGGCCAACGGGTGCGGGGCGCGGGTGTTCGCCCTGGGGGTGGGGTACGACGTGAACGTCCGCCTGCTGGACACGCTGGTGCGGGAGCACGGGGGGCGGAGCGAGTACGTCAAGCCCAAGGAGCCCATCGACGAGAAGATCGCCGGGCTCTACCGCAAGATCCGCCACCCGGTGATGACGAACCTCACCGCGAGCGTGGAGGGGCTGAAGCTCCGCGAGACGTACCCGACGGAGCTGGGCGACCTGTTCGAGGGCGACCAGATCGTCCTCGCCGGGCGCTACGATGCCCGCGACGCGGCCGCTTTGCCGCGCGATGGGGAGCAGGGGCGGGCGACGCTGCTGATCAAGGGGATCTACCAGGGCGGGGAGCGGGCGTTCGAGTACCCCGTCACGCTCAACCCCGCGGGGAAGGACCTGCGGTGGGAGTTCGTCGAGAAGCTCTGGGCGGTGCGGCGGGTGGGATACCTGCTGGACCAGATCCAGCTGCACGGGGAGTCGCAGGAACTCGTGGACGAGCTGGTGCGGCTGTCGCGGGAGTACGGGATCATCACGCCGTACACCAGCTTCCTCGCCGACGAGTCGACCCCGCTGGCGGGGGCGGCGATGCGGGTGCGGGCGGGGGAGATGGCGCGGGAGCTGAGCGGAACGTACGACAAGTACGAGGGCCAGAACGCCGCCGTCTCCCGGGGCAAGCTCAACGACGCCGAGAGCGCCCCCGTGGCCTCCGCCCCCGTCGCCCCGGCGGACGAGGGCGTGGCGGGTCTGGGCGGTGGGGGCGGCGCCCCGGCGGGTCGGGTGGTGATCTACGGCAATACGTCGCAGGACGCGTACGAGCAGGGCCGGATCGAGGTGGCGAAGAACGTGCGGCAGGTGGGCAACGAGACGCTCTACCAGCGAGGGCAGGTCTGGATCGCCTCCAACGCCGCCGACGTGGACCCGGCGAAGGACCAGCAGAAGATCCAGGTCATCGACCGCTTCAGCGAGCAATACTTCGAGCTGGTCCGCCAGAACACGGCGATGGAGAACCGCATCCTCGCCACGCAGCGCGAGGGCGAGGAACTCCTCGTCCGCCTGCAGGGCCAGGTCTACCAGATCCGGTGAGGGGCCAGGTGAGAGGTGAGAGGTTAGAGGTGAGAGGTTAGAGGTTAGAGGTTAGAGGTTAGAGGTTAGAGGGGCGACAACCGGAAGTTAGGACTGGACGGCAGGGCCATCGCAGAATCGCCGTCGCGGGCCCACGCCTGCGCTGTTCACAGCCGTGCTCGCACGAGCGCACGGGATGATGTCAGGCAACGCCCCCGGATCACCTCCGGGGGCGCTGCCTGACAGTCCGCGAACATCAGCGCACGCTCACTGCCGGCCTCTCACCTCTCACCTCTCACCTCTCACCTATTCTCCCCGTCCGTGGGGCATCACGGGGTTCGCGGGGTCGAACCACTGCTCCCAGGTCGGGGCGACGTATCCGGGGACGCCCTTGAGGTCCACGTTGAGCAGCAGGCCCATGAAGCGGTGCTCCCGGCCGTCGGGCGTTTCCGTGCCCTTGGCGGTGATGATGCGGGTGGCGCTGCCGACGTCCGTCCGCAGGAACCAGATCTTGCCGTCGAGGCCTTCGGGGACCTTGACGGTCTTCGTCCCGCTGTTGCCGTAGAGGATGTCCACCACGCGGTCGGGGGCGCAGATCTCCATGTGCACCACGTCGGTGTCGTAGTCGCAGGCGGCGCGGACGGAGAACTCCTTGGTGCCCGCGGGGACGCGGAAGTACCAGTTGCGGACCGTGCCCACGGAGTGGCGGAACCGCTTCCAGCCGTCCTGCGTGTCCTGCCCGATCCACACCAGCGGGGTCGCGGGGTAGGTGAAGGCCAGCCACCGCTCGGGGTCGCCCGTGACCTCGACCTTCGCCACGCCCTTGCCGGTCTCGACCGCGTCGGTGGGGCTGCCCTGCCCGTTGTGCACGTGCTTGAGGAGCATGTCCTTGTCGAGCGCGACCTTGCCATTCCCGCCCGTGATCTTCACGTGGGCGCGGTCCTTCCAGTCCTCATCGGAGACATTGCGGGCGGAGTGGCGGGGGAGGTACGTGCCGATGCGGAAGTTGAGCGTGCGGCCCTCGGGGTTCCACAGGGCGAAGGTGCCGTTGCCCAGCACCTCGCAGCCGTCGGGGTCGCCCAGGGAGGGGCAGGGGGAGAAGTGCTGGAGGTTGGGCCAGCGTTCCTTCATGACCTCCTCGATGCGGGCGGACTGGATGAAGGGGGTCTCGTCGTAGATGGTGACGGGGGGGCTCTTTCCGGTCTCGGGGTCGAAGTACTCCTCGGGGGAGCGGGCGAGGTAGGGGGGCACGCCGTCGAGGGAGAAGTTGATGTTGGAGTGGTCGTGGGAGTCGCCCAGGCGGACCTCCAGGCACCAGAAGCGCCCGCCGGTTCCGGGCTCGACCTCGACGTCGACGGACTGGATCTGGTGGTAGTCCTTGGTGTGGGGGGGCTGGCCCCACAGGGCGCGGATGCGCTGCCCGCGGGGGGTGATGATGAAGTAGCCCCAATCCTCGCGCTGGGACATGCAGGTGTCGGCGCGCATGGCGCGGCAGGTGAACTGGGTGACGTTGGCGGGGACGTAGAACCACCACTTGCGGGGGACGTTGGCGCTGAAGACCAGGGCCCCGCGCTTCTCGTAGTACTTGCGCTCGCGCTGCTTGCCGGTGGCCTCGTCGGTCACGCGGTCCTGGTGGCCGCGGATGTGCACCCCGGGCACGCCCGTCCACGCCACCGACTGGGCCAGCGAGGACCAGACCCAGATGTTGTCGGTGGCGTTGAGCTTGTAGACCCCGGGCTTGGCGTCCTTCACCTCGACGGTGGCGGCCGAGTCCGTCAGCGCATGCGCCCCGTCGGTGATGATCGCCCCGTCGGGGCCGGTGAGGCGGAACTCGAGGCTGTCCTTGTTCCAGGCGTTGAGGCCCCACTGCATGCGGTGGACCTTGAGGGTGAAGGCCTCGCCCTTGGGGTTGTTGAGGTAGAACGTGGGCGTGTAGCTGAGGAAGTGCCCCCAGTCCCCGAGCTGCGTGTCGGCGCGGGCGTCGGCGGCGCCGATCGACAGGGCCAAGGCGATGAGGAGGGCGAGGGCGAGCTTTGACGTCGGGAGTCCCGGGAGCATCATGCGTTACGTCTCCTTCTCTGTGTGCCCCGGTGCGGGGCCGTTTTCCGCAAGACAACCTGCGGGGGGCGGTGTAGAATGTCCGCCTCAGGTTCAACGGTTCCAGCCCCCAGGAGTATCGCAACATGTTTCGGCCGCAGATCAAGGTGGTGGATTGCACGATCCGCGACGGCGGGTTGACGAACGACTCGAAGTTCGAGACCGCGACGGTTCGCGCCGTCTACGACGCCGCCTGCCGCGCCGGGATCGACTACGTCGAGCTGGGCTACCGCAACAGCCGCGAGCTGCTCCGCGGGGACGGGGACTTCGGGGCGTGGCGGTACTGCGACGACGAGGTGCTCAAGCGCGTCACCGACGGGATCGACCCCGGGACGACCAAGCTGGCGGTCATGCAGGACTCGCACAAGTCCCTGCCCGAGGACGTGCTCCCCCGCGAGCAGTCGATGGTGGACATGGTCCGGGTGGCGACCTACGTCAAGGACGTGGACAAGGCCATCCGCCTGGCCAACAACGCCACCGACAAGGGGTACGAGGCGGCCATCAACATCATGGCCATCAGCCACGAGGGCTCGCCCTTCCTCGACGAGGCGCTGCAGCAGATCGAGGAGGAGACGAAGGTCCAGGCGGTCTACATCGTCGACAGCTTCGGGGCGCTGTACAGCGAAGAGGTGCACTTCCTGATCGAGAAGTTCCGGATGTACATCAAGACCAAGGAGATCGGGGTCCACTTCCACAACAACCAGCAGCTCGGGTTCGCCAACACCGTCGAGGCCATCGTCAAGGGCGCGAACTACGTCGACGGGACGCTGTACGGCCTGGGGCGGGCGGCCGGCAACTGCCCGACGGAACTGCTGCTGGGCTTCCTGAAGAACCCCAAGTACGACATCGTCCCGCTGCTGGACGTGATCGGAAAGCACATCCTCCCGCTGCGGGAGGAGATCGAGTGGGGCTACACGATCCCCTACATGCTCACCGGCGTGCGCGACGAGCACCCCCGCGAGGCCATCCGCTGGGCCTCCCGCCCCGACAAGCACGACTTCGTCGCCTTCTACCGCGAGATCACCGAAGACCCGGCGCAGTAGGGCGGCTCAACGCATCGCCACGCGGTCCACGGGCCGGCAGAGCTGCCCGACGGCGAAGTCGCGGACGTCGCCCGCCAGCACGTCGGCCACGCTGTAGCCGCCGTGGACCTCGCACACGCGGACCCGCCCCAGCGCTTCGCCCGGGAGGTGGCCGATGATGTCGCCCGTGTCCGGGTCGGTGATGGGCGTGGGGGCCCCGTAGACCGCGTACTCCGTCCCGGCGCTCATCAGCCGCTCCGTCCCGCCGTTGAGGATGATCCGCCCGTCGGTGTGGATCTTCGCGATCTTGGGCGTCCAGGGGCGGGAGGCGAGTTCCCGGGAGATCTTGCGGACGGCGTCGTCGATGACCTCGGCCGTCGCCTTGCCCAGCGGGGTGCGGTAGAACGTGCTGCCCCCGAAGGTGACGTCGCGGTACTGGGCCTTGAGGGCGACGTCCCCGGCGCGGACGGACTTCTGGAGGCTCTCGCTGGCGGCGATCTCGCCGCTCTCGACGTCCACGACGTACAGCGTCATGCTCATGACCGCGCAGTTGCCCCCGCCCGAAAGGCCCAGCGTGCCCCCGATGCCCAGGAACCCCTCCGACGTCGAGACGTGCCCGAAGTCGGTGATCGTGCCCTTGATGAGGTACTGGACGTTCTTGAGCCTCCCGATCCTCGCGCGGTCCTGCTCCCGCGTCACCCCGGAGTTCTGCAACTGCAGCTCGCCCAGCACGAAGTCCAGCTCCGGCCGCTCGATGACGTGGAACCGCCCCGTCGCCAGCAGGCGGTCGACGAGCACGTCCCGCATGCCCCCGCCCAGGTCCCAGTCCATGGGGAAGGCCGCCCGGGAGTCGAACTTCATGACGGCGATGGAGGGCTTGACGTAGTCCCGCGACGGTCCCAGCCCCGTTCCGTCCCCGCACCCGGGGAGGGCGGCGAGAGCGAGGGCGGCGAATCCCAGCAGCAGCGTTGGCTTCATGGCATACCTCTTCCGTACTGTTCGTGGTATCGGTAGAGGAGGGAGGATTTGTTCACCCGTTTGAGGGGCGCCCGGGCGCTCCACCCGGCCCAAATCCGAAATCCGAAGCACGAAATCCGAAACAAATTCAAAACACAAAGGACCGAAATCCCAAAGCTCCGTCCACGAGAGATCCTGTTGTCCCGCCCAGACGGCAAGGCATGAGGATCGTTTCCGTCATTCGGATTTGCTGTTTCGGATTTGTTACGGATTTCGGGTTTCGAGTTTCGGATTTGACATCCGGCAGCCCCCCCCCCGCGCGGTCACTCCCCCGTGCCAGCGTCGGCCTCTTTCACATCGAGTCCCGAGACGTGGGGCTTGTTTTCGAGCTTGTCGCCCGCTCCCGGGACGCGGCCGCGGGTGGGGTCGGGGGCGTCGGGGATGCGGAAGGCGACCTTCCGGGCGTAGCCGCTGGGCTGCACGGAGACGCTGAGTTCGGGGAAGTACTCGATGGAGATCTTCTCCCACCGGGCGTAGGGGATGCGCTGGCGGTGGAGGACGCGGTTGGTCTCCTCGGCCTGCACCCATCCGCCGTAGTGGTACTCGAAGTACCACAGCTCGACGCGCCAGATGACCTGATCGTTGGCCTTGGCGTAGAAGTCGCGGGTGCGGAGGGCCTCGACGAGGACGGTGGCCCGTCGGCCGTGCCCGCGGACGTAGAGGGCGCGGCGGGCGTCCATGAAGTCCCGGAGCCCGTCGAGGTAGGCGAGGATCTCCTTGACGTCGTCGGGCGAGAAGGCGTGGGGGGGCTCGGGGGGCAGGTCGAGCTGTTTTCGCCGCTCGTCGGCGAGGCGGAGGAGGCGGGCGTCGGCGAAATCGAGGTCGATGCCCTCAATGGAGCGTCCGTCGGTGGTCTCGATGCAGAGGTCGTAGGTGGCGTCCCCGGGGAGGTCGGGGATGCGGAACGCCCCGGTCTGGGGGTCCCAATCTTTGGCGGGGTAGGCGTTTTTCGTGACGCGCGAGACGGCCTGGACGCGTAGTACCTTCTGTGCGGGCTCGATGGCGCCGTGGAGTTCGCCCGTCTGGGGCGGGCGGACGAGGGGCGCGTCGGCCGGCAGCTCGGCCGCGGGGGCCGAGGCGGACGCGAATCCGGCGGCGAAAAGCAGGAGCATGACGTATCGCATGAAGACAGACCTTGGCACTCGCGGGCTTGCGTTTGATACCCGTGCGATTATACTGGCATGTTCCTCGGCGTGTCCAATGCCGACCACCGCGCCCGGCGCTGCAGCAGGTGATGCATGACGAAGTCAGACCGAGTCGTTCTCTTCACGCTCCTCCCCGTCCTGACCCTCCTGCTGACCGCTCCCCAGGCCCAGGGGCAGATCGAGCGGAAGGACCTGAGCATCGACCTCATCCGCGGGCCGTTCAACAACTTCGTCATGCCCGACGTCTACTCGCAGCGGGTGCTCACGGTGTCCAACCTCACCGATCGCGACCGCAGCGCCCGCGTCGCCTACGCCACCGAGTTCGAGGACCGCGGGGAGACGGTGTACTCCCGCACGTTCCCCCTGCCCGCCCGCGCGGTGCGGGAGGTGGAACTGGTCATCCTGCCCGGGATCCTGCGGAAGCAGGACGCGGGGGGGGGCGGGCGGCGGCGGAGCGAACTCATGCAGAACTATGAGCAGCGCTACGTGCTGTGGGACCTGGCGACGGGCGAGCAGGCCCACGTGCGAACGGACACCGACCTCCGCGCCGCCGCCGAATCCGTTCGGACCGCCTTCCTCTGGAACGTCGACGACCCCGAGGACCATCACGACTTCCTCGTCGGGATGGCCCCCGACGTCCTCGGGGAGATCCGCGCTGTCGGCGGGGCCGCCGATTCGCCCCCCACCCGCTGGTACGGGTACTCCCTGGCCAACCTCGTCATCTTCAAGGGCGTGGACGTGATGCGGCTGCGCCCGTCGCAGATGCAGGCGCTGCTGCGGTGGGTGCGGGCGGGGGGGACGCTGGTGATCGGGGGGTCGGAGCAGTTGCCCGATGCCCTGCAGGGCGAACTCGCCGCCGCCGCCGGGGCCACCGCCGCCGGGCTGCACTACGTCACCGCCTTCACCGTGCACGACCTCCCCGGGCCCGACGGGGCCGAACCCCCCTCCGATCTCACCATCGAACTCCGCGCCCCGCTGCCGATGGTCGAACTCGTGCCCGACTCGGCCGAGGTGCTCGTGACGGCCGACGGGCTGCCGCTGCTGCTGCGGCGCCGGTGCGGGCAGGGGACCATCTTCACCTTCGCCCCCGCCATCGGGGCCCTGGGCGACGAGCGCCTGCAGGGGCTGTGGCGGATCGTCGGGCGGTCGTTCCAGACCCGCCCGCCCGTCGAGGGCGACCTCTTCCGGGCGGCGGGCAAGCAGACGTTGCAGGAGATCGCGGGCCGCCGCGGCCCGCCCCGCTCCGTCCCCGCCGTCCTGCTGCTGGGCCTGACGGGCGTGGTGCTGGTGGGCGGGGGGGCGCTGCGGGTGGTGCGGCGGGGCGAGTGGCTGTGGGCGGGGCTGGTCCCGCTGGGCGTGGTGCTGGGCGTGGGCCTGTACGCGACGGGCCGCTCCCTCAGCGACCCGCAGCGCCTGAGCCACGTCTCGCTCGTGCAAGGGCTCGCCGACGGGACGGTCGCGCAGCAGACGGTGCTCGAATACTACAGCGGCCCCCAGTCGCGGACGCTCACGTTCTCCAGCGGCGGGGCCGATTCGCTGATCCGCGACATGGGCGAAGCCGCCTCCGCCGACCTCATCCGCACCGACGTCGTGCTCGCCGACGAGGTGCTCCTCCCCGACCAGGTCGTCAACATGAACGCCTCGCGGGCGCTGTACGCCCAGGGGCTCACGGACACCCCGGGCATGGACCTCCGCCTGACCTACGGGGCCTCGGGCCAGACCCTGGAGGCCGACAACGGGCTGGGGTACGGCCTGGAGAAGGCGGTCCTCTACGCCAACCGCCGCACCTGCCGCCTGGGCGAGGTGCTCGGGGGGCGCTCGCAGCTCCGCGTCGCCCCCGAGGACCTCCTCGGGCAGGTAACCTTCGTCTCCGATGCCAAACCCCCGCCCTCCGATCGCCCCCGCACCGCCCGCCCGGCCGCGCCCCCGCCCGAAAAGGCGCCCGCGCTGCAGTCGCATCCCCCCTTCGTGCAGGGCTTCGGGGAGGGAGGGGCGGAGGGCGTCTCCGTGCAGGGCCTCTTCATCGCCACCGATTCGCTCGACCGCGACGAGAAGCTGCAAAACGAACTCGTCTCCCACCTCCTCGCCACCCCGCGCCCCCTGAGCACGATCGGCCGTGAGCCGGTGCTCATCGGCTACGCGCGGCCGTGCCCGATCGATCCGCTGCCCGGGCACGACCTGGAGGCGCAGGGCTGGACGATCGTCACCTGGCCGGTGCGGATCGTCCCCCCCGCGGCGGGGACGCCCGTGCGGATCCCGGGAGCGTTCGTGCACCAGGAGTACGTCGGGCGCGGGCCGATCTCGCAGCGGCTGGTGTGGAGCGAGGGCGCCGAGGAGTTCACCCCCGTGCGCGGGGAGATGGAGACGGACCTCTGGGTCCGCCCGATGGGCCCCCCGATGCGGGTGGGGGAGGCGACGGTGCGGCTGCACCTCACCGCCGTCGCCGGGGCCTTCACGCTGCAGGTCCTGGGCGTGAGCGGCGGGGCGGACGGGGAGGGGCAGCGGGTCGAACTGGCGAGCATCGAGCGCCCGGTCGAGGCGCAGACCGTGACGATCCCCGACGCGGAGCGGTTCCGCCGGGACGACGGGACGTTCGTGTTCGTCCTGCGGTTCGCCCCGGTGGATCGCGGGGACAGGATCCGGCCGGAGGACTGGGGCCGGTTGCATTCGGTCGACGCCGAGTTGGAAGGGATCATCGAGTGAGTGACGGGCAAGACATCGTCGTGCGCTGCGAGGGATTGACGAAGGTCTACAACGGGGAAATCCACGCCCTGAAGGACCTGAACCTGGCGATTCCGCGGGCGCACATCTTCGGGTACATCGGGCACAACGGGGCGGGCAAGACGACGACGATCCGCATCCTCGCGGGGCTGCTGAAGGCCACCGGGGGGCGCGCGAGCGTCGCGGGGTGCGACGTCAACGCCGACCGCGACCGCATCAAGTCGCTCGTGGGGTACATGCCCGACCACTTCGGGGTGTACGACCAGATGCGGGTGTGGGAGTACCTCGACTTCTTCGGGGCCGCCTTCAAGCTCCCCCGCCGCAAGCGCAAGGACCGCATCGACCACGTCCTGGACATCACCGAGGCCGAGTACATGCGCGACCGCTTCGTCGACACGCTCTCCCGCGGGATGAAGCAGCGGGTGGGCATCGCGCGGACGCTGATGCACGACCCGGCGGTGCTGCTGCTGGACGAGCCCGCCAGCGGGCTGGACCCGCGGGCGCGGGTGCACATGCGCCAGCTCCTCCGCAAGCTCGCGGACGCTGGCAAGACGGTCATCGTCTCCTCGCACATCCTGCCCGAACTGGCGGTCGTCTGCGATTCGGTGGGCATCATCCACCAGGGGTGCCTGCGGGCGTACGGGCCCGTGAGCACGGTCCTCAGCGAACTGCAGCGCGACCGGCTGATGGAACTGCGGGCGTCGAGCGGGCTCGCCGCCGCCGCCGAAACCCTCGCCGCCGACCCCAGCGTCACCGCCCCCCCGGGCGAGCCCCGCGTGGACGACACCGAGATCGCCCAGGGCCTGCTCCGCTTCCGCTACGCCGGCGATGACGAGGGCCTCGCCGCACTCCTCCGCACGCTGATGGCCGGTCCGACGCGGGTCATCACCTTCCGCGAGGTCCCGCTGTCCCTCGAGGACGCGTACATGGCCCTGAGCGGGATCGACCCGTCCGACGCCGCCAAGGACGCCCCCGCCGCCCAAACCGCCCGGGAGGTGCCCGCGTGATCGGAAACCCGATCATCCGCAAGGAGATGCTCTCCGCCCTGCGCACCCGCAAGGCCATCGCCATGCAGATCGCCTTCCTGCTCGTCGTGGTCCTGCTGCTGTGGCGCAACTGGCCGCCCGAGGGCCTCCAGGACATCGGCTCCCAGCAGGCGAGGCGGATCCTCAGCATCCTCGCCATCGGCCAGCTCGCCCTCGTGGGCCTCTTCGCCCCCGCCTTCACGGCTGCCTCGCTCACCAGCGAGCAGGAGCGCAACACGCTCGAGAGCCTCTTCTTCACGGCCCTGCGGCCGTGGGAGATCGCGGTGGGCAAGATCGTGGGCTCGCTGGGGTTCCTGGTGCTGCTGGTGCTCACCGGGATCCCCGCGCTGTGCGCCCCGTTCCTGCTGGGCGGGGTCCGCGGGACGGAGGTCCTGGGGATCGTGGGCATCCTGCTGCTGACGGCCGTCTACACCGGCATGATTGGCCTGCTGGTCAGTTCGATGATGCACCGCAGCTACCGGGCGATCATCGTCACCTACGCGGTGCTGCTGGTGGTCTTCTTCGTCTTCGCCGCCCCGGCGTGGCCGGTGACGAGGCACCTGATCCAGCGCCCGCACAGCACGTTCGTGCAGGGGGTGCTGCACGTGCTGGCGTCGCTGAGCCCGTTCGAGGCGATGCTCTCCCTCGTGCTCCCCGACTCCACCTACGCCGTCGGGGCCGAACGCTTCCCCGCCTTCTGGAAGCTGTTCGTCCCGCTGTCGCTGGTGATGGCGGGGGGGGTGACGGGGATCTGCCTCGTCCGCCTCCGCCGCCCGCCCACGCCCCCGCGGCCGCGGGAGCGGCTGAAGGTCCGCGAGCGCGGGCAGTTCACCGCCCGCTCGCTGATGTTCGTCATCGACCCCAACAAGCGCAAGCGCATGATCGCGTGGTGGCAGAACCCCGTGGCGATGAAGGAGTTCCGCACCCGCCCCATGCTGCAGGCCCAGTGGCTGCTCCGCGCGGTCGCCCTGTGCCTCATGGTCTCCATCGCCCTGATCCTGGGCGTGGCGCTGGTGGTGGGGGAGCTGTTCAGCGAGTCCGTGGGCGGGACGCTGCCGGCGATTGCGACGGCGGTGGCGGCCCTCACGGTGGTGGTCCTCATCCTCATCGGGCCCGCCCTGACGGGCGGGACGATCTGCGGGGACCTGGAGACGGGCGTGTGGGACCTGATGCGCTCCACCCCGCTGTCGTCGCT
>JAWLCQ010000143.1:0-13169 GCA_041687095.1 Phycisphaerae bacterium | reverse complement strand
GGGCAGCCCACCTGCGTCGACACGCACGCCGTCCGCCGATCCTCCTCGGGGATGAGGACGGCCTCGATGCGGTGGGCGTCGTGCAACTCGATGAGGAGCTTGAGGGTCCCGTCGCCGCTCTCGCTCCGCTGCACCACGTGCGAGGTCAGCACGCGGACCTGCTGGGTGAGGGCGGGCGGCAGGTTCGTCATCGCCTGCGGGTCCGTCACGCCCTTGCGGTAGACCCAGTCGGCGAGCTGCTTCGCCCGGTAGCGGGGCTGCCCGGCGTGGGCGAGGGCGGCCTCCAGGTCGGGGATCGTCTTGTCAAGGATGTCGATGGTCATAGACCCTCTATCCTACACGATCCGCACGCGTTTGCGCAGGCCTCGTCTGGTTCTGGGGGTGTTACGGCTCCCCGCGTTTGCGCCGGACGATCTCCGCCAGTTCCCCCGATTCCGCCAGGTCGTGCAGGGCCTGGAGGTCGGGGCAGACGGCGTCGCTGTAGACGCGGACGACCCAGTTGGCGGTGAGGGGGGTGACGGTGACGACGGCCGCTCCGTTGCGGGACGCCTCGTACATCTCGATGGCCGTGCCCATGGAGGCGGTGGGGAGGTAAGCGATGAGCAGGTCGCACTCGCCCGCCCGGCGGTTGCCGTCCTCCAGCGTCTGGCGGACCTGGGGCAGTTCGTACCCCACGGACTGGGGGTGCTGCGTATAGTGGCAGTAGACGTCGGCGGTGGGGAGGTGGGCGGTGAGGATGGCCTTGATCGGCTCGCGCCAACCCTGGTCGTGGATGGCGAGTTCCACCTTGGACCCCTGCATGACCCCGGCGAGAAAGACGTTGATGCCCATGCTCAGATCCATCCCATGACGTAGTAGATGCCGGTCTTGATCAGTTCGCTGAAGCTGTCCGTGAGATGGTACGCACGGTCCAGGACGGTGGGGGGGGCGTCCTCGGGGTGGCGGACCTGCCACTGCGGGGCCTGCATCGCGACGTTCGCGTACCCCGCATGGCGGAACACCAGCAGCGAGCGGTGTGTGTGGTGGTAGGACGTGACGATGAGGAACCGCTGCGTCTGGGGGTCCACGCCCGGGAGCTTGGCGATGGTGTGGGGGTGGTCGGCGGTGCGGGTGGCGAGGGCGTCGATGAGGATGGCCTCGCGCGGCACGCCGTACGCGGCCGCCAGGTCCGCCAGGTTGAACGCGTCCTTGCCCGTGGACGTCACGATGATCCGCGGGGCCCACCCCTCGTGGTACAGCCTCGCCCCCTCGACCGCCCGCTCGCCGCTGCCCCCGAGCACGACGATGAAGTCCGCCCTCGCCGGGGGATCGACGTGCGTGATGTAGTCCCGCATCCGGTTGCCCGCGGGCGTGAAGACGTACAGCAGCACGCTCAGGGCCACGATGTTGACCAGCCACTGCAGCGGCCGCACCAGCCGCCGGACCCACCGGCGGCGGGGCGGGGGAGGCGAGGGCGGAGGGGTCTGTGTCGGTTCAGGCATCACTTCTGTTCCTCCAACGGCTGGGCCGCTCTGGACCTCACCGCAGAGGTCGCGGGGAACGCAGAGGGGGAAGGGAATCGGACGGACATCCCAGGTCCTCTCCGCGATCTCCGCGTTCTCCGCGGTGCGGTTCGATTCTCAAACAGTCTCACGCCAGCACCGCCAGCGCCATCAGCGCGAACGGGCCCGCGAGCAGGGGGGAGTCCATCAGGTCCAGCACGCCCCCGAACTGCGGGATGAGGCTGGCGGAGTCCTTGACCTGCATGGACCGCTTCAGCAGCGACTCGCACAGGTCCGCGAACTGGCCCGCCAGTGCCATCGCGGCCCCGAAGACGGCGCCTTCCCAGAGGTCCAGGCCCGGGACGCCCAGGACGGCGACGACGAGGGCGCCCATCCCGGCCGCGACCGCGACCCCGCCGGCCAGGCCCTCCCACGACTTGCCCGGGGACAGCCAGGGGATGAGCTTGTGCCTCCCGAAGGCCGAGCCGACCGCGTAGGCGCCGATGTCGGTGAACTTGACGACCGCGAGGTAGAGGATCATGGCCCGCAGGTCGAAGTAGCGCAGCCAGAGGATGATCGCGCATCCGAACCCGAGGTAGAAGATCCCCAGGATCGTCCCCGAGACGTTCCGCAGGGCTCCGTCGACGCGGTAGCGAACCATCTGCTCCAGGAACACGCCCGCCACCGCCAGCCCCCCAAGGCAGAGCACCTCGGGAAAGCCCGGCAGATCCACCGCCCCGCGGAGGAAGTACCACCAGCACGGGAGCGTGGCGAGCGCGACGGCCGACAGGACGCCCGAGATGCTCAACACGCGTACGCCACTGTTCACGGCGGCCATCTTGCCCAGTTCCAGCACCCCTGCCCCCGCCAGCACCGCCAGCACCACCGCCACCGGCACGCCCGTCCAGCGCGGAGCGCCCTTGGCAAGACCATGGTCCAGCAGCAGGATGCCCACGATGACGGCGATCATCACCGTCCCGAACACGACGCGCGCAGCGACTTTATGCATACCCCATATTAAACCGGCCCGACCGGCCGGGGGGCAAGGGCGGAGAGGAAGGCGGGGGGAAGGCACTAGGGAATAGGGACTAGGCAATAGGCGGGGGAGAAGGCACTAGGGAATAGGGACTGGGGACTAGGCGGAAGAAGCAACGAGGCAGCGCGGCAGGGCGTGCAGGGCGTGCAGGCAGTGTAGCGAAGCGGAGACGCCTGCGCGCGGGAGAGCACGCTCCCCGGGCGGTGAGGGCTCCAAGCGCGAGCGTTGGGGGTGTCCTGTCCCCCAACGTCCGGGAACGCCAACGGCCGCCTCCGCTACAGCGTTATGGCGGCGCTTCGGTCGCGGCGGCCGCCGCCGCGAAGGGATCGCTCCAACGACGCTGCCGCGGAGGCGTCCCTCGCCCTTCCCGGACGCCGGGGGTCAGGAGACCCCCGTCGCATGCGCACTCGGCGTTTCAAACGCGGTGAGACAGGGGCCCGTCACGCACGTGGCTGGGCTCGATGTGGCACTTGAGCGTGACCGGTGCACCACGCCGCTTCCCCCGCCTATTGCCTAGTCCCTATTCCCTAGTGCCTTCCCCCCCGCCCATTGCCTATTCCCTAGTGCCTTCCCCCGCGGTATACCATTCCCACCAGGGAGCCCATCATGGAACGAACACTGATCGTCCTCAAGCCCGACGCCGTGCAACGCCGACTCGTCGGGGCCATCCTCGCCCGGTTCGAGCGCAAGGGCCTGCAGCTCGCGGCCCTGAAGCTTCTGCGGGTGGACGAGCCCCTCGCCCGCCGCATGTACGCCGTGCATGCGGGCAAGGACTTCTACGGACCGCTCGTCGAGTTCATCACCTCCTCGCCCGTTCTCGCCATGGTCCTCGAAGGCAACGAGGCCATCCGCATCTGCCGCGCGATCATGGGCCAGACCTTCGGGCCCGACGCCGACCCCGGGACCATCCGCGGGGACTTCGGGGTGTCGAGGCGGTACAACCTCGTGCACGGCAGCGACTCGCCCGAGGCGGCCGCCCGGGAGATCCCGCTGTTCTTCGCCGAGGAGGAGATCCTAGACTACGAGATGACCGGGGATCGGTGGGTGTACGCCCCGACGGGGGGGGAACCGATCTGACCATGAGCCACGCCGCCCAACGCATCCACACGCTCCGCGAGCAGATCCGTCGGCATGACGCGCTGTACTACGTGCAGGCCGCCCCGGAGATCTCCGACCGCGAGTACGACGAACTCTTCGACGAACTCCGCCGCCTCGAAACCCAGCACCCCGAACTCGTCACGCCCGACTCGCCCACCCAGCGCGTCGCGGGCGAGCCCATCGAGGGCTTTGCCACCGTCGAGCACTCCCTGCCCATGCTCAGCGTGGACAACACCTACAACCGGGAGCAACTCCGCGAGTTCGACCGCCGCGTCCGCGACGCCGTGGGCGACCGCGCCTTCCACTACATTGCCGATCCCAAGATCGACGGGGTCGCCATTTCGCTGCGCTACGAGGACGGGTATCTGGCGCTGGCGGCGACGCGGGGGGATGGGCAGCGGGGCGATGACATCACCACCAACGCCCGCACCATCGGGTCCATCCCGCTCCGCCTGGGAGGCGAGGGCTACCCGCGCGTCCTGGAGGTCCGCGGGGAGGTGTACTGGCCCCGGCGGGCCTTCAACGCCGTCAACGCCCGCCGCCGCGCCGCCAATGAGCCCACCTTCGCCAACCCGCGCAACGGGGCGGCCGGGACGCTCAAGCAGCTCGACCCCCGCATCGTCGCCGAGCGCAAACTCGCCTTCATCGCCCATGGCCTGGGGGAGATCGTCCCTTCGCCCACCGGCCGGGCCAGCGAATACATGGCCCGCCTCCGCGGCTGGGGCCTGCCCGTCAACCCCGCCGCCCGCGTGTGCGCCACGCTCGATGAGGTCCACGCCGCCATCCAGGACTGGGCCGCCCTCCGCAGCGAAGCCGAGTACGAAACCGACGGGATGGTCGTGAAGGTCGACGAACTCGACCTCCGCGAGGAACTTGGCCGCACGTCGCGCTACCCCCGCTGGTGCATCGCCTACAAGTACGAGGCCCAGCAGGCCCGCACCGTCCTGCGCGAGGTGGACTTCCAGGTCGGCCGCCTCGGGACGATCACGCCGGTCGCCCACTTCGACCCGGTGCAACTGGCGGGGACCACGGTGTCCAACGCCTCGCTGCACAACTTCGACCAGATCGACCGCCTCGACGTGCGGGTGGGGGACACGGTGGTGGTCGAGAAGGCGGGGGAGATCATCCCGCAGGTCGTGCAGGTGGAGATCGACAAGCGCCCCGACGACGCCAAACCGGTCGCCGCCCCCGCGGTCTGCCCATCGTGCGAGCAGCCCGTCACGCGGGATGAGGGGGGGGTCTACGTCCGCTGCCGCAACCCGGAGTGCCCGGCGCAGTTGCGGGAGCGGCTGCGGTTCTTCGCGGGGCGGGACCAGATGGACATCGAGCATCTCGGGCCCGCCGTGGTGGACCAGCTCGTGGACCGCGGGTTGGTGAAGCACTTCGCGGACCTCTACGCGCTGCGCAAGGACGACCTGGTCGCACTGGAGCGCATGGGCGAAAAGTCGTCGCAGAACCTGGTGGAGGCGATCGAGGGCAGCAAGGGCCGCGGACTGGAGCGCGTCCTGGCGGGGCTGGGCATCCGCCACGTGGGCGGGCGGGTGGCCGAGGTGCTCGCCGCGCACTTCCGCGACGTGGACTCGCTCATGGGGGCGAGCGCAGAGGAGCTGACGAACGTCCACGAGATCGGCCCGGCCATCGCGGAGAGCGTGTACGGCTTTCTCCAGAGCGAGGCGGGCCGAGAGACGATCGAGCGGCTGCGGGAGGCGGGGGTGAAGCTGTCGGCCGCCGCCCCGGCGCAGGCGCCGGGCGAGCGGCCGCTGGCGGGCAAGACGGTGGTGGTCACCGGGACGCTCCCCACGCTCTCCCGCAAGGACGCCGAGGACGCCGTCAAATCCGCCGGCGGGCGGGCGGCGTCCAGCGTGTCGAAGAACACCGACTTCGTCGTCGTCGGAGAAAACGCCGGCGCCAAGGCCGACAAGGCCCGCCAACTGGGCGTGGAGACGATCGACGAAGCCGAGTTCCTCAAACGCATCGGAAAGGGCGGTGGGGGCGGTGCGCCGAAGGGGCTGTTCGGGTAAGGGCTGTGCAGTGTCGGCGGCGTCGCGGGAAGCAGGATGACGGGCGCCACGACGGGGGCGCCCGGCCTCTTCCTCCCGATTGCCTCTTCCCTGGACCCGAGGCCTATTCTCCCATCCTCCCGTACTCATGCGCCTCGTCGTACATGGCGATGACGTTTTCGACGGGGGTGATGGCCTGGATGTTGTGGCAGGGGGCGAGGATGTACCCGGTGCGGTCGGAGGCGAGGGTGTCGATGGCGAGGCGGACCTCGGCGCGGACGTCCTGTTCGGTCCCGAAGGGGAGCGTCTGCTGGTTGTCGATCCCCCCGTGGAAGACGAGGGCGGTCCCGAAGTCGGCCTTCAGCCCGTCCATCTCCATCCCCGGGCAGCGCCACTGGATGGGGTTGAGGATGTCGATGCCGATCTCGACGAGGTCGGGGATGAACTGGCGGATGGCCCCGTCGTCGTGGTGCAGGACGGTGATCCCGAACTCGTGGGCGAGGTCCACGAACCGCTGCAGGTGGGGGCGGTAGAACTCGCGGAAGGTGTCCAGCGACATCAGCGGGCCCGTCTGCATCCCGTAGTCGTCGGTGACCTGCGTGACGTCGATGAGCCCGTCGGCGGATTCGAACATGCGGCGGTGGTGGTCGTGGAAGTAGTCGCTCAGTCGCTGCAGGAGGTGGCGGGTGTAGTCGGGGTTCTCCAGCGGGTCGATCAGGGCGTTCTCCAGCCCGCGGAGGTACATGTGATAGGTGAAGGGGGCCATGTACCCGCACTGCACGACGACGTGCTCGCGCTGGCGGCGGGCGGTGTCGGCCATCGCGGAGTAGTCGAACCAGTCGGCGTCCAGCCAGCGGTAGGCCTCGAGGTCGTCGATGGTGCGGGCGTCGGCGAGGGGGTGGCGGGAGACCTCCATGTACTCGCCCGCCCCGTAGTCCATCTTGCGGCGGCGGATGCCCCACATGTCCACGGTCTCGCCCTCGGGGGGCTCGGGCTGGGGCGGGCCGACGTACCTCGCCCCCGTCCCGCCCATCCCGTCGATGTGCAGCTTCTCCCGCCAGTTCACGCCCTCCCCGAAGTGCTCCTGCATCCGCCGGGCCATCTCGGGGACGATCCAGATATCGGTGGGCACGCGGTCGGGCACCTCGTGCCGAAAGACCGCCAGCATCCTCTCGCGAGAGTTCATCGTAGGCTCCTGTGTGCGCGTGTCACGTCCGCAACGCGGGAGGATTGTAGGGGCGGCGGGGCGGGGAGGGAAGTGGGGGCTTGGGCGTGGCTGTTTTCGTAACCGTTCACGCCTTCGCAAACAGCAGCGAAGGCGTGAACGGTTACGAGATTGGGGACCAGAAACGTCGGTGCGAATGTCTCCGCGGCGGGTCCCCATCCGCCCCACCTTCTGACCCCCACCTCCTGCGACGGGGGTCTCCTGACCCCCGTCGTCCCGGAGGGGCGAGGGGCGCCTCCGCGGCAGCGTCGTTGGAGCGCCCCCTTCGCGGCGGCGGCCGCCGCGACCGAAGCGCCGCCATAACGCTGTCGCGGAAGCATTCGTTGGCGTTCCAGGACGTTGGGGGTCAGGAGACCCCCAACGCACGCGCTTGGGGCAACGCACGCGCTTGGGGCAACGCACGCGCCTGGGGTAACGCACGCGCTCGAGGCAGCGCAGACGTTTGCAGCCCTCACACCGTGGGAACGTTCGCGCAGGCGTCGGCTGCATCCGCGACCCGGGATTCGCCATCCGCGATCGGCGAGCCGCCATCGGCGATTTTCTCCGGGTCGGGCTCGTTCTCGCAGACGGGCAGGCCGTGGGCGGCGAGGATGGCTTCCAGGGCGGGCAGGGCGGCGGCGGGCAGGTCCGGCGTGCCGGCCAGCGGGTAGGGGCGGTTCAAGGCGGCCCACTTGCTCCTCGCCATGGAGTGGTACGGCAGCAGCTCGACGCGCTGGAGCGACGGGCGCCCCGTCAGCAGCCTCGCGAGGGCCGCCACCTGTGCGGGGGAGTCCGTGATCCCGGGCACGATGACCTGGCGGACCCAGAAGGGCTTGCCGATGGCGGTGAGGTGGTCGAGGAAGGCGAGCGTCAGCGCCAGCGACGCGCCCGTGAGGTCGCGGTAGGCGGAGGGGTCGGTGTGCTTGACGTCCAGCAGGACGAGGTCGGCGAGTGCGACGGCGCCCTGGACGGTGGGGGTGCGGGGCCCCCCGGCGGTATCGAGGGCGGTGTGGATCTTGCGGTCGCGGCAGGCGGAGAGGACCTCGGTGCAGAAGTGCGCCTGGGCGAGCGGCTCGCCCCCGGAGAGGGTGAGCCCCCCCGCGTCCCCGAAGTACGGCCGACAGCGCGAGACGCGGGCGACGACCTCGCCCACGGACATCTCCGTTCCCCCGCGGACGTCCCAGGTGTCGGGGTTGTGGCAGTAGCGGCAGCGGAGGGGGCAGCCCTGCAGGAACACCACGCAGCGCGTGCCGGGTCCGTCCAGGGCGCCCAGCGTCTCGATGGAATGAATGCGGCCGGTCATGTGGGGGTCCTTGAAGGAGCTATCAGCACTCAGCACTCAGCACTCAGCTATCAGCTATCAGCAGTCAGCCATCAGCCGAAGACGTGGTTGCTTCGCTGCGCTCCGCAAACCACGGCACCCGACGCTTCTTCTTCTAGCTGACAGCTGATAGCTGATCGCTGAAAGCTGATAGCTGATCGCTTCGCCGGCGCCGCCGGCGCGATCACAGCCGATCATGGAACGTCCTCGCGACAACCTCCTCCTGCTGCTCGCGGGAGAGCGAGTGGAAGTTCACCGCGTAGCCCGAGACGCGGAGCGTCAGGTTCGGGTACCGCTGGGGGTGGTGCATGGCGTCGACGAGCTTGGCGCGGTCGAGGACGTTGACGTTCAGGTGCTGCCCGCCCTGCGCGAAGTACCCGTTGAGGATGCACTGCAGCACGTTGCACCGCTGCGACACCGTCCGCCCCAGCGTGGCGGGGGTGACGGTGAAGGTGCAGGAGATCCCGTCGCGGCAGGAGTCGTAGGGGAGCTTGGCGACGGAGTTCAGCGACGCCAGCGCCCCGCTGCGCTCGCGGTGGTGCATGGGGTTGGCCCCGGGGGCGAAGGGCTCCCCGTGCTTGCGCCCGTCGGGCGTCCCGCCGGTCTTCTGCCCGTAGACCACGTTGGACGTGATCGTCAGGACCGAGAGCGTGTGCTCCGCATTGCGGTAGGTGCGGTGGCGGGCGAGGGCGGAGTGGAAGTCGCGGACGAGTTCGACGGCGAGGGCGTCGACGCGGTCGTCGTCGTTCCCGAACGCGGGGTAGTCGCCCTCGATGCGGAAGTCGCTGATGAGCCCCCGCGCGTCGCGGACGGGCGTGACGCGGGCGTGGCGGATGGCCGAGAGGGAGTCGGCGAGCACGGACAGGCCCGCGATCCCGAAGGCCATCGAGCGCTCGACGTCGGTGTCGTGCAGCGCCATCTGCAGGGCCTCATAGCTGCAGCGGTCGTGGGCGTCGTGGATGACGTTCATCGTTTCGACGTACAGCTCCGCGAGCCACTGCAGGACCGCGTCGAGGCGGGAGCGGACGTCGTCGTAGTCCAGGGCACCGTCGCCCACGGGTTCGGTTTCGGGTGCGACGGGCTCCCCGCTGATCTCGTCCCGCCCGCCGTTGAGCGCCAGCAGCAGCGCCTTGGGCAGGTTCATTCGGGCCCCGAAGAACTGCATCTGTCGCCCGATCCGCATCGCCGACACGCAGCAGGCGATCCCGTAGTCGTCCCCGTAGCGCTCCCGCATCAGGTCGTCGCTCTCGTACTGGATGGAGTCGGTGTCGAGGGAGACCTGCGTGCAGTAGCGGCGGAAGGCGGGGGGCAGCTCGCGCGACCAGAGGACCGTGAGGTTGGGCTCGGGCGCGGGCGAGAGCGTGTACAGCGTGTGCAGGAAGCGGAAGCTCGTGCGGGTGACCAGCGGGCGCCCGTCGAGGCCCACGCCCCCGATGGCCTCGGTGATCCACATGGGGTCGCCCGCGAAGAGTTCGTCGTACTCCGGGGTGCGGAGCATGCGGGCCATGCGGAGCTTGAGGACGAAATCGTCGATAAGCTCCTGCGCGGCGGGCTCGTCGAGCGCCCCGTCCTCCAGGTCGCGCTGGAGGTAGATGTCGAGGAACGTGCTGACGCGGCCGAGGGACATGGCGGCCCCGTTCTGCTCCTTGATGGCGCCCAGGTAGGCGAAGTAGACCCACTGGACGGCCTGGCGGGCGTCGGCGGCGGGGCGGGAGATGTCGTACCCGTAGCGGGCGGCCATCGCCTGCAGGTCGTGCAGGGACTGGATCTCCTGGGCGAGTTCGTGGCGGCGGCGGTCGGTGTCCTCGGCGGCGGGGCGGGTGGCGAGGGCGGCGAGGTCGCGGCGCTTCCAGGCGATCAGGCGGCCCACCCCGTAGAGGGCGACGCGGCGGTAGTCGCCGATGATCCGCCCCCGGCCGTACGCGTCGGGCAGGCCCGTGATGATCCCGCACCGCCGCGCAGAGCGCATCTCGGGGGTGTAGGCGGCGAAGACGGCGTCGTTGTGCGTGGTGTGCTCGTGGGTATACTCGTGCTCGACCTCGCTCGACAGCGGGTGCCCGTACGCGTCGCACGCCTGGCGGACCATGCGGATGCCCCCGCGGGGATGGATGGCCCGCTTGAGGGGCTCGTCGGTCTGCAGGCCGACGATGATCTCGCGGGAGCGGTCGAGGTAGCCCGCTCCCCAGGCGAGGAGCGAGGAGGGGCGGTCGGCGGCGACGTCGAGGACGCCCCCGGACTCGCTCTCGCGGCGGCGGAGGGCGTCGAGCTGCCCGCGGAGTTCGAGCGTGCGGGCGGTGGGGGCGGCGAGGAAGGACTCGTCGCCGTCGTAGGGCGCGTAGTTGGACTGGATGACGTCGCGGACGTCGGCCTCGTCGCACCAGCGGCCGATCGAGAACCCGCGCCAGGGCCCGGCGTTATGAATGGCGGCGTCGAGTGTGGCGAGGATCTCGGTCATGGGCATTCGCTCCCTCGGTTCAGGTCATCCGTCCGTTGGCCCCGCGACCCCCGAGGGGCCGCCCGGCGGCAACACCGGGGCCGCACGGACGAATTGTATGATATAATCATCGGCTCAGGCAGTATAGCGCCCCGATGGGTGCCTCCCGATGCCATATCATCATGCAATAGGATCGGTTGGATGTCAAAGAAAAAGTAAGACAATTGCTGTGACACAAAAGGCGCTGCAGACGATACACTAGCAGTCTGCAGAATCCACGTCACGGCGCGGGGCGAGAGCCCGGCCGGCGTCGAAAGGTAACAGGCGATGAAGACAGATCTTAAGGCCGCGAACCAGGTGGCGATCCTCTCCGACAGCATTTGCGCAGAGATCGAGCGCCGGGGCCTTGCGGAGGGCGACCTCTTCGGGACCGAGGCCGACATCTGTGAAAGGTATGGCATTTCCCGCAGCGTGGTCCGCGAGGCCGTCAGCCGCCTGCAGGAGCTGGGGGTCCTCCAGCCGCTTCGCCGCAAGGGCCTCATGGTCGCCAGCCCCAACCCCATGGTGCTGCTGCGCCGCAGCTTCGCCTTCTACGGCCGCTCGCCCAAGCACTTCCGCGACGTGGCCCAGGCGCGGTTCGCCATCGAGGTGGGGGCGGTGGACATCGCGGCCGCCAACGCCACCCCGCAGCAACTCCGCCAGCTCCAGTCGCTGGAGAAGGAGTACGCCCTCGCCGTCAGCGAAAACGCCCCCGGGATCATGATCGTCTTCATCGACAGCGCCTTCCACAGCACGATCCTGGAGATGACGGGCAACCCGCTGATCGCGGGCATGCACTACGTGCTGGAGGAGTACTTCCGTCAGTGGAAGGAGAAGCGGGAGGAGCGGCTGGAGCGGATGGACAGCGAGGAGCGGGCGCAGGAACTCAAGCGGTCGGTGTGGGCGCATCGCACGATCTGCGAGGCGCTGTCGCGGCGGGACGCGGAGTCGGCGAGGGCGTTCCTCCGCAGCCACCTGGCCCAGTGGCTCATGACGCCCAAGGGCGGGGCTCAGCCGCCCTCGACGGTGTAGAGGAACCATCGCGCCTTGGGGCGCTTGGCGGTGCGGGCCTGGCGCTCGCAGTAGAGCGTCATCACCAGCGGCGGGTCGGTGGCGACGCGGTACCAGTGGCGGCGGAGGTACATCTCCCCGCTGCCGTGGTGGCAGGGGCCGGAGGTCTTCCACGTCTCCAGGACGCGATCGACGCGGTACTCCACGTCCCGCCACGTGAAGCGCAGGGGCAGCCCCGGTTCCCCACGCGCCATGCCCGCCGCCTGCGTGTGCCCGGGAACGGGGAGGATCGGTTCGCTGATGAATTCGGGGGACTCGGCCATGCCCGCCATGCTACACGCCCGCCCCCCGCGATGCACGCCCCCCCTGCCGCGCACCGCACCCCCGTTGCGAAGCCTAGCGGCCGATGCGGACGGTGACGTCGCCCTGGACGACGGCCTGGCAGGCGAGGCGGACGGCGGGGTCGCGGACGCCGAGGTACTTCAGGTACGCGTCCTCCTGCCCCGAGCGCGGGGAGAGGTTCTCCTCGCCCTGCTCGACGACGACCCGGCACATGCCGCACGTCAACTGGCCGCCGCAGGCGTGGTCGATGTGCACCCCGTTGGCCAGGGCGATGTCCAACACCGATCCGGGCCGGCCGTAGCGGCTGTACGGGTACAGCTCGGGCTCGACGGGGACGGTGACGTGCTTGGGTTCGTAGGTCACACGGTACTGGCTCACCCCGGTGGGTTCCTTTCGGCCGCTTGATCCGCGGGGCCCCCGCCGCGCGGGGGGGAGGGGGGATCACGCACGGCACTCGCAGCCGCACGGGTCGTGCGGGTTATGGATGACAAAGCCCTTGCCCAGCAGCTTGCCGTCGAAGTCGATCTCGGTCCCGTCGACCTTGGCGGCGAGTTCGCGGTCGCAGGCGATCCGGATTCCGTTGCTCTCGCACACCTCGTCGTTGGCGTCGGGGGCGGGGGCGACGCCCAGGGAGTACCCCGCGCACCCGCACCCGCCGCGGAGGACCCGCAGGCACGCCTCATCGGACAGTTGATGCCGCTCGAACAGCCCCCGGATCTTCTCGGCGGCTCGGTCAGTCAGGAAAATCATCATAGGTGTTCTTCACCTCCGCGGCATTGTAGGCACGGACGGCTGGCGGAAGGCTGGCTCTTCATCACATCTTGCCGGCTTTCCCGTCCCCACCGGCCTTGCCCCCTCCCCGCTGCCTTGCCTGAGGCGCTGCCGCCCCCGCCCGGGCTTGTCCCGGGGGAGCGAGGGTCGGGCCAGCTACCCGCGTCGTCTTCCTTCTGTTTCTTCTTCTTCTTCTTCTTCTGCTGCTGCCCCCCTGGGCTTGCCCCAGGGGAGCGAGGGTCGGGACCGCCCCCTCCGCCATCGCGGCCCGCTCGGTCCGCCGTAGCTGTCCCGACCCTCGCTCCACCCGGACGAGCCGGGCGGGGGCGAAAAGAAGAAGCAGCAGGAGGCAGGGGCCGCCGTTGTAGCTGGCCCGACCCTCGCTCCACCGGGACAAGCCCGGCGGGGGCGGGAGATGGCGCCGGCGGGGCG
>JAWLCQ010000142.1:0-13186 GCA_041687095.1 Phycisphaerae bacterium | reverse complement strand
TCCTGCTCTCCTGTTCTACTGCTCCATCAGGAAGCATGGTGTGACTTTGCAGACAGGCTGCTAGGCCGGCGGGAGGCCGGGTCCCCGTGTCGTCCCATGATTTTCCTGACACAGGCCCTTTACTTCGCCGCCCCAGCAGGTAGAATAGCGGGTCTTTCCGTGGAGACGGTCTCTCCACAAGACAATAGCAGGTATTCACGATGCCCAAGCAAAAGACGAATAAGTCGCTCCTGAAGCGTGTGAAGGTGACGGGCCGAGGCAAGATTCGCCGCCACAGCCCCGGGGCCGGACACCTCAAGTCGGTCAAGTCCCCCGCTCGCCTCCGCCGCATGCGGAAGGAGAAGGGATTCCCCTCGGTCTTCGAGAAGCACGCGAAGCGCCTGTTGGGGATGTAGGCACACAGAGGCTGGACCGGCGGGAGGCCCGATGGGCCGCATCGCCCCCCGGGGCGAATGAGGAACATCCCGACGCACGAGCGGGAGTCCGCCGTCCGCAGACACAAGGAAACGAACCATGCCGCGCGTACGCAAAGGCTCTGCCCGTCAGCAGAAGCACAAGAAGGTCCTCAAGGAAGCTCGCGGGTTCCGCGGCGCTCCCGGAACCCGTTACCGCCTGGCCAAACAGGCCCTCCTGAAGGCCAAGTACTACGCCACCCGCGATCGTCGCCGCCGCAAGCGCGACTTCCGCTCGCTGTGGATCACCCGCATCTCCGCCGCCTGCACGCAACGCGGCCTGCGGTACAGCGAACTGATGTACGCCCTCGAGCAGGCCGACATCGAACTCAACCGCAAGATGCTCAGCGAACTCGCCATCGCCGATCCCGCCGCCTTCGACGCCATCGTCGCGACGGCGTTCCCGAATCGGGCCCAGGCCTAGCCTCCATCGCCGCAGAGGCCGCAGAGAACGCAGAGCGGGAACCGCCTTCCCCTCGCGATCTCTGCGGCCTCCGCGGTGAACCACTGCCTCCACAGACTCTCCTGACCGGGAGCGCCCGGTAAGCCCAGGCCGCTCCCACGGAGCGACCCATGCCGCTGCTGGACGAAATCCCGGGCATCCGCGAACAAGCCCTCACCGACCTCGCCGCCGCCGCCCCCGCCGATCTGGAGCCGTGGCGCATCCGCTACCTCGGAACCAAGGGCCTGCTCAAGACGCTCATGCAGCGCCTCCGCGAAGTCCCCCCCGCCGACAAGCCCCTCGCCGGGAAGACCCTCAACGAACTCAAGAACGATCTGCAGGCCGCCTTCGACGCCCGCGCCGCCGGGGCCCCCTCCGCCCGCCCGCGAACCAAACGCACCGGCGTGGACGTCACCCTCCCGGGCAAGCGCCCCTACCTCGGGCACACGCACATCATCACCCAGACCATCGGGGAGATCGCCGAGATCTTCGGGCGCATGGGCTTCGAACCCGCCTACGGGCCCGAGGTCGAGGACGAGCGCCACAACTTCGACGCGCTGAACATCCCCCTGTCGCACCCGGCCCGCGACCCGTTGGACAACTTCTACATCGATGAGCGGGCCATGCTGCGCTCCCAGACGTCGACCATCCAGATCCGCACCATGGAGCACCGCGACCCCCCCGTGCGGATCTTCGCCACCGGGCGCGTCTACCGCCCCGACACCGTCGACGCCACCCACATGTTCATGTTCCACCAGGTCGAGGGCCTATACGTCGATGAGGGCGTCTCGATGGCCGACCTGAAAACCTGCGTGGACCAGTTCTGCAAGGCCTACTTCGGGCCCGACGTGCAGACGCGCTTCCGCCCCAGCTTCTTCCCCTTCACCGAGCCCTCCGCCGAGGTCGACCTCCTCTTCCACCTCCCCGACGGGTCCACCAGGTGGATCGAGCTCGGCGGGTGCGGGATGGTGGACCCCAACGTCCTGTCGGCCGTCGGGTACGACCCGGAGCGGTACACGGGCTTCGCCTTTGGGCTGGGCATCGAGCGGATGGTGATGCGGAAGTACGGCATCCACGACATCCGCCTGCTGTTCGAGAACGACGTCCGTTTCCTCCAGCAGTTCTAGACCCGCGGAGGCGGCGGCCTCCAGCGAGGGGGCGGGACCCGTCCGTCGGGAGCCGAAGGCGGGGTAGGCGCAGCGCGGGCTGCGCCCGCTCCCAATTTCGATTTCCGATTTTGGATTTTCGATTGGGCTGTCGCCCCTACCATGGCCCCAATCGAAGTGAACGCCGTTTGAGGACCAGGAAACATCCTCGGAAAAGCGAGGATCTTGCGCGTTTGCAGTGCAGGGAGCCTCGAAAACGGGGACTGGCTCCGCAGCGGCATGCTTCTTGCCGCGCAGGTGCCTGTCCCCTTTTGCGAGGCGGTGCGGGGCTCCTCACCCGCACTCCCGTGAACGGTTACGGGGAAGGCATCGATGCGCGATCCGCCCCCTCCGCCGCCCGTCCCTCTTTTCACGGCAGCCCCCCCGCCTCCCACCGCCCTCTTTCCGGTCGTTTCCCTACGGATCCCCTATGGGAATCCCGCTGAGGGCGGAACTAGAATGGGATGATCCACGCTGCTGAATATGACCGTCCGCCCCCGGAAGGAAACAGGGCCTTAGAATGTCCACCAGCCAAAGCGATCCTTCGCCCCCCAACCGCCCCGACCCCGGCGCCGACGACCTCGGGCTGCGGATGACGGCTAGGACGCTGATTGAGGGAATCCCCGATCCCGCCATGCTGGTGGACTGCCAGTACCGGATCGTCCTGGCCAATGAGGCCCTCCGGGACATGCTCGGGGAGACGGAGCGGCCCATCGAGGGGGACGTGTGCTACGAGGTCCGCACCGGGGCGGACATGGGCCCGCCCGAGGGCGTGGCCCCGTGTCCGCTGCAGATGGTCCTCCAGCACAAGGCCCCCCTGAGCACGTACCAGCACTTCCGCGACGCCGACGGCACGGAGGTCCACCTCGACATCACCGCCTCCCCCATCCTCGACGACGCGGGGGAGGTCGCCTACGTCGTCACCATCCTCCGCGACGTCACCGACCGCGTCCGCATCCTCCGCGCCCTGCAGAAGAGCGAGCACCGCCTGGAACTCGCCCTGCTGGGCGGGGACCTGGGCACCTGGGACTGGAACGTCCGCACCGGGGAGGTGCTGTACGACACCTGCTGGGGGCAGATGCTCGGATTCTCCCGCGACCAGATCGAGCCCACGCTCGATTTCTGGGAGAAGCTCATCCACCCCGAGGACCGTTCCTACGTCAAGCACATCCTGGAGTCCCACGTCCGGGGCGACGTGCCCTACTACGAGGCCGAGATCCGCATCCGCACCCGCGGGGGGCAGTACAAGTGGGTCCTCAGCCGCGGCAAGGCCATGGAACGCGACGTCAACGGGACCGCCATCCGCATCGTCGGGGTCCACCAGGACATCACCCAGCGGATGGAGGTCCGCAACCGCCTCCGCGTCAGCGAGGAAAAGTACCGCTCCCTCTTCGAGTCCAGCCTCGACGCCATCGTCCACACCGACATGGACGGCCGCATCCTCGACGCCAACCGCACCTGCACCGACATGATGGGCCGCTCGCTGGACGAGCTGCGGGCGATGACGTGCTGGGACATGGCGTGCGGGCGGGGCGACGGGGCGGACGGGGCGCTCCGCAAGCAGGTGCTGTCGCGCGGGTACTCCGACGAGTTCGAGGGCGAGGTCACGCGGGGCGACGGCAAGACCGTGCCGGTGGGCGTCCGCGTGTGGCTGATCCGCGACTACCGAGGCCGCCCGCTGGACATGTGGGCCATCGCGCGGGACATCTCCGAACGCAAGCGGTCCGAACTCGCCCTGCGCAGCAGCGAGCAGCGCCTCCAACTGCTCGCCAAGGCCACCAACGAGGTGGTCCGCGACTGGGACCTCCGGACGGGCGAGATCCGCTGGAGCCCCGCCGATCGCCCGCTGTTCGGGCACGAGCCCCAGCAGGTCACCGGCAGCGTGGACTGGTGGAAGGAGCACATCCACCCGGAGGACCGCGTGCGGGTGACGTTCGGGCTCAACGCCGCCCTGCGGGGCGAGGCGGAGACGTGGAGCGACGAGTACCGCTTCCGCCGCCACGACGGCAGCTACGCGGACCTGCTCGACCGCGGGTACATCGTCCGCGACAAGGAGCACCGCCCCGTCCGCATCGTCGCCTCGCTCCTGGACGTCAGCGAGCGCGCCCAGACCGAGCGCGACCTCGCCCGCAAAGCCGCCGAACTCGAGGAGCGCAACCGCCACCTCGAAACCCTTGCCCGCAAAGCCGCCGGCTGACCGCCCGGGGCCAAAGCAGCAGCATCCGCACCACTCGTCCTCCCCTTCGGAAAGAGCAGGAATGCAGGGGATGCTGGGGATCGGAGTGCATGGGCCGGATGCCGTGGAGGCTCCTGCGCGAGGGGCTTCGACGGCAGTTCCCAACGCCCCCCGACTGCGTCGGGGGGGGTGCCGGGTGCCACGGCTGCGCCGTTTGCAGCCGTGTTCCTCTTGGCAGCACGGCTGCAAACGGCGCAGCCGTGGCACCCAGCCTTCCTCGCATCCCGCGAGCCAACGAAACGTACGCGCTACGTCCTGCGCTTGCGGGCGAAGACCATCCCGGGGCGCTGCTCGACGAGGCCCTTGAGGACCAGCATCGTCATCGCCGACGCGACCTTGCCCGTCTCGCCCGCGGTGCGGCGGACGAGTTCGTCCACGCTCAGCGGCTCGGCGCCCAGGGCGTCCACCAACTGCCGCTCCAGCGGGTCGAGGTTCGCCGGGAACGGGAGCAGGCTGGGCTTCTCGGCCGCCTCCACCACCTGCTGCCCGAACGGCCCGAGCTGCTCGAGGATGTCGTCGAGCCCCTGCACCAGCCCCGCCGCGCCCGAGCGGATCAGGTCGTTGGTGCCCTGGCTCATGGGCGAGCTGACGGGCCCGGGGATGGCGAAGACCTCGCGGTTCTGCTCGATGGCCTCGCGGGCGGTGTGCAGCGACCCGCTCCTCCGGGCGGCCTCCACCAGCAGCACGCCCAGCGACAGGCCCGAGATGATGCGGTTGCGCGTGGGGAAGTTGCCCGCCAGGACGGCCGTGCGCATGGGCAGTTCCGACACCAGGGCCCCGCGGTCGTCGGCGACGATCTGCTCGAAGAGGGCCTGGTTCTCCGGCGGGTAGGTCTTCGAGAGCCCGCAGCCCATGACGGCGAGGGTGCGGCCCTCGACGGACAGCGCCCCGCGATGGGCGGCGGTGTCGATCCCCCGCGCCCCCCCGGACACGACCGTGAAGCCCGCCCGCGCCAGCAGTTGGCCGAACCGCTCCGCCTGTTCGAGCCCGTAGTACGTGCACCGCCGCGATCCCACCACGCCCAGGGCCACGGTATCGCCCTCCTGCAGGCGGCCGCGGACGTACAGCACGGGCGGGCGGCCCGGCAGGGGGCGTAGCGGGGCGGGGTAGGCGGGGTCCTCGCAGCAGAGGATGGCCGCCCCGTGCTTCTCGGCCGATCGGAGTTCCTCGTCGATCTGCTCCTCGGTGACGGCGGCGAGGGCGTCGGCCTTCTGGGGCCCGACCCCGTCCACTCTCCGCCACTGGTGCGTGCCCGCGCGGGCGGCGGATTCGACGTCCCCGAACCCCTCGACGAGCCGGTGAAACAGAATGGCCCCGACGCCCTCGGCGAGGTGGAGGCGAAGGTAGCATCGCAGGCGAGACGCGTCGGTCATGGGCGGTCCTCCCGGGTTCCCTGAATGGATACAGCATCTCCGTTCGCCTGCGGAATGCAAGCGTGTTTGGGGAAAGCGCCGGGGATACGTGCCTCACGCAAAGGAGCAAAGGGGGAATGAGGAACCGGGAACCGAGAGGCAAGAGTGGACTGCGCATCGGCGCCGGGCGTCTCCTGACCCGCCCGCGCGCGTGCGTGCGTCGGGGGTCTCCTGACCCGCCACCTCCTGCGCCGGGGGTCTCCTGACCCCCGGCGTCCGGGAGGGGCGAGGGGCGCCTCCGCGTCAGCGTCGTTGGAGCGATCCCCTCACGGCGGTCCTTTGTCGGCTATCAGCGTTCAGCTATCAGCTATCAGCCGACAGGCTCAGGGCCAGGCGACCGGCCGCGACCGAAGCGCCGCCATCACGCTGCCGCGGAGCCGTTCCGCTCGTTCCAGGACGTTGGGGGTCAGGAGACCCCCAACGCACGCGCTTGAGGCGTCGCACGCGCTTGAGGCGTCGCACGCGCTTGGGGCGTCGCACGCGCTTGAGGCGTCGCACGCGCTTGAGGCGTCGCACGCGCTTGGGGCATCGCACGCGCTCGGGGCGTGCCGCCATAACGCTATCGCGGAAGCGCTCTGCACGTTCCCGGACGCTGGGGGTCAGGAGACCCCCGGCGCTCCCACGGGGAACCCGTTTGTCCCTCAATCCTGGCTCCCGGTTCCTGGCTCCCGATTCCTGGCTCCCGATTCCTGGCTCCCGGTTCCTGGCTCCCGGTTCCAGATCCCTCGCTCCTTTCCCCCTCCGCCCGCGGCCGAATCCGTTATACTCGCCCTCATGAGTGACGTTCTGAAACCACTGCGGATCGGGCCCATCGAGGTCGACATGCCCGTGATGCTCGCGCCCCTCGCGGGGTACTCGGACCTGCCGTACCGCATGCTCTGCCGGCGGATGGGGGCGAGGTACTGCACGACGGAGATGATGCTCGACCGCCTGCTCTCGTCCCGCCACGGGCGGCAGACGGCGACGCTGCTGGCGTCGTGCCCCGAGGACACCCCCACGGCGGGGCAGCTCATCGGCAACGAGCCCGAGGAGATGGCCCGCGCGGCGGGCGAGCTGTGCAAGATCGGCTTTGACGTGATCGACCTCAACTTCGCCTGCCCGGTCAACAAGGCTTTGCGGCGGCGGCGCGGCGGGTGGCTCATGCAGGAGCCCGAGCAGATCGAGCGCATCACCCGCGCCGTCCTCGCCGTCGCCGACCGCCCCGTCACCGTCAAGGTCCGTCAGCGGTTCGGTTCGGCGGAGACGAGCGACAACGGCTATGAGGTGACGGCCCGCTGCCTCGACGCCGGGGCCGCCGCCGTCACCATGCACGCCCGCTCCGTCGGGGTCAAGTACGCCGGGCCCGCCGACTGGGACTTCCTCGCCTCCCTCCGCCAGCGCCACCCGCAGGCGGTCCTCATCGGCTCGGGCGACATCCTGAGCCCCGCCCACGCCCTGCGGATGCTCCGCGAAACGGGCGTCAACGGGGTCATCGTCGCCCGCGGGGGCATCGGGAACCCCTGGTTCTTCCGCCAGGTCCAGGACCTCGCCGCCGGACGCGAGATCCACCGCCCCTCCCTCCAGGAGCAGCGGGAGGTCATGCTCGAGCACTTCACGGCCGCCCTGGAACTGTACGGCCCGCAGGTGGGCCCCAAGATCATGCGGAAGTTCGGCATTAAGTACGCGAGGATGCACCCCAACCCGCGGATCCTCCGCATGGCCTTCGTCGCCGTCCACACCCCCGACGACTGGCACCGCGTGCTGGACCGCTACTACTGCCCCGGATACCATGCAGGCGGGGAAACCGTCCCGGCCGCGACCGCCGGGATCCCCGACGCCTCTGATGACTGGGAGAACGACGAATGATCCGCCCCCGCCAGCTCCGGAGTCCGCGTACGCTCGCCCCCGTGCTCGCAACGGCGTTCCTCCTGGGCTGGCTCGTCGGCCCCGCACCCAGCCGCGCCGCCGAGGACGCGGCCGAGCGCGGGACGACGCGCCCCGCGCCCCAGGAGCCCTCCGACCGCCCCGCCCCAAGTACCGCCCCCGCCGCTGACGCCGCCCGGGAGGCGCCGGCGGACGCGGCCCCGGGGGACACCACCTGGTACGCCGTCTACCTCCAGGGCAAGAAGGTCGGCCACATGCGCGCCACTCGCCGCGCCGAGGCCGGGCAGGTGGTGACAGAGACGGCGGCACGGTTCGCCCTGGGCCGCGGCGGGGTGTCGATGAAGATCTCCGCCAGCGACCGCGCGGTGGAAACGGAGGACGGGCAGCCCCTGTCCTTCGAGGCCCGCATGAACCTCGGGGGCATGATGGAGCAGGTCTCGCGCGGGACCATCCGCGACGGAAAGCTCACCCTCGACGTCACCGCCGGGGGACGCAAGCGAACGGAGACGCGGGAGTGGCCCCAGGGGGCGCTGCTCCCCGAGGGCTTCCGCCTGCTGACGATCCGCAAGGGGCTCGCGGAGGGCACGACCTACTCCGCCCGCGTCTTCGACCCCGCCAGCGCCTCCATGGTGGACCACGACATCCGCGTGGGCCCGCGCGAGGAGGTGGACCTGCTCGGGCGCGTCGTCCGCCTGACGCGGATCGACATGACCATGCGGATGGGGGGCTCGCAGCTCCTCAGCACGCTCTACGCCGACCAGCAGTCCAACACCTTGAAGATGGCCCTGCCCCTGGCGGGGACGCAGTTCGAGATGATCGCCTGCACCCGCGACTTCGCCCTGAGCCCCAACGACGCCGTGGACTTCCTCAACGCGGCCGTCATCGCCTCCCCCACCGCCATCCAGAAGCCCCACGAGGCCAAGGCCATCACCTACCGCCTGACGCCCAAGGGCGAGACGAAGCTCGACCTGCCCCAGACCTCCTGGCAAACCGTCCGCCACAACGACGACGGGACGACGACCGTGACGGTCCGCCGCGCCGCTGCCCCCACCGAAGCGGCCTTCCCCTACCGGGGGGAGAACAAGGAACTCCTGGAGTCGCTCCAGCCCACCCGCTACCTGCAGTGCGACGACGAGCGGGTCAAGGCGCTGGTCCCGCAGGCGGTCGGGGCGGCCACCGACACGGCGTCGGCCGTGCGGAACATCACCCGGTTCGTCTCCGAGTACATCACCGAGCAGACGCTGTCGGTGGGGTACGCGACGGCCGCCGAGGTCGCCGAGACCCGCAAGGGCGACTGCACCGAGCATGCCGTCCTCGCCGCTGCCCTCTGCCGGGCGGCGGGCATTCCCGCGCAGGTGGTGCAGGGCTACGCCTACACGGACCACTGGGCGGGCAAGGACGCGGTGTTCGTCGGGCACGCGTGGTTCCGCGCGTGGGTCGAGGACCGCTGGGTCGACTCCGACGCCGCCCTCGGCCTGTTCACGCCCGGACACATCACGCTGTCCATCCTGCCCGACGGGATGGGCAACCTGTTCGAACTCGTGCAGAACATCGGGCAGTTCACCGTCACCGAAGTGAAGGTGGAACGATGAAGGCGAGGGCCCTTTCTCAGGTGAGAGGTTAGAGGTGAGAGGTTAGAGGCGAGAGGTTAGAGGTGATGCGCATCCCATTCACTTTTCGAGTGGGTGCCGTGGTTTGCGGAGTGCAGCGCAGCAACCACGTCCAGCCGACACTGCCTGCGGGTGCCGTGAATTGGGTGGAACGCGGATGAGGCGCTTTGGTCTTGATCCGCGTTCATCTTCGCTCATGGACATCCCCTGCATCCCCTGCATCCCTGCTTGCCCCTCCCGATTCAGGGCTGCACGGGTATAATCCGCGGGATGAGCACGAACACTGACGACCGGACACCGGCGCCTCCCCCGCTCTCTGAGCCCCCCGCCGCCGAGCGGGAGCTGACCTGGCGGGACATCGACCTGTCGCGCTACGACGACTCCTGGTGGGACATGGGCCGAAGCAAGCTCGTCGTCTCGCTGTGGCGCTGGATCGGCATGCCGCTCATGCAGCACCTGCCCTGCCAGACGTTCTTCGGGCAGTTCTTCAACGACGTCCGCGTGTGGCTGCTGCGGGCGTTCGGGGCCAAGATCGGGAAGAACTGCGTCATCCGCGCCGTCGAGGTCTTCCTGCCCTGGCGGCTGACGATGGGCGACAACTGCTGGGTCGGGTACGAGGCGAACCTCTACACCCTCGTGCCCATCCGCATCGGCAACAACGTGTGCATCTCGCAGCGCGCGTTCCTGTGTACGGGCGGGCATGACCCCTACGAGCCCACCTTCGGGCTCGTCATCGGGGAGATCACCGTCAAGGACGGGGCGTGGGTCGGGGCGAGCACGTTCGTCGGCCCGGGCGTGACGCTCCACGAAGGCGCCGTCGCCGCCGGCGGGTCCGTGGTGGTCAAGGACCTCCCGGCCATGACGATCTGCGGGGGCAACCCCGCCCGGCCCATCAAGCCCCGCGTGCTCAAGCCCACCAACCCCCCCCTCCCCCCCCACCTCTGGAACGCCACCCGCCCGAACTACAACCGGCAGTAGGCGGCGAAGGCGTCCGGGGCATGAAGCGAGGGCCCCGTCATCGCCGGCAGACGCCCCCCGCGCAGGGAGCCCCGGAAAAGGGGACTGGCGCCGCGGAAAAGGGGACTGGTGCCCCGGAAAAGGGGACTGGCTCCGGAGCGGCTGCCGTTCGCCGCGCAGGTGCCTGTCCCCTTTTCCGGGGCGGCGCGGCCTGCCCCTTTTGTCGGGGCGGGCCCGAGTTTGAATGCGGAGACTCCCGTGAACGGTTACGAACGGGGACAGTCTATCGCTGCCCCTTCTCGCCGCCCCTCCTCCGCCGCACCGCCAGCACCAGCAGACCGAAGCATACCACAGACGACGGTTCGGGAACGGTGTAGAGGATCGTGTTATCCAGCAGCCGCGTCACCCCGTCAGGCCCGCGCATGTACGCCACCACGCTGTACGACCAGTTCACACTCAGGTAGTTGTTGCTGACCAGCAGCTCCAGGTCGTGCTCGCCCTCGTCGAGGAAAATCGACACGCACGCATCCACCCCGTTGGTCCCCGCGTTCCTCGCCGCACCGATCATGTGCAGCAGTTCCCCGTCGATCGACAGTGCCGAGGCGGTGTAGTTCATCCCCACCCAGAAGGAGTACTCGGCCGGTTCGGGGACGTAGAACGCCCCCGTCGCGCGGTAGGCGACGTGCTCCTTGGCGTTACCCCCGGGGATGTGGCTGGCGTTGAAGTCGAGCTTGGCGACCCCGTCGACGACGGCGTCGGGGGTGGCGGCGAAGTCCACGTCGCTGGTCCAGTCCTGGCCCTTGTCGAAGAAGTACTCCACCCGCGCCCCGGGGGTGCGAACATCGGCGGGGGTCTGCGAGCGGCCGCTCAGGACATGGAACTGGCGCTTGAGCGTGATCGGGTCGCCCGCGACCTCCTTCCCGTCGGTGTAGACGGCGACGGGGGTGAGGCGGTTGTCCCCGAACGCCAACTGGGACGCGTCCACCGTCACCTGTCCGCCCGCACCGCTCACCTGCCCCACCGTCCGCCCCAGGTGCCGCAGCTCCACCCGCTGCACTTGCCCGTTGCCCGCCGCGGCGGTCAGGGGGATGGCGACCTGCGCGTCGTGGGCGGCGGTGAGGGGCGCGGCGGGGCCGGAGACCGAGCGGCCGGTGTTGTTGACGGTGACGTGACGGACCGCGAGGGCCTGCGATTCGGCGGCGGCGTCGTTGATGGCGACGACGCGGAGTTCATGTCGCCCGTCGGAGAGCAGCGCGGTGTTGACGTTGAACGTCCCCTGGGCGGCGGAGATCTGCTGGACGAACCTGCCGTCCACGTAGAGCTGCAGCGCCTCCACGCCGGCGGCGAGGAGGGGGTTGTCGAGCGTCCCCTCCGCGGCGAGTTGGATGGTCCCGCTGACGGTCTGCCCCTCCGCGGGACCGGAGGTGAGCTGCACGTCGGGGACGTCCGCGTAGGGCTGGGCGAGCGGGTCGCCCAGGAACTGCGTGAGGTGCGGGTAGTAGATGCTCTTGTAGTAGGCCTCGCCCAGGGTGGACCCGTCGGCGGAGAACACGTGCAGGGCGGTGTGCGGGAAGCGTGAGGCGACAGCGAGGGGCTCAACGACGGTTCCGGAGGAGGCGGCGCACCCGGCGGCGATCCACTCGCTCATCTTGCCCTGCCCCGCCCCACCGAACGCCCCACCGTAGCTGGTGACGTGGTCGCCCCACGAGCCCGGGGTGTAGGTCGATCCGTTCGGCAGGTCCGGATCGCCGACCCCTGCGACAACCCCGCGGATGTTGGACTGGTTCCGCGGGGTGCCCCCCGTGTTCGTCCCGCCGACGATCTGCCACGGGATGCCCCGCGCGTCCAGCTCCGGCGGGATGGGCGCACTCGCCCCGTTCCACTGCGACTTGCGCGTGTTGACCCGCGGGTCCGTCGATCCCCCGTCCATGAAGTAGATCGTCCCCTCGGGGCGCTGCCCATCGGCGGCGGCGGTGACCTGGAGATTGTCGATCACCTGCTGCACGCTATTGCCGTGCTGCCCCGTCATCGCCAGCAGCCCGCCCATCATGTAGCTCCGCCCGTTGCTGTGCGTCACGCTGCTGTGGATCGCGTTGTTCTCGCCCCGGTCGTACTTCAGCTCATGGCGGTAGGTGTTGCCCTCGACGATGAACTGCGTGGAGCTCTGGTACAGGGCGTTGACGACGGGAGCTGCCGTGGCGAGGGTCGAGGCGCCCCCGAGGTTGGGCAACTGCTGCAGGGCATGACTGAGGGAGGTGGTGTTGTAGGTGCGGCCCATGACGGTGGCGTTGGCGTGGGTGACGGTGTGCGGCTGCCCGAGGGCGGCGATGTAGTCGATCTTCCCGCCCAGCCCGCGGGAGGAGATCGCCTCGTTGATGGCCGACACATACAGGTCGTTGAACTGCGCCTCGGTGATCCCCAGCAGCATGCTCCCCACGCGGGTGGGCGGGGCGACGAACACGATGTTGGTGTCGGGCACGTTGCGGATCTGCTGATAGGCGCCGGCGACGCGGAGGGCGGCCTCGTCGTTGGGATTGACGACGAGCAACAGATTCTGCCCCCCGCCCCCGGCGAGGGCGGCCGGAGCCGGCAGCAGACAGATCAGGGCAAGAGCCACCGCGAGCGAGTACGCAAACCTCTTCATGTCTCAAAGCCTCCTTTGATTGTTAACGGTTCCGACCCAAGCGACTGTTTCCCAACCGGCAAGGCTTGGGTGCCACCCTCAAGCGGCGCTGTTTGCCGCTTGGGGGGGCCACGCCTCAACACCCCCAAGCCGCGAACAGCATGCGGCTTGAGGGTGGCACCCTTTCCGACACCGGTTGTGAAACAGTTTCTAAGCCCGACCCGAAGCTCGGATCGGCGGCCCCCCCGGGGGGGCCGTCGAATTGCGAACGGTCATGATCGGCTCCAGCCGGACCTTGACCGGGGAGTCCGGAACCCCGTACTGGATCTGTTTCAGCAGCATCTCCACCGCCACCCGCCCGATCTCCACGGGCTCCTGCCGGAAGGTCGTCAGGGACGGGTCGAGCTGCTGCGCCAGGCTCAGGTCCGCCACCCCCATCACCGACA
>JAWLCQ010000141.1:0-13235 GCA_041687095.1 Phycisphaerae bacterium | reverse complement strand
CCTCTTCCGCCTATTCCCTAGTCCCTATTCCCTAGTGCCTCTCTCATTTAAGCATCACCTGTCCACCCGTCACGGGCACCGCCTGCCCCGTCTCGTACTTCTGTTCCATGAGGTAGTAGACGGCCTTCATGACGTCGGCGGTGGTGGTGCCTCGTTTCATGGGGACCTTGGCTTCGTAGAAGCGGCGGACGTCGGCGATGGTCTGGGCGCCGGGGACCTTGCCCGTGCGGAGGTACTGCACGAAGAGCCCGTTCTCGGGGTCGGACCACAGGGGCCCGTCGAAGAAGTTGCCCGGGCAGATCGAGTTGACCTTGATCCCGTCCTCGACGAGTTCCAGGGCGAACGACTGCGTGAGCCCGATGCCCCCGAACTTGCTGCCCGCGTACGCCCCGTTGCGGTTGGACCCCTCCAGGCCGCTCTTGGAGTTGATCTGGATGATGTCCGACCAGGACTCCGCGTTGGCGGAATGCTGCGTCGCGAGGATGGGGGCGACCTTCTGCACGCACAGGAAGTAGCCCGTGTAGTTCACGCGGGTTACGAAGTCGAAGTCCTTGAGGGACTGGGTCTTGACCGAGCCCGCCTTGAGGACGCCCGCGTTGGAGACGAACAGGTCCACCCCGCCCCAGGTGCGGACGACCTGGTGGAGGGCGTCGGCGATGGAGGCTTCGTCGGTGACGTTCATCACCAGGCCGATCGCCCGGTGGGGGTGGGACTCGGCGAGCTTCGCGGCGGCCTTGGACACGCCGCCCTCATTGATGTCGGCGAGGGCGACGTGGGCGGACTGGGCGGCGAGGTCGGTGGCGATCTCGTACCCGAAGCCCTGGGCGGCCCCGGTGACGACGGCGACCTTGCCGGCCGCCCGTCCGGCGGAGCGGCCCGCGGCGGCGGCGACGGAGCGGCGGTAGGCCTCGACCTCCCAATCCTCGATGAACTTTCGGTGTTCGTCGGCCATCGGGCGGATCCCGCCTAGCGTCTGCGCCCCGGCCATGACGGTGGCGGCATCGCGGTAGAGGTCGCGGACGGTGAGGGCGGAGGCGGCGTCGTCACCGATGCAGAAGGCGCCCAGGCCCTTGACGAGCACGACGCGGGGAGCGAGGCGGTACTGCTCGGTGTGCAGTCGGACGGCGAGGCGGAGGCGCTCGATAGTCTGCGAGGGGGCCTCCTCGGACACGGGCTCGAACCACATGGGGAACGATCCGCAGTAGACGAGGTGGTCGGGCGTGACGGGCCCAGCCAGCGCGAGGCGCTGGCCTTCGGAGGCCCCGGCAAGGGCGAGGATGACGGGGGACTCGTCGAAGGTCACGATGGGCAGGCGGTCCCGCGGCGGTTGGGTGGCACGCGCTTCTTCGGTGGCACGGGCATCTTGCCCGTGGTCTTCGCCAGAGGGAGCCTTGTTGGCCGTCCCGGTGTCGTCTTGTTGGGCGCCCGAGGCGGTTTGGGAGCAGGGGCGGGACGCCCCTGCGACACATGGGCGGGACGCCCATGCCACGGCAGGGTCGGCCGCCCCCAGCAGCCCGCGGAGGGCGGGGGCGAGAGTCTCGATGAGCGTGCGGGCGAGCGTGGGTTCGACGCGCTGGACGGGCCCGAAGGGCTCGGTGGGTGTGGCCCCGACGCGTTGGCGGACGCGGTCCATGACGGTGCCGGTCCGCTTGCGGATCTCCTCGGCGGAGTCGCCCGCGACGAACAGTCCGTGGTTCTGGATGAGGATGGCGGGGGGGCAGGGGCGGTGCGTGCGGGCGGTGTAGTCCCGCAGGGCGTCGCGGAGGGCGAGGGCGAGCGTGAACCCGGGATCGGTGTAGGGCACCCACAGGGCGTCGTCCCCGAGCAGTTCGCGGGCGATGGACTCCCCGGTGGTGCAGCAGGTGACGGCGTTGACGAGGGTGGGGTGCGTGTGGACGACGAACCGCCCGGGCAGCAGGTGGTGCAGCAGCGTCTCCACGCTGGGCCGCTGCGCCTTGGCGGGGTCCACGCGGGCGTCGAGGACGGACTGCTTGAAGCAACGCTCCCGCTGCTCGGGGTCGGGCCCGAGGTCGGCGTCGAGGAGCTGCTGGAGCTTCTCACGGTCGAGTTCGGCGAACCCCTCGCGGGTGATGGTGGCCAGGGCGAACCCGCTGGCCTTCACCCACAGCCGTCCCTCCGTCTTCACCGACGTATTGCCCCCGCCCGCGAGCACGAACTGCGGGTCGGCCCCGTACGCGCGGGAGAGTTCCACCAGGTCATCCAGCAGACGGTCGATTGGGTCCGAACTCATACTTCCCTACCTTGTTCTTACACCGCAAAGATCGCAAAGGACGCAAAGAAGGGCGGATGTTCTGTTCCAGCCTTTGCGATCCTCGCGGTCTTTGCGGTGGGGCATACACGTTTCAGGCAATTCCCGGGCGGCGTTGGTTGGGCGTGGTTGCTCCGCTTCGCTCCGCAAAGCACGGCACCCGCTTCTCTCTGCGCTCTCTGCGCTCTCCGCGTTCTCCGCGGTGGCCTGTGCGTGAGGCCTACGCGTGCTTCTCGAAGTACTCCTGGATCACCGCCGCCCCGAGTCTTGCGAACGCCCGGATGCGCTCATCGCCGGTGGGGTAGTTGCGGTTGGGGGATCCGTCCGCGAGGACGAAGCCCTCCTGCCCGTGGGCGGTGAGGAACTGGTGGGCGGCGGTGACGCAGGCGCCTTCCCAGAAGATCTCCTGCACGCGCTCGGGGATGGGAGCACCGCCCTTGCACGTGGGGGCAATGGGGATCAGGTCCAGCGTGTTGTGCTCGGTCCCCGCGACCACCGCGAGCCCCGCCCTCCGCATCGCCGTCACGTACTGATCGAGCACCTCGGGCGTGTTGCGGATGGGGATCAGCTCGGCCATGTGGACGTTGAGGGACAGGATGTTCTCGATCAGCGCTTCGACGGGGGTCTCGAAGGGGCAGATGGGGCTGGTCCCGTCGGCGAGCGTGGGGTAGCAGGGGATGCCCCCGAGCTGGCGAATGAGTTCGTGGGCCTGCTCGAAGGTGAGGAAGGACTCCTCGACGAACGCGGGCTTGCCCGCCTTCATCAGATGCGAGCGGATCTCGCCCTGGAGACCGACGGCGTCGGTGGGTGCGCTCTTGGGTGCCTTTGCGAAGATCTCGGTGAGGCGGGCGGTGCGCTCGCCCTCGGGGACCTGTGCGAACAGCGCCTCCTGGAACCGCTGGGCGACGTGGCGCTCCTGGAGCGTCACGGTCTCGCGGGGCACGTCGTGGCGGTTGACGACCATGTCGATGACGTCGCGGGCGTCGACGCCCGTGTCCACTCCGTGGGCGGCGAAGATGGTGGCGATGCGGGCGGCCATGACGGCCATCCGGGAGGCGTCGTTGCGGCGGATGGTGTCGAGCAACTCGCGGGTGCGCGGGGTCTGCTCGATGAACCGCGTGATGCCCTTCCCGCAGATGTAGATCTTGCCCGGGTTGCCCGGGTCGTTGATCAGGACGCCCTGGCGGACGAGGCGGTCGATGAGGGCGATGATCTCCAGCCCGTACAGCGGGAAGATGCCGGCGTCGGCGGTGCGGGCGGCGAAGTCGTCGTAGACGCGGTAGTCGTAGTAGTTGCTCACGCCCAGCACGCCCACGCCCTGCTGCTGCGCGAGGTCCACGACCTGCCCGACGGTCTCAAAGGCCGAGAAGTTGGGGGGCAGGTGGACGTGGGAGTTGACCTGCGGGCGCTGGGCGGGGGCGATGCCCCGCTCGGCGGCGGCGTGCAGTGCCTCGACGCTTCCGATGTCTCGAATGGTTGTCAGTGCGTTCATAGTTGCCTTTGCGTTCCCGCCCCCCGACCGCACAGCAGCATACAGCAGCGAGAGGGGGATTACACAGATTTCAGGGCTGCACAGATGGGGAGGAGGCGTTCCCCGGCTTGGTCGCTTCAGCGACCATGGCCTGCCCAGCGTACCGGATCATGGTCGCTGAAGCGACCAAGCCATCGCGGGACCCGCAGACCCAACACAGTCTTTCTCCTCAATCCGTGTAATCCTGTAATCTGCGCAATCCCTTTCTTTGGGGCTGTTTCTTCTTCTCAAGATCGAAGATCACGCGCCGCTGGCGACGCGGAGCACCTTGCGCGGGGGCAGGTGCAGGGCGGCGCCCAGGGCGTCCTCCAGCCCTTCATGCAGCGTCTCGCTCATCGTCGGGTGCGCCATCACGATCTCGGCCGCGGCGCGGACGGAGAGCTTCTCGTGCAGCATCACGCCCGCGGCCGCGATGCACTCGGTGACGTTGTGCCCCATCATATGCACGCCCACAAGCTCGTGCGTCTCGCGGTGGCGGAGGACCTTGACGAACCCGGCGGTGTCGTTGGCGGCCATCGCCTTGCCCAGGTAGCTCATCGGGAAGGTTCCCACCGACAGCGGGATGCCCTTTTCGCGGGCGCGTTCGGTGGTGAGCCCGACGGCGGCGACCTCGGGGAAGGTGTAGACGGCCTCGGGGATGGGGGCGTCGTAGACGGCCGAATGCCCCAAAGCGTTCTCGACGGCCACCACGCCTTGGGCGCTGGCGGCGTGGGCGAGGAGGCAGCGGCCGTTCGCATCGCCGATGCAGTAGTGGTCCGGCAGCGGCGTCTCCATCCGCTCGTTGACGCGGAGGAACCCGCGGTCGGTCGTCAGCCCCACCGCGTCGAGGCCCAGATCTCCCGTCGCCGGCCGCCGGCCCGTGGCGACGAGGACCTTGTCGGCGAGGATGACCGTCCCGTCCCCGAGCGTGGCGCGGACCCCGTTGCCCTCGAGGCGGAGGTCGTCCACCTTCGCCCCGACGTGGATGGCGATGCCCCGCTTGCCGAGCACCTTGGCGAGTTCGTTCCCCAGTTCCGGTTCCATGTTGGGCAGCAGGCGGGGGAGCATCTCGACGACGGTGACCTGCACGCCCAGCGGCTGCATCATGCAGGCAAACTCCGCCCCGATGACCCCGCCGCCGACGATCAGCAGGCGCCTGGGCAGCTCGCTCCAGTGCAGGGCTTCGTCGCTCGTGCAGACGAACTGCGTGTCCGTCGGCCAACCGGGGATGCGGGAGGGCGTGGACCCGACGGCGAGGAGGACCTTCTTCGCCGTGATCTCGCTCGCGGCGCCCTTGTCGTCGGTGAGGGCGATGCGGTGGGGGGCGGTGAGGCGGGCGGTCCCGCGGAGCAGGTCCACCTTGCGGGCCTTGAACAGCCCCTCCACGCCCCCGCGGAGCGTCTTGATGATGCGGTCCTTACGCCCCTGGATGGTCGCCCAGTTCACCCGGGCGGTTCCGTCGAGTTCGACGCCCATCTCCTTGGCGTGCGCGAGGTGGTGCATCAGGTCCGCCGACGCCAGCAGCGCCTTTGACGGGATGCACCCGACGTTCAGGCACGTCCCCCCGACGGGGCCCTTCTCGATGACGACGGTCCGCGCGCCCATCTGCCCGGCCTTGAGGGCCGCGATGTACCCGCCTGGTCCCGCGCCGATTACTGCGATGTCGTAGGGTTCGGTTGTCATTGGATTCTCACTGCAAGGAACAAGGTTAGAGGTTAGAGGTGAGAGGTGAGAGGGCAGGAGGCGGACGCCCGAAGCGGGATCAAGGCCCTGGAACTATCGGCCGGGCCGGAGCATCGGCACTCTAACCTCTCACCTCTCACCTCTCACCTTGCGGTCACGCAAGTGCCGCCGGGAACTCCAGCAGCTCCTTGAGCCTCGCCAGGAACTTCGCCGCCACCAGGCCGTCGGCGACGCGGTGATCGGCGGAGAGGGTGACGGTCATCACCTTGCCCGGGCGCATCGTTCCGCCGCTGACGATGACCTCCTCGCGGATCGTTCCGACCGCCAGGATGCCCGACTCGGGCGGGTTGATGATCGCCGAGAACTCCTCGACACCGAACATCCCGAGGTTTGAGATGGTGAACACGCCCTGGCCCATGTTCTCGATCTTGCCGCGACGGGCGGATTCGATGATCCGGCGGGACTCGCTCGCGAGCTGCTTGAGGCTCATCGCATCCGCGCCCATCACCACCGGAACGACCAGGCCGTTCTCCAGCCCGACCGCGAGCCCGATATTGGCGGTGGGGTACTCGGCGATCTCCTCGCCCTCGATGCGGGAGCGGAAGGCGGGGAACTCCGCCAGCGTGCGCCCGACGGCGAGGACGACGACGTCGTTGAGCGAGCAGGGGTACTTGGCCTTCTCCCCGCGGTAGTAGTCCTGCATGGGAGCGGCGTCGAAGGTCATCCGCATGTAGAAGTGGGGGACCGTGGTCTTGGACTGCACGAGGTTGCGGGCGATGGCCTTTCGCATCCCGGTGAGCTTCCGCCGCACGACCTCGCCCGGTGCGGCAGGCGTCGTCGCAGGGGCGGGAGCGAGGGTCGCCGCGCTCGTCGCCGCCGGGGCGCTCGCCACACCGCGCTTCGCCGCCTCCAGGACATCATCCGAAAGGATGCGTCCATCGGGTCCGCGACCGCTTCCAACCGCCGCGAGGTCCACGCCCTTCTCGCCCGCGATCTTGCGGGCGGCGGGAGAGGCCTTCACTCGCCCCGTCGCATCCTGTTTAGCGGCGGTCGCTGCGACCGCCTCGGGCGCTCCCATAGCGGACGATGCAGCGGACCCCGTCGCGACGCTCGCGGCGTCCTCCTTCTTCAACGGTTCCGACCCGCCCTGGGATGCCAGGTACGCGTCCACGTCCGCGTCGCTCTCCGCCAGGAACGCCACGGGGACGAGCACCTCGACGGTCTCGCCCTCGGGGACCACGATGCGGGCGATCCGCCCGGGGGCGTCGGACTCGACCTCGACGTTCGCCTTGTCCGTCTCGACCTCGAAGAGGATGTCGCCCTGGTTCACGCGGTCCCCGGGCTTCACCTTCCAGGAGACGATCGTGCCTTCCTCCATGGACTGGCCCGCTTTGGGCATGAGGACGGGCGTGACCGGGCCACCGGCGGCGGAGGGCTCGGGCGTCGCGGGGGCGGCGGCAGTTGGCGCTTCCGCCTTCTCCTCCCTCTGTGCCCCCTGCGTGCTCTGCGGTGAACTCGACGCAGCGGCCGCCGAGACGTTCTCGCCCGCCTGTCCCAGCAGGGCGATGGGCGTGTGTACGGGGACGGTCTCGCCCTCGGGGACGAGGATCTTCAGCAGCGTCCCGGCCGCGTCGGACTCGACCTCGACGGTCGCCTTGTCGGTCTCGACCTCCAGGAGGATGTCCCCGGCGGCGACGGTCTGGCCCACGGTCTTGACCCAGCGGACGATCGTCCCGTCCTCCATGGACTGCCCGGCCTTGGGCATCGTGATTTCGTGCATGGTTTGTCCACCTTCCGCTCTGCTGGCAGAGGCAATAGGGACTAGGCACTAGGGACTAGGGGAAGGAGAAGAGGCAGTAGGCAATAGGGACTAGGCACTAGGGCTCACCAGTTGGGCGATCCTGGGCACGACGGTCTGGACCCGATTGGAACCCTTGGTGATGACGCTGTCCTCTTTCTTAGTGCCTATTGCCTGGTCCCTAGTGCCTTCTCTCCTAGTGCCTATTGCCTAGTCCCTAGTGCCTTTCGTTGTCATTTGTGCACCAACTACGCCACGAAAGTATCAAGCAATGTGCAAACAGTCAATCAAAATGCGCATTTTTCTGTTGAACTTTGTGCTGGATTCGTGTTTGATATATCGACATGAGCAGTGCAACCCAGCATCGCGGGGACTACATCCGGGAGAAGGTCTACGAGACCGGCCGGGTGAGCGTGCGCGAGCTGGCGAAGGAGTTGGACGTGTCGGAGGCCACGATCCGGCGGGACCTGAAGGTCCTGTCGGACGCGGGCGAGGTGGAGTTGGTGTACGGTGGGGCGGCCTTGCCGCACAAGCGGGAGTTCTCCTTCCGCTCCAAGGCCTCCCGCGAGACCGAGGCGAAGGCCGTCATCGGGGCCCTTGCGGCGTCGCTGGTGACGGATGACGAGCAGATCTTCGTGGACTCGGGTTCGACGTGCTTCCAGATGGCTCGCTACCTCAAGAGCCGGAGGAACGTGTCGGTCATCGTGAACTCCGCCCGCCTGGCTCTGGAGCTGGACGCTCCGGGCCTGAAGGTCATCCTGCTGGGCGGGCAGTACCGCCCGGACCGCATGGACACGGTGGGCCCGATGGCGACGGCGGCGCTGGAGCAGTTGCGCGGGTACGTCGCCTTCATCGGGTGCGACGGGCTCAGTCGCGAGTTCGGGCTCGCCGCCAGCGACCTGGAGAGCGCCCACCTGCACGGGCTGGCGGTGCGGAACAGCCGCCGGACGGTCCTGCTCGCCGACCACACGAAGTTCCTCGCCCCCAGCCTCTTCCGCATCGTGGCCATGGAGGCGGTCTCGGTGGTCGTCACCGACCGCCCCCCACTGCCCGAGTGGGCGGCGTACTTCGAGTCGCAGGGAATCGACGTGATCTTCCCGGCTCCTCTTGGAGGAACAGAGCAGGATCGGCAGTGAGCAGTGCGGAGTTGAGGGCAGGAAGAAGGTCTATTGGGTATCTTCGCGAGTAGTGAGATAGAAGCGTTTTGTGGTTGTAGGCGAACTCCAGTGGCGGAATGGTGTTCTCCCGCCTGCTGTCGGAGAAGATCTTGTGGCATGTGAGGTGTCGCTAACTGTGCAGTACGAACTGCATTCCTGTGGCGAAGGAGAACGCCATGCAGGTCTCCGACGTTGTTCAAAGGATGAGCAAGGACATTGATGACGCCATCAATCAGCTGCCCGGAGTTGATGTATGCCGCATATCCCAAGAAGCTCGCGATGAAATGACTCGTTGGCTCAAAGCTCATTCGTCCCAGCTTGTTCGAAGGGCATTTGACGCTGCCAGGCAGGATGGTGCTGAGAACGTACTGAAGGGACACGTGGAACAGGCAGGACGGTCGTTGACAGCTGGTCGTGGAGTAACAAAGCGTTCACACAAGATCATGGAGATTTCAGGCGGAGGACTCTTGAGCCTAGCCTTGACGCTCGCCGGTACCATGATTGTTAACTGTGCCTATCACCCTGTCGGAGTGGCGTCGGCGGTAGTCGCTGGAATCATCGGAGTGATTCTTGTCGCTCTGGGGTGGGCGGATTCCCGCGCGAGCTGACATGTACTGGCTCGGCCATACTTGTCAGTGGCGGAAATTGAGACTGATTTCGTAGCAGACAGCAAAGTAAGAGCCTCTAGGAGTAAACAGATGCCCAAGTGCCAGATGATCCTTCCTGACGAGATGCGTAAGAGCGGGACGATCGAGTTCGCTCCCATCCCCGTCAACCAGTACAGCCGCACCCTCGCCGAGGAGCGGAAGAACTACTCCAAGGACGAACTCCTGCAGATCCAGCGGGACATGGAGATCATCCGCTCCTTCGAGGACATGCTCAACGAGATCAAGCTCCGCGGGAACTACAAGGGCATCGAGTACTCGCACAAGGGCCCCGCGCACCTGTCGATCGGGCAGGAGTCGGCGGCCGTCGGGCAGGCGTTCCTCCTGACCGTGGACGATCACATTTACGGGTCGCACCGCTCGCACGGGGAGATCCTCGCCAAGGGCCTGTCGGCCATCGAGAAGCTCACTGACGATGCCCTGATGGCGATCATGGAGGGGTACTTCGGGGGCGAGGCGCTGCGGATCGTGCAGAAGGACCGCGCGGGCGGCGGGAGCGTCAAGCAGTTGGCGATCGACTTCCTGGTCTACGGGGCGCTCGCGGAGATCTTCGCCCGCGAGGCGGGGTTCAACAAGGGCATGGGCGGGTCGATGCACGCCTTCTTCCCGCCCTTCGGCGTGTACCCCAACAACGCGATCGTCGGCGGATCGGGCGACATCTCGGTCGGGGCCGCCCTGTTCAAGAAGATCAACCACAAGCCCGGGATCGTCGTGTGCAACATCGGGGACGCCTCCAGCGCCTGCGGGCCCGTCTGGGAAGGCCTGTGCCTCGCCACCATGGACCAGTACAAGGAACTCTGGGACCCCGAGCACCGAGGGGGCCTGCCGCTCCTCGTCAACTTCGTGAACAACTTCTACGGGATGGGCGGTCAGCCGATGGGCGAGACGATGGGGTTCAAGATGGTCGCCCGCATCGGGGCGGCCCTGAACCCGCAGTCCATGCACGCCGAGCGCGTCGATGGCTATAACCCCCTCGCCGTCATCGACGCCATGAAGCGCAAGCGCGAGATCCTCCAGCGCGGCGACGGGCCGGTCCTGCTGGACACCGTCACCTACCGCTTCAGCGGGCACTCGCCCTCCGACGCCTCCAGCTACCGCGAGAAGAGCGAGATCGACGCGTGGCGGGAGTGCGACCCCATCGTGACCTTCGCCAAGAACCTCGTGGACGCGAAGGTCGCCAAGCCCGGTGAGATCGACGACATCCACGCCTACGCCGAGGACACCATCCTCCGCGCCTTCCGCAAGGCCATCGACCTCGAACTCTCCCCCCGCGCCGACCTCAAGAAGCACTACTGCCTGCTCGAACAGACCATGTTCTCCAACCAGAAGGTGGAGTCCATGGACCCCTCCCGCACCCCCGAGGTTCTGATGACCCGGGAGGAGAACCCCCGCGTGCAGTCCCTCGCCAAGCGCTCGCGGTCGGGGCTCGACGAGAGCGGCAAGCCCCTGTCCAAGAGCAAGTGCGTCCTGTTCCGCGACGCCATCTTCGAGGCCGTCCTCGACCGTTTCTACGAGGACGCCACCCTCGCCGCCTGGGGCGAGGAGAACCGCGACTGGGGCGGGGCCTTCGCCGTCTACCGCGGGCTCACCGAGGCCCTCCCGTACCACCGCCTGTTCAACACGCCCATCAGCGAAGGCGCCATCACCGGTGCCGCCGTCGGGTACGGGCTCGAGGGCGGGCGCGTCATCGCCGAACTCATGTACTGCGACTTCATGGGCCGGGCGGGCGACGAGATCTTCAACCAGCTCTCCAAGTGGCAGAGCATGTCGGGCGGGCTGCTGAAGATGCCCGTCGTCCTCCGCGTGTCGGTGGGCAGCAAGTACGGGGCGCAGCACTCGCAGGACTGGACGAGCATCGTCGCCCACGTTCCCGGCCTGAAGGTCGTCTTCCCCGCCACCCCCTACGACGCCAAGGGCCTGATGTACTCCGCCCTGCTGGGGACGGACCCGGTGATCTTCTTCGAGTCGCAGCGGATCTACGACCAGCCCGAGCTGTTCCACCCCGGGGGCGTGCCCGAGGGACGCTACGAGATCCCCATCGGGGAGCCCGACGTGAAGAAGGAGGGCAAGGACCTGACGATCCTCACCGTCGGGGCCACCCTCTACCGCGCCATGGAGGCCGCCCAGGAACTCGATGCGAAGTACGGGATCTCCTGCGAACTCATCGACGCCCGCTCGATCGTGCCCTTCAACTACGACAAGGTCCTCGCGAGCGTGCGAAAGACCCGCAAGATCCTCCTGGCCAGCGACGCCTGCGAGCGCGGCAGCGCCCTGCAGACCCTGGCCGCCAAGATCACCCAACTGGCCTTCGACGACCTCGACGCGCCCCCGGTGGTGGTGGGCGCCCGCAACTGGATCACCCCCGCCGACGAGGTCGAGGACGCCTTCTTCCCCTACCCCTGCGACCTCATCGACGCCGTCCACGAGCACATCCTCCCGCTTCAGGGCTACACGCCTACGCGGAGATGCGACAACGAGGACCTGCTGCGGCGGAGCAGAGAAGGCATCTAGTGAAGACATACGTCGGGTTCGGTTTCGGACCCATCCAGAGCGGGCTGTTCCTCTACGAGGCGCAGCGGTCGGGGAACTTCGCGCGGTTCGTCGTCGCGGAGGTGGACCCTGCGCTGGTGGCGGCCGTGCGCGGTGGGGGAGGGGCGTACACGGTCAACATCGCTCGCCCCGACGGGATCGACCGCGTCCGCATCGAGGGCGTGGAGGTGCTCAACCCGCGCGACGATGCTGACCGGGCCGCCCTGCTGTCCGCCATCGCCGAAAGCGATGAACTCGCCACCTGCCTGCCCAGCGTCGCCATCTACACCGCCGGTGGGGACAGCAGCGTCGCAGCCCTCCTCGCCAAGGGCCTCTCCCAACGCAAGGACCCGGACCGGCCCACCGTCCTCTACGCCGCCGAGAACCACAACCACGCCGCGGAACTCCTGATCGACGCGATCGCGGCGGCGTCCGGAGGGCGCGTTTCACCGCAGAGATCGCAGAGCACGCAGGGAGAAGACGGCAGCGCACAGAAACCTTCTTCCTCTGCGGTCTCTGCGCCCTCCGCGGTGAACTCCGCTTCTCCCGCGGGCGGCCTCGAAAAAGGGGACAGGCACCTCCGGGGCGAGAAGTATGCCCCTGCGGAGCCAGTCCCCTTTTCCGGGGCGAGTTCCTCGAACTCCCCCTGTGGCTCGCATGCGGAAATCCGCAATCCGCAATCCGCAATCCGCAATGTCCAGGCATTGAACACGGTCATCGGGAAGATGAGTGGCGTGATCTCCGATCCCGAGGAGATGCAGCGCCTGGACCTCGCCCCGCTTGCCCCGGGGATCGCTCGGGCGGTGCTGGTGGAGGAGTTCAACCGCATCCTCGTGTCCCGCGTGGAGTTGGCGGGGTATCGGCGGGGGATCGACGTCTTCATCGAGAAGGACGACCTGTTGCCCTTCGAGGAGGCCAAGCTCTACGGGCACAACGCCATCCACGCGCTGATCGGGTATCTCGCGGCGTATCGGGGCCATCCGACGATCGCGGCCGCGGGGGGCGACGCGTGGGTGATGGGGACGGCGCGGGGGGCGTTTCTGGACGAGTCACGCCCGGCGATGCTGCACCGCCACGCCCACCTGCACGACCCGCTGTTCACGCCCGACGGGTACGAGGCCTACGCCGCCGACCTCCTCGTCCGCATGACCAACCCGTACCTTAACGACCGCACCGAGCGGATCTGCCGCGACCCCATCCGCAAGCTCGGCTGGGACGACCGGCTGTTCGGGACCATGCGCCGCGCCCTCGACGCCGGTGTGGATCCGCACCGCCTGGCCCTGGGAGCGGCGGCGGGCGTGCGATACCTGGTGCAGCACCGCGAGGAATCGCCCACCGCCCCGGTGGGGCTGCCCTCGCGGGTGGAGGACCTCACCCGCGACACCCTCGCGAGCGTTCTGCGGGCGCTGTGGGGCGAGCCCGCCGACCCGCACCGCCAGACGCTGATCGACCTCACGTGGCAGGCGCTTCGCGAACTCCCGGACCGGGGGTAGCAGCCCGCCTGCCCTCCAGTGCCGCCCCAAGCCATGCCCCCCCCCGCGCCCCAAGCCATGCCCCCCCCACGCCCCGGGGCCCCTGCCCCGCCCCACCCGCCTGCGCCGGGGGTCTCCTGACCCCACCTCCC
>JAWLCQ010000140.1:0-13344 GCA_041687095.1 Phycisphaerae bacterium | reverse complement strand
CGGGCGATGATGGGTTTGTTTTGCACGGTCGGGGCGAGTGCGGCCGCGAAAGGGGGACAGGCACCTCCGGGGCGAACGGCACGCCCCTGCGGAGCCAGTCCCCGTTTCGCTCGATGGGTTTGTTCTGCACAGGATACGGGGACGGTGTCCGCTTTGGCGTCCTCACTCGGCCGTCGCCTCCGGTGGGGGTGGGAGGAGGGGTTGGGTTTGGAAGGCGCGGTGGTAGCGGTATTGGCGGGCGAGGCGGTGGCGGGTGGCGAGGATGCGGGCGGCGGACCAGAGGGCGGCGAGGAGGACGCCGGCGAACTGGCCGAGGTTCCAGCCCCAGGCGGCCATCACGTACGGCGGGCGGCGGTGGGGGGGGATGAGGGCTCCGCCCAGCGTGTCGCCCAGGATGCCCGCGAGGCCCAGCAGCGCCAGCAGGGCGGCGAGGACGGGGATCAGCGCCAGCGGGGGCGCGATGCGCCGCAGCATGCCCTGGTACGACAGCAGCGGCGCCCCGCGGTGGGGGGAGTTCGCCAGCAGGATGGTCAGGCCCAGCACCAGCCCGACCCGCCACACGTGATCCACCGCCTCCAGCAGCGACGCCAGGTGCGCCGGGCGGGGGTTGAGCGCCCCGGCGAGGCGGAACACCCCCGTGCCCTCGCGGAGGTAGGCGAAGTACTCCGGGCAGAGGCGGACGAAGGCCTGGCAGCACAGGAGGCCCCAGCCCAGCGACCCCACCATCAGCAGCAGGAGGAAGCGGTACTCCCGCCATCGCTGGGGCTCGTTCTGCACGCGGACGCGCGAGCGGCCGAGCCAGAGGAAGAGCAGCCCCGCCAGCAGCAGCCACGCCGTCTTCCCGGGCAGGGCGGCCAGGAGTCGCGCGGGCGCCCAGGCGGGGTCGGCGGTCCAGAACTCGGCGAGCATGGTCACGAGGCGGACGCCCCAGGCGGCGGCGGCGATGGACAGGGCGAGCACGGCCAGCAGGCGGGCGAGTTCGGCCACGCGACCCCCGAGGATGGACAGGCGGACGGTTCCGACGCTGCACAGGGCCCCCGACGCCAGGGTCATCGCCCCCACGCCCAGCAGCAGGCCCGCGGGCGGCCAGAGGAGGCTGGTCGCGGCGGCGAGGAGGGCGACGACGAGCCCGACGGCGGCGGCGAACTGGGGGGCGAGGCGGTCGTCGGGGTCGCTGCCCGGGCGGAGGCGCGGCTGGCCGACGGGGGCGGGGGGGCGGACGTGCGCCCGCGTCCCCGCGGACATCACGCCCATCCGCGCCAGCTCCTGGGGGGAGAAGCGGCGGGTCGTGGCGCCGGTGGCGTGGTCGTAGCACTGGCGCTCGAACTCGTCGCTGAGGACCTCGTAGGCTTCGAGGAGGTCCTGGAAGCGGCGTTCGGCGCCGGGGCGGTCGTCGGGGTGGCGGTCGGGGTGGACCTGCAGGGCGCGGCGGCGGTAGGCGGAGCGGATCTCCCCCGCCGACGCGGTCCGCGGAACGCTCAGGATGGCGTAGTAGTCGGGTTGTCCAGGAGCGTTCAACGGCGGCCCTCGCGCGGTTCGGAATCCCCGAGGATTATAACCGGTCGCTGGTTACGCGGCGTTAGCGCGGATCCGGGGTCCTGGCGGAGAGCGGGATGACGCGGGTGAGGTTAGAGGTTAGAGGTGAGAGGTTAGAGTGTTCGCGGGCGGCGTTTCCTGCAGTTCCTCACTCTCACCTCTCACCTCTACCCTCCTCCCCTGGTGCCTTCTGCCCCGCCGAGGCGCCCGCGAGGTATCCGGAGGCGAAGGCCCACTGAAGGTTGTAGCCCCCGCAGGGCCCGTCGAGGTCGAGCAGTTCGCCCGCGAAGTGGAGGCCGGGGAGATGGTGGGATTGGAGCGTGCGGGGGTCGACGTCGCGGAGGCGGACGCCCCCTCGGGTGACCATGGCCTTCGCCCAGCCCTCGGTGCCCGTGGCGGTGAGGGGGGCGTCGCAGAGCAGTTCGAGGAGTCGGCGGAGGGCGTCGGCGGGGGCGTGGGCGGCGGCGGTGCGGGGGGGCAGGGCGGCGGCGCGGCAGAGGGCGTCGGCGAGGGCGGCGGGGAGGTGGTCGCAGAGCAGCGAGGGCAGCTCGCGCCGGCCCTGCCGTTGGCGCCAGTGGTCGAACCGCTGCCGCCACTGGGCGGAGGGGGTGTCGGCGTGGACGGACAGGCGCAGGCGCACGGGGGCGCCCGTGCGGGCGAGGCGCTCGGAGACGTCGCCCGAGAGGTTCAGCACGGCCGGCCCCGACAGGCCCCGGTGGGTGAAGAGCAGCTCGCCCGTCCGCTGGGGGGCGTTGCGGGGCTCGTCGATGCGGAGGCGGGCGCGGGGCAGGGCGATGCCCGGGAGCGAGCGGACCCAGGGGTCGGAGAGTTCCAGCGGGACCAGGGCGGGGACGGGGGGCACGACGGTGTGGCCGGTGCGCTCGGCGAGGGTGAATCCGATCCCGCTGGCCCCCAGGTCGGGGTAGCCCCGCCCGCCGGTGGCGAGGATCACGCGCGGGGCGTGGAGCGTCCCCGCCGACGTCCGCAGGCCCGTCAGCACGCGATTCACCGCGGAGAACGCGGGGGTCGCGGAGGGGGGAGGGGCCTCGCTGGACTCCGGCCGATGCGCTCGGCCTTCGCGGGGCGTGGAGCAGCGGTCTGCCTCGCCCGCGTCGCGCAGGGCGATGTCCGTCACGCGGACGCCGAGGAGGAAGCGGACGCCGAGGGATTCGGCGTGCTTCCAGAGGGCGGTCTGGACGGTGGCGGCGCGTTGGGTCCGGGGGTAGACGCCCCCGCCGTCGGAGACGACAGTGGGGACGTGCAGGCGTTCGAGGAGGGCGCGGAGGTCCTCGGGGCCGAAGGCGTCGAGGGCGGGCTGGGCGAAGCGGCCCTGGCGGCCGAGGGCGGCGAGGAAGGCGGAGCGGTCGTCGGTGTTGGTGAGGTTGCAGCGCCCCCCGCCGGTGGCGAGGAGCTTGACGCCCGGGCGGGGGAGGTGCTCGACGACGAGGACGCGCGCCCCGCGCTGGGCGGCGGCGATGGCGGCGAGCAGCCCCGCGGCGCCGGCGCCGGCGATGAGGACGTCGGAGGATGAGTGGTCCGGTTCGCTCACGGGGGCGATTGTACCGCGAAGCGGGGGACGGGCGGTGGAGAAGAAGAAACGGACGCCAAACGGCAAGCCCCGGCCGGGCCGACTGCGAGAAAGGTAACCGTTCTCGGGAGGGTGGAATGCAAGGGTTCCGGTGGACGCCCCCGCCCCCGCGCACTATGCTGTGGCTGCCGCTGTAAGCACAGGAGAGATCATGCCCGATCCGAAGCGACCGAACTTCCTGATCATCGTCAGTGACGAGCACGCCCCGCAGACGATGGGCTGCATGGGAGCGGACTTCGCCCGCACGCCCGTCCTCGACCGCCTCGCCGCCCGCGGGACCACGTTCGACAACGCCTACTGCAACTTCTCGCTGTGCGTCCCGTCGCGGTCGTCGTTCATGAGCGGGCTGCTCTGCCACCGCATCGAGGCGTGGGACATCGGGTCGCCCCTGGCGAGCAACATCCCCACCTGGGCCCACATGCTCCGCGCCCAGGGCTACCGCACGATCATGGACGGGAAGATGCACTTCATCGGGCCCGACAACCTCCACGGGTTCCAGGAGCACTGGCACGAGGGGATCCACAAGGTCAGCGGGTTCCGCCGGGGCGAGGAGACGGGCAATGGGACCGGGCACGGCTGCTGGTCGCGGGTCCGCGTCGAGGACGATGACACGTTCACCACCGGGGACCTCCCGAAGCGCGACGACGCCGTCCGCTTCCTCGATACGCACCCCGCGGAGCAGCCGTTCTGCCTGTGCGTGGGCTTCGGGTTCCCGCACTACCCGCTGCACTGCTCGCGCAGCGCGTTCGACCTCTACAACGACGTCGAGATCCCCCCGCCCGTCCCGCGGGAGAGCCTCTTTGGCCGCAACGTGCACTGGTCGGACACCGTCTGGGGCTTCGACCGCTTCACGCCCGAGCAGACCCGCCAGTCCCGCCAGGCCTACCTCGCCATGGTGACGATGCTCGACGGGTGGATCGGGCAGGTGCTCGAGGCGCTCGAGCGCGGGGGGCACGCGGAGAACACCGTGATCCTCTACACCTCCGACCACGGGGACATGTGGGGCGAGCACGGGCTGTGGGGCAAGAACCTCTTCTACGAGGAGTCCGCCCGCGTCCCGCTGATCGTCTCGGGCCCGCAGTTGGGCGTGCGGGAGGGTGCGCGGGTGGACACGCCCGTGTCGCTGCTGGACCTGTTCCCTACCCTCCGCGACGCCGCGGGCGTCGAGGGGTGGAACATCCCGCAGGACGGCCGCTCGCTGTGGGCCGCCTGCACGCAGGGCGCGGCGCTGCCCGACATCCCGATCTTCTGCGACTACTACGCGTGCGACACCCAGGGCCCCGAGCGCATGGTCCGCTACCGTCAGCACAAGCTCAACTACTACCACCGCCAGGGCATGGAACTGTTCGACCTCGAAACCGACCCCCGCGAGACGCGGAACGTCATCGACGACCCCGCCTACGCGACGGTGAAGGAGCGGCTGCTGGCGATGGCCTTCGCCGACTGGGACCCCGACGCCATCGACGCCGCCGTCCTCCGCGACCAGAACCGCCGCACCCTCATCGGGGACGCGCTGCAGTCGTCGCAGGCGGTGGGGCAACCGCGCACGCCTTCGCGAACCGCAGCGAAGGCGTGAGGAAAGGGGCACGCCGAGATACGAAGGCGGGAAAGGCGCAGGCGGGAAAGGCGCAGGCGGGAGAGGCGCAGGCGGGAAAGGCGCAGGGAGCCTCGAAAAAGGGGACTGGCTCCGTAGCGGCATGCTTCTTGCCGCGCAGGTGCCTGTCCCCTTTTTCGAGGCGGTGCGGGACTCATCACCCGCACTCCCGTGAACGCGTATCAGTCCTCGTGCTCGAAGACGATGAGCTTGGTCTCGACACCCTCGATGGCGTTGAGGACGCGGGCGAGTTCGGCGACCATCTCGTCGGGCCCGACCATCTCGCACAGGAGCAGCCCGTTGGGCGAATTGGCCGTCACGTCGTGCAACCCCAGGCGGGTGCGGATGAACTTGCCGTACTCCGTCAGGTGCCGCTGCACCTCGACGGCCTCGGTCAGGCGGTCCGTGATGTGAATCCCGAGAATGTTGTGCTTGTCCTTCATGGGCCATCCTTTGGTTGTGGTTCGCTCACGCGCCCGGGCGGGAGCGGGGGGGAACCGCTGATGTCTTGCGTTCCGGGGCGCCCAGTTCATTCACGGGCGGGTGCCGTGGCTTGCGGAGCGAAGCGGAGCAACCACGTCCAACCGACGCTGCCTGCGAACTGCCGGGAACGCGCATCACAATACGCCGGGGAGCACCTCCGGGGCAAGCAGGTCCAGCAGATCGAGGCGCGGGACAGCCGCCTCCCGGGCGAACCGCACGTCCCGGGCGGTCCGGTCGGCGCTCTGGAGGCTCCGCACGGAGTCCGTCGGTTCCTGATCGGCGTTCCCCGGCCGTGCGGGCGGCAGGAGCGGGTACGGGAGTTCCAGGGGCGTCTCGCGCAGGGATGCGGTGCTCTCCGCTTGCTCCTCGTCGGCCGCTCCGTCGGATCCCGCGCGCCGCGCCGGCGAGTACGCGTGCAGCGGTGTGCTGCGGAGCGGTGGGGCGGTGGGTTCGGCGGCGGCGGTGGGCTCGCTCGCGTCGGGGGCGGCGGTTTCGTAGCTTGCGACGGCGAGGAGGGTCGCCTCCGGGGCGCTTGCGGAGACGAACCCGTAGAAGGTCCCCAGCAGCGTCAGGTCGTCCAGGTCCACGCGGCCATCGCCGTTGAAGTCGCCTTGCGCCCAGCCCTGCCCGCTCGAACCGTAGAACGTCCCCAGCACGGTCAGGTCATCCAGGTCCACCGTCCCGTCGAGCGTCGCGTCCCCGTACTGGGTCCCCAGGATGTCGCGGACCAGCACGGCGACATCGTCGTCATCCACGCGGCCGTCGGCGTTGAGGTCGTGCGGGGCGGTTCCGGCGTCGGTGAAGTGGGCGAAGACGTCGTCGATGTCGGCCGCGTCGACCAGGCCGTCGCCGTTGACGTCGCCCGGGATGGTGTCGTTGTCGAAGATGACGGCGGTGGCGGCGAGGGGGGTTCCGAGGGCGTAGGCGGTGTGGGGGAGCAGGACGAGCGTGAGGGTTTCGGGGGTCTCGATCAGGGCGTCGTCGATGGGAGTCAGCGTGATGACCGCCGACGCCTGCCCGTCCGGGATCACCACCGAAGCGGTGTGCGAGAGCGTGTAGTCCCCCGCGCTCGCCGTGGAACTCGCGTCCACCCCGAAGTACACCGTCAGGTCGCCCGTGGTGGGCCCGACGCGGGTCACAGTGTAGGTCGCCGTCTCCTGCCCCTGCTCAAAGGCCTCGGGGTCGGTGGCGGCGATCGTCACCTCGGGCAGGGGGTTGAAGGTGATCCCCCCGGTGATGAGCGCCCCGTCGTAGTCGTCCAGGTCGTAGCAGTTGACGCACAGGATGATGGACTCGCCCGCATTCAGGCGGATCCCGCTCGCCGAGAGCGTCCGCTCGCTGCCGACGACGTTGTCCTCCGTCACGAGCACCCAACTCGGGCTGCCCAGCTTGACCCAGTTGGTCCCGCTGGAGAAGCCCAGGTGGAACTCCAGATCGCTGGAGGAGTGGTTCCGCCCGATGAAGGTGTAGCTCGCGTCCACGATGCAGGCGATGGGGGCCTTCCACTCCAGGGCGAGCATGGTCCCGTTCGCGGCGTCGACGTACACCCCCGTGCCCATCGACGTCCCGCTCTGGATGCCCGCGTGCCCCGTCGCGTCCACCTTGCCGTTGTAGAGGTACGGGCGGTTGGGCGGCACCCACCAGCCGTACGCCCCGCTGGTCCCGCTCCGCCCGTCCGTCAGCAGCACGAAGCGGCTGGGGTTGGTGGAGAAGCTGTTGCCCTTGTTCCCCGTGGTCCACCCGGCCTTGTGGTACCACCAGTTGTCCGCCCCGATCTGCGTGGTCACTCCATTGACGGGGGAGCGGTTGGCGTAGAACCCCGACGTGATGTCGAAGAACCCCGCCGTCCAGTCGTTCTCGGCGATGGCGACGAGGTCGCTCGCGGACGCTCCGAGGGTGTAGGCGGGGTCGGTCAGGAGCGTGAGGATGACGGTCTCGGCGCCCTCGTTCCAGAGGGTGTCGTCGATGGGGGTGATCGTGATGGTCGTGCTCGCCTGCCCGGCGGGGATGGTCGCGACGCCCGGGAGGACCTCGACGTAGTCGGCCTGCTCGGCGGTCCCGGAGACGGTGTAGTAGACCACGAGGTCGTCCTGCGTCAGCAGGCCCGCTCCGCTGCGGGTGAGGGTGAACGTGCCCGTGTCGCTCCCGCTCTCGCTCGCGCGGTGGTCGGTGGCCGTGATGCTCACCGCCGGCCGATCGTCGCTGACGATCGTGACCGTCCCCGTCGCGGGGCCGGCGATGGTGTAGTCCTCGTCGGGGGCGAGGGTGAGGATCACCGTCTCGTCGCGCTCGATGAGGTCGTCGTCGTTGGGCGTGAGGGTGAGCGTGAGCGTATCCTGTCCGGGGGCGAAGACGACGTACCCGCTGAGGGTCTCGTCGTAGTCGTCCCCCCCGGCGGATCCGCCCACGGTGTAGCGGACGCGGAGTTCCCCGGCGGCGTTGCTGCGGGTGAAGGTGAACGTCCCGGTGTCGGTGGGGGCTTCGGCGGCGGCGGGGTCGGAGGCGGTGAGCGTCACCGTCGCGGGGGGCGGGGGGCTCCCGCTGGTCCCGCTCACGGTCAGCAGCACCGTCGCCCGCTGGACCCAGCCCGCCCCCGTGATCGTCACCACGCCCTCGTGCACGCCCGGTTCCAGGTACGACTTGGCGGTGCAGGTGAGGGTGACGCTGCCCGCCGACTGCTCGTCGGGGACGCTCCCGCCGGTGGGGGCGAGGGCGATCCAGTCGGCGTTGTCGGTCGCCGACCACGAGAGCCCGACGGGCCCGACGTTCCAGACGGGCAGGCCCAGGACCACGCTGCTTCCCGATTCGACGTCCGCGGTGAGGACGCGGGTAGGCAATTCGAGGATGGCCCCGGGGGAGGGGCCCGCGTACGTCGTCTCGTACCCCGTCCAGGTGTTGTCGCGGAGGACGGGGACCTGGCCGCTCGTGAACTCGATGGCCCGCGAGCCCCAGTACGTCGCCCCGCCCAGGGACACGTCGTTGCTGTAGAAGACGGCGTCGGCGACGGGCCCCGAGCAGACGATGGCGTACCCGGAGTCGGTGATGGTGAGGTCCTCGAACACCGTCAGCGACGCGGCCGCCTCCGGGGGGCGGGAGGCGGCGTGGCGGACGGCGTTCTGGGAGGTCCCGGTGATGACCGTGTTGCGGAACGTGTTGCCCAGGTGCGCGCTGCCGGGCCCCTCGTCGTCGATCGTGCTGGTGGTGGTGTTGATGGCCGTGCGGGTGTTGGTGATGGTGTTGTCCGTGTAGAGGTTCCAGTAGCACGCCTGGAACCCCGCCGGGTCCCCGTTCGCCAGGCCCCACAGGCTGATGCCCGTCCGCACCTCGGTGAGGGTGTTGGCGGCGGCGACGACGTTGTGGCAGCCCCCGAAGGGCTCGATGGCCGTCGACGCGGTGTTTTGCGTGGCGTAGGTGCTCTTCCCGTCGAAGTGGTTGTTGTAGATGACGAGGTTGGCCGTCACGTTCCCGATGGTGCAGACGCTGGTGGCGTCGGGGACGACGTTGAAGGGCGTGCGGACGGTCAGGGCCTTGGTGACGGCGTCGTAGGCGGTGATCTCGCGGACCTGCCCCACGCCCTTCCCGTCGGTGATGGTCAGCCAGGCCCCTGCGAGGTTCCACGCCCCGGGGAGGGTGACGGTGGTGTCGGTGGCGGCGGTGGGGGACGCGCGGAAGCGGACGTTGTTGCCCTCCCACATGAGCTGCTCGCCGGTGTTCTGCTCCCCGCAGAGGGGGCGGACGGCGAGGTCGTGGGTGGCGTTGTCGCCGATGTACGTGTTGACCCCGCTGCCCCAGATCCCGTTGCCGGTGAACCAGCGGCCCTGGCCCCACCCGGCGGAGGAGTTGGGGTCGGAGTTGTCATAGTCCTGCCCGGTGGAGTTGGTGACGCTGATGTCGTCCCCGCCCCACGTGTACCACATGACGCCCGCGTCGTTGGTGGCGTAGTAGTCGGTACCGTCGATGAACACCTGCGAGGCGGTCCCCAGGAACGTCTGCTTCCCGATCAGCTCGCACCCGGTGAAGAACAGGCGGGTGCTGCTGTGGGCGTCGACGACGTCGCGCCCCTGCGCGCGGAAGCGGACGCCGGTGTAGCGGGTGTTGGTGAGCCCGCGGCGGTGGACGAGGAAGGGGTAGGTGTAGCCCGCATTCGCCTGGAGCGTGAGGCCCACGACCTCGTTGTGGCTGCCCCCTCCGCCCAGCAGGGCGTAGCTGCCCGTGGTTCCCCAGTTGGCGTGGGAGACGATGCTCGTGGCGTTCATTCCGTCGCCCACCCAGCGCTGCTTGGTCTGGATGGAGATGCTGGTCCCGACGGCGTACGTGCCCGCGGGGAAGTAGACGGTGTTCCAGTCCCCGGCGTTGCGGGCGGCGGTGTAGGCGGCGACGATGGCGGGGCGGTCGTCGGTGACCCCGTCGCCCACCGCCCCGTAGTCGCGGACGTTGAAGACGGTGGCGGTCCAGGGCATCCCGTCGTCGACGGTGAGCGAACCGGCCTGGCTCCACCCGTACGCCCCGCCGTGACCATTGTGCACCCACACCTCGTAGCTGCCGTTGGCGAGGTCCGCGGGGACGGGGAAGTCCACCTTGTAGGGGTTGACGGCCGACGGGGTGACCCAGCGGCCCGGCCCGCCGGCGGGCTGGAGGTACACCCACGCGGTGGTCGTTCCGTTGTCGTGGGAGAGGTTTCGCCCGTAGGCGCTGACGGTGTCCCCGCGGGAGGCGACCTTGGGCCCGACCCACCAGGCGTCGGTGGCGTTGACGATGGCCGGTCGCCCGTAGCCCGCATCGTTGGCGCACCAGACGAGGTAGGCGCTGTGGGCGGGCAGGGCGTCGTCGAGGACGACGGCGCCGCGGGAGGCGTCGAGGCGGAGGATGTCGGCGGGGGCGAGGGTGGCGTCGGTGGGGGAGGTCTGCCCGAAGACCGTGAACCGCGTGTCGCGCCCGAGGTTGTCGAACGCCAGCGAGGAGAACAGGTCGCCCGTGACGGTCAGCACATCGTCGGGCCCGGCGGAGCGGGTCCACTCGGCGAAGGCGGGGGCGGCGGGGGAGGGCGGGAGGGCGTCCACGGGCGGGGCGAAGACGTCCATCTCCCCGGGCAGGGCGGGGTGGTCGGCGGGGGCGGAGGCGCTCAGCAGGTCCGGGTACAGGACCGACAGCAGAATGCGCTCCTCCAACGCCTCCAGCGCGTTTGTACGCACGTTCACGGAACCGCTCCTTTCCGCGTCCGCGGGCGACGCCTTGCGACAGGGCCGGGCACTCTCGGATTGTAGCATGTCCAGTCGCCGGAACAAGTCCGGCGGGGGGGGGCGGAAGGTCAGAGGTTAGAGGTTAGAGGTTAGAGGTTAGAGGTTAGAGGTTAGAGGGGAGAGGTGAGAGGTGAGAGGTTAGAGGTGAGAGGGGAGAGGGGAGAGGTGGGGCGTGCAGGGGGGAGCGGAGCGAAGCGCCGCCGCCCCTGCGCGCGGGACGCGGCTTGGGCAAGCGCGTTGCCCGGTCCCGCGCGCAAACGTCCGGGCCGGGTGCCACGGCTGCGCCGTCTGCAGCCGTGTCCTTCCCGGCAGGACGGCTGTGAACAGCGCAGCCGTGGCGCCCGCGATTGCGGCTTGGCGATGGCCGTGACCTACTAGCATTCGGTGCGGGCGGATCGCTTCGATGCCTCCGCCCACGGGACCCCAGCGGAAAGGACGCGCTCATGCACTTGGCGATGAACACCGTCTGCATGCCGGAACTGGAGTGGAACGAGGCGTTCGCTGCCTGCAAGACCGCGGGCTTTGACCGCGTGGAACTGCTCGCGGTGGCGGGGTGGCGGCACGTGGATGCGAGGACCATCACGGCCATGGACATCACCCTCGCCGCCCGCCGCGTGGGCGTGCACGTCGTGGGCCTGCACGCGGGGGGGATCGGCGGGGAGAGCGACGAGACGCTCACCGAGACGGCCGCCTACGTCGACCGTGTGCTGGACCTCGCGGGCGAACTGGCGTGCGAGCGCGTGGTGCTCTCGGCCTGGCCCCTGCCCCAGGGCGCCGACGCCTCCGGGAAGGACCGGATCCTCCATCGCCTCGCCGCCGGGCTGTCCAACCTCGCCCCCAAGGCCGAGCAACTCGCGGTGGACCTGTGCCTGGAGAACCACTTCCACTACCAGATCGAGACCGTCGAGGACTACCAGCGGATCTTCGAGCTGCTGCCCACGGACAGCCCCCGCCTGCGCGTCACGATCGACACGGGTCACTACACGGCGTCGGGGGTGGAGGCGGCCGCGGCGGTGCGCACCCTCGCCGGCCGCATCGGCAACGTGCACATCAAGGACCACCGCGGGCACCAGTCCGTCCCGCTGGGGACGGGCGAGACGGACCTGCCCGCCGTCGTGCGAGCCCTGCGCGAGATCGGGTACGCCGGGGACCTGACCGTCGAACTCGAAGTCGCCGACCGCCCCAACGCCCTCCGCTACGCCCGCGAAGCGTACCCGTTCCTCCAGCGGCTGGTGGAGACGGCGGGCTAGAGGTTAGAGGTTAGAGGTTGGAGGTGAGAGGTGAGAGGTGAGAGGGGAGACGCCCGTGCCTTCGTGGTATCTGGGACCCTCCACGAACGCCCGAGCGTTCCGGTGGTTTCCGATCCGTCCAGACCATTGGAGCGTCTGCACTCTAACCTCTCACCTCTCACCTCTACCCTCTCCCCTTCCCCTCCGCTCCCCCCGTCGCTACTCGTTGACGACGGGGGCGCCCAACTCGCGGAGGCGCTGCAGCCACTCCTGCACGGTCTGGGGCGTGGGGGGGGCGGTGCTCCAGGGGCGGGCCTGTGCGTCCAGGCGGGCGTGCTTGCTCTCGCCCAGGCGGTGGTAGGGCATGACCTCCACGCCCTCGATGCGGGGAAGCTCGCGGCAGAGGGCGGCGAGGGCAGCGAAGTGGTCCTCGCGGTCGTTGCATCCGGGGACGATGGGGCAGCGGAGCACGATGCGCGTCCCGGCGTCGTGTAGGCGGCGGAGGTTGGACAGGATGGGCCCGTTCGACACGCCCGTCAGGCGACGGTGGCTGGCGTCGTCGGTGTCCTTGAGGTCGAAGAGCAGCAGGTCCACGTGCTCCCGCACCGCCTCGAGCTTTGAAGCCTCACAGAATCCGCTCGTCTCGAGGCACGCGTGGAGCCCGGCGGACTGGGCGGCGGAGAGCAGGGCTTGCGTGAAGGCGAACTGCATCATCGGCTCGCCCCCGGAGAGCGTCACGCCCCCCCCGCTGGTCTCGTAGAACGGCCGATCGCGCAGGACCTCCTCCAGCACCTCCGTCACCGTCATCTCGCTGCCGATGATCTCCAGGGCGTCGGCGTGGCAGTGCTGGGCGCAGAGCCCGCACACCGCGCAGCGCGAGCGGTCCAGCACGCGCTGCCCGCCCGGGTCGGTGCGATGCGCCCCGCGGGGGCAGTGCGCCACGCACGCCCCGCACCCGATGCACCGATCGGGCGAGTACGCCAACTGCTGCGCGGGCGAAAGCCCCTCGGGGTTCTGGCACCACAGGCAGCGGAGCGGGCAGCCCTTGAGGAACACCGTCGTCCGGATCCCGGGACCGTCATGGATACTGAACCGCTGGATGTCGAAGACCATCCCGCGAATGTCGCCTGCCTCGCTCACGTCTCACACTCCTCCGCCCACCCTCCACCACGAAGGGAGTATACCGCGAACGCCAAAAAGGCAAGCCGTCCTGCACCCGGGGGGTGCCCCACGGGGACCCCATCGTATCAGTTGCCGGACATTCCAGGCAGCGGTAGAATAACCGTCAGGGAGCAACGATCATGGGACTGCTTCTTCCGAGAAGGTGCCCGCACTGCGGATCGAAGGCGGACTACGTCTGGTCCGTCGCGAACATCGGGCGGCTGATCGCTGACGTTCTGTTCGCACTCGTGCTGTATGACATCCTCCTGCTCTGGTTCCGGTGCCGCCAGTGCGGGCGGCAGTTCAAGTCGGACTGAGTCGCGGTTCGCGCAATCGCGAGCATTGGGGGTCTCCTGACCTTGTTGTTCCACACATCTCGGCGACCTTGCCGGGCGTCGGTCCGAAAGCCCCGATAGGGGCGCGGGACAGTAGCCGGGGGTGGAGCGCAGCGGAACCCCCGGAAGGCGGCTGCGTCCTTCAGAGCCCCGACAGGGGCGAGGGAGCCGTGGGGGT
>JAWLCQ010000139.1:0-13363 GCA_041687095.1 Phycisphaerae bacterium | reverse complement strand
GAGCCTTCACCGCATCCACGACGCCATCGCCGTCCTCAAGGACGCCGGCTCGACGGTGCTGCTCATCACGCACTCGATGGAGGTCCTCCGCTGGGCCGAGCACGCGTTCCTGATCTGCTGCGGGAAGGTCGTGGACAAGGGCTCCGTGGAGCACGTGGTGCAGTACTTCGGGGACAAGTGCGTTCCCTGCGGGCACAAGAACCGCCCGCAACTGGACAGGGATTGATCGCCATGGAAGTTGCAGATCTTGCGGGCATTGCGAGGATTCACAAGCAGATGCACGACCCCGACGTCGCGCACCTGGTCATCGGGCTCCACGAGGTCATCAGCTCCCGCACCGTTGCGGGGCTGCACGTGGACGTCGGGCGCGAGGGCGAGGGCGTGCGGATCGTCATCCGCCTCGACGCGGGCGTGCAGATCGCCAAGCCCGTGCACATGTGCTTCGGGCTCCTGCAGGCCGAGGGCGTCCAGCGGATCGGGCTGGACCTGGCGACGGGCGACGACTCGAGGATCGACGTCGTCGCCCACTGCATCTTCCCCAACGCCATCGATGTCCGCCACGAGATGGACGGGCGCATCCGCGTGGGCGCCCACGCGCAGTACACCTACTTCGAGCGCCACATCCACTCCGACGCCGGGGGCATCACCGTCGTCCCCAAGGCCGTCGTCGACGTCGCCGAGGGCGGGCGCTTCAAGACCGACTTCGAACTCCTCCAGGGGCGCGTGGGCCTCATCGACATCGACTACGAGACCACCTGCGCGGCCCATGGGGTGATGGAGATGACGGCCAAGATCAGCGGGCGCGGGGCGGACGTGATCCGCATTCGCGAGACGGGGCACCTGGCGGGCGAGTATGCCCGCGGGGCCCTCACCTCCCGCGTCGCCGTCCGCGACACCGCGCGGGCCGAGGTCTACAACAAACTCACCGCCTCGGCCGCCTACGCCCGCGGACACGTGGACTGCAAGGAGATCCTCCAGGGCCAGGGCACCGCGTCGGCGGTCCCGATCGTCGAGGTCAACCACCCCAAGGCCCACATCACCCACGAGGCCGCCCTGGGCTCCGTGGACACCCGCCAGCTCCAGACCCTCATGGCCCGCGGGCTCACCGAGGACGAGGCCAGCGACCTCATCATCGCCGGGCTGCTCAGTTGAGGCCCTCCGCGGGTCCCATATGAGCGGGGATGAACGCAGATGAACGCGACAAAGCCACGCACCGTTGACGCCCTGCGAGCGGCGGGACCGGAGATCGACCGTGCCATGCGCCGCGGCATCCGCGACGCCCTCCGCATGCACAAGCTCCTCGGGAACCCCGTCGCCACCGTCAACGACAAGGGCGAGGTCATCTGGATCCCGCCCGAGGAGATCGAGATCCCCGACGAGGACTGACACGGGTCCCCGTCGGTTCGCAGGCGGCGTCGATTGGCAGGGAGCCTCGAAAAAGGGGACTGGCTCCGTAGCGGCATGCTTCTCGCCGCGCAGGTGCCTGTCCCCTTTTTCGAGGCGGTGCGGGGCTCCTCACCCGCACCTCCCGTGAACGGTTACGCGGATCAGAGAAGAACCGAGGGATGCAACCCTCAAGGCTCTCTGCCTCCCCCATCCCTTGCATCCCATGCATTCCTGCTCTTTCCTTATCTGGTTCATCCGCGTTCATCCCCACTCATCATGGGGAATCACGGGACAGCGCCGGCTCGCTCAGAACGTCACCTGTACGCGAAGTCCGACGACGATCGCGTCGTCCTCGCCCGTCCCACCGGGGTTGAGGATGTACTGCACGTCGGGGGTCACTTCGAGGAACGGGGTGACGAGGATGCGGTAGTACAGCTCCAGGACCGTCTCGTGCTCGTCCGTGAAGCCCCCCGCCTCCACCAGCCGTCCCTGCGCCACCCCCACCGCCAGCACGTCCCCGTCCCGCCCGGGCAGCGGGCCTTGCCAATTGGCCCCGACGCTCCAGAAGCACTGGAGGGGGCTCACGTCGGGGTCCGCCCAGCCGTAGCGGGCGAACACGCCGATCCCCTGCGGGCTCGCGTCGTCGCCCTCGGGGGCCTCGGCGACCCCGGCGGCGGCGGGTTCCTCGACGACGGCGGCGCACCGCTCCCGCCAGACCATCTGGTCCAGGCTGGCGTAGAAGCCCACGTCGTCGCGCTTGGTCGATCCGTTCCAGCGTTCCTTCGGCTGGGGGTCGTACCACACGCCCGCGCGGTACGCCCCCTGGAGCGTTCCGTTGGGCGAGTCGAACGCGGGGACCACGCCCGTCTCGTAGATGCTGAAGAAGTGGTCCGTCCCGTGGAAGGCGTTGTCGAACCCGGTGGTGCGGGGGTGGGCGTCGGCGTCGGCGAGGGCGGCGGCGAGGTACCAGCCGTCCACCGGCTCGACGTGGACCATCACGCCCAGCCCGTAGTCCGGGAACGGGATCGTCGGGTTGTTCACGAGGGCGGCGTTGAGGAACTGGGTGACCTCGTCGTTGGCGAAGCGGCTGCCGTCGAACGCACTCGGCACGCCCCGCACCTCGAACCCGTTGGTCAGGTCGAGCTTGCCCGCGCGCAGGCGGCCCCGCCCACCCAGCAGCTCCTGCTGATACCACAGCTCGGCGACGTTGAGGCACGCGTCGCCGGCCGCGTCGGCGTTGGGGGCGGCGAAGACCGACCCGATGGACCGCCCGTCGATCCCATCGTTCCAACTGGCCTCCACCAGCAGGTACACCGACCCCCCGGGCAGCCCGAGGAGCGTTTCGAGATCGAACTCGCCCTCGATGTCCACGCTGCCGCTGTAGCGGTCGTGGTGGCTGTCGGTGCTGAGGGCCCCGCGCGTGTTGGCCTGGTATACCTGCGTCACCCCAAGGGCGACGTGGATCCCCAGGTCCTCCTCCAGCCGCCTCCCGAGCCCGAACCACTCGTTGGCGGCGGTTTCCCACTCGGCGAACTCCGACGGCGCGCGGGCCGGGGGGTCGGCGGCGGGCGGGTCGGCGAGGAGGGGCACGGCGAGGGCGAGGACGAGGAGGGACGGCAGGGCGCGGGGGAGGACAGTCACGTGAAGCTCCTTCTCATGCAGGCCGGACAGCGAGTATTACGACATGGCATATAGTAATATCGACGGCCCGCGCGTCAATGCTCTTGTCGGCGGAAAGCGGCCGGCGGGGGAGAAAAAAAAGACCCGGCCTTGCGGGCCGGGTCCCACTGAAAGAGAACGAGGAGGAGAAAGAGAGTGACAGGTTTTGCTCTTCTTTATCTGCTACTTACCATCGGCAAACGGGGTTCGGGATCTTGCGGAATTCTTGAGAATCTTCCGCGAACGCGGGGCCATCGCACGATCGTGGCACGGGCGTCTCGCCGGGTGCCACGGCTGTGCTGTTTACAGCCGTGCTCGTACGAGCGCGAGGCGGAACACGGGTTCTGCGAACCCCTGGCGCCCGCGACGGCGACTTTGCGATGGCCCGCGGGGACGCGGGGAGGTTGGCACTCGGGGACGGGGCGGGGTATGATGGGCGATGCTCGGGAGGGTGTCCCGGGAGGTGTCCGCCTGCAGGGCATCGGGATGCGTTGGACTCCTGGGGCGCTTCACACATGCAGCAACGCCTGACCGATCCATCCGTGCAGCATCGCCCATCCGTCCGCCGCTCGTGGCGGAAGCGCGTGGTGTTCGCGCTGGTTCCCCTGCTCGTCCTGCTGGGCCTCGCCGAGGGCCTCGGCCGCCTCTTCCCCCACCGCGACGCGACGGAGACCTTCGGGGGGGCGGTCGAGCCCGACCCGGAGCTGATCTGGCGGTTGCGGCCCCGGGCGACGGGATCGTTCGGCACGAACGAGCTGGGCTTTCGGGACACCCCCTACCGCCCCGACGCGGACGTCAAGGTGCTGCTCCTGGGCGACTCCGTCTCCTGGGGCCACGGGGTGCGCGACTACGGGCTGTGCTACCCTTGGCGGTTGGAGCAGGCCCTGCAGCGGCGGTGCGCCCCGCGGACCGTCGAGGTCATCAACGCCGCCGTGCCGGGCTACTCCACCTTCCAGCAGGCGGCGCTGCTCCGCACGCGGGGGCTGGGCCTGGCGCCGGACCTCATCGTCCTGCAGTTCTGCCTCAACGACGTGACGGAGCGCTACACCCGCCTCGCGGCGTACGGCGGGGACAACGTCTTCATGGGCATCGACACCCGCCACACCCTCGAGGGGCTGTACGGGTGGCTGGTGCGGCACTCGCGGGCGTTCGAGCGGATCGTGCGGGCGGGGCAGGGCATCGCCCGCGACCGCGAGGAGTACCGCGTCGAGAAGCTCGCGAGCGACGCGCTCAGCGAGGAACTCGAGGCGGCCTGGGAGGTGGCGCTGGGCGAACTCGACGGCATCCGCCGCCTCGCCGCCGAACACCACATCCCGCTGCTCCTCGCCATCGCCCCGTACAGCTTCCAACTCGGGGACCCGCTCCGCCTCCGCCAGCCGCAGGACCGCCTGCTGGCGTGGGCGAAGGAGCACGGCGTGCCCGCGGTCGACCTGCTGCCCGCCTTCGCCGCCACCGGAGAGGGCTACCGCCTGTTCATCGACCCGTCGCACTTCTCCCCCCCCGGTCACGCCGCCGCGGCCGACGCGCTGACCGAACCCATCCTGCGCCTGCTGGGGGAGTAGCTCGCGGAGGCCTGACGCTCACTTCAGGCTCTGATGCGCATCCCAGATACGTCGCAGGCAGTGTCGATTGGACGTGGTTGCTCCGCCGTGCTCCGCAAACCACGGCAGCCATCCGAGAGCCAACTGGAACGCTTATGACAACGTTGTAGAGCGTCAATGGCGGAATCCAAGTGCCCCGGGAGGATCGGCGGCAGGATTTCGGTTTCAACCATTCGCCCCCCCGTCGCGTAGCATGGGTACGATGAGTCTCCTTACTCTCGGAGCACTGGGCGGAGCGCTGCTGTGCGCCGCCATCGCGTGGGCGCTGCGGCGAGGGCGGGCGCGGTGGTGGCGGCGCGCGATGGCGTTCCCGTTCGTCGTCCTCACCGTCGTGCTGCTGGGCGGCGGGGCGTACAGCCTCTGGTACCATCACCGCCTCCCGCCCGACCCGCTCACCGACGCCCCGCTGTTCCAGGGCGTCACGTACACGCGCGAGGTCCTCTCCGCCCCCCGCCCGATCGTCGCCCACGTCGTCCGCATCGACCTCGACGCCCCCGGAATCGAGTTCCTCGTCACCCCGCCCGCCCCCGTGGGCAAGCGGCCGCTGGAGGCGAAGACCTGCTCGCAGTTCCTCCGCGACTCCCGCTGCCAGCTCGCGATCAACGCGATGTTCTTCTACCCGTGGCGGGACAAGGGCCCGTGGGACTACTACCCGCACGCGGGCGACGGGGTGAACGTGGTGGGACCGGCGGTGTCGCGGGGGAAGCAGTACTCGTGGGGCTCGGGGGCGTACACGCTGGCGATTACGCGGGACAACCGCGCGACGATCGGCCGGGGCGTGGCGGGCGCGTACAACGCCATCAGCGCCTCGGTTCTGCTGGTGGACGACGGCCGCCCGCTCGCCGGGTTCACCGACGAGCAGCGGGCGCTGCCCGCCCCGCGGACGGCGGCGGCGGTGGACCGCGAGGGGCGGACGCTCCTGCTGTTCGTCATCGACGGCCGTCAGCCGAACTACAGCGAGGGCATGACCCTGCCCGAACTCGCCGCGCTGATCGTGCGCTGCGGCGGGTGGCGGGCGCTGAACCTGGACGGGGGCGGATCGAGCTGCCTGGTGATCGAGGACGCCGACGGGAACCCGCGCGTGCTCAACAGCCCCATCCACAACCGCGTCCCCCCCGGCCGTCAGCGACCGGTGGCAAACCACCTCGGCGTGTTCGCGCAGCGGAAGCCGTAGCGTCTCTCCGCCGGCTGCGCGGGAACCGCCTGGGAGAACGGCCCGCCACAGACCGACTTTCCGCACTTCTAACGGGCTTCTCGTCAAGCACTTGCAGATTCCATCCTCGAAATTCCTTGGAGGTCGCGGAATCGGGTGTATCCTCTGCGCGCCGTCCGTTGCGCCTGCGATGGTTCGGCCGTCGGTTCTGCACGCTGCGGTTGGCTTTGTTTTGCACGGCGCGGGTTGGCTTCGTTTTGCATGGCGCGGGTGGGTTTGTTCTGCACGGGCCGGTTGGCTTCGTTCCGCACGGTGCGGTTGGGTTTGTTCCGCACCGTGGTCCGGCGCGGGGCCGAAACCCCTCTCCCCGCGGGGAGAGGTCCCCGAGCGCAGCGAGGGGGGTGAGGGGGCGCCCGGAACGTGAGGACGGCCTGGCGAGCAAGGAGCAGCCGGATGGGTTGGGTTCGGACGGCGAGGGTGGACCCGTTCTCGCACGGGAGGGCCCCCCCTCATCTGTCGCTGCGCGACATCTTCTCCCCCAGGGGAGAAGGGTTGGGGACGCCGGCAGGCGGTTGGGTTTGTTTTACACGGTCGGTGCGAGTTCGGCCGCGAAAGGGGCACAGGCACCTCCGGGGCGAACGGCACGCCCCTGCGGAGCCCGTCCCCGTTTCGATCGGTGGGTTTGTTTCGCACGGGCCGGTTGGGTTTGTTTTGCACTGCGCGAGTTGGCTTTGTTCTGCACGCTATGGTTGGCTTTGTCCTGCACGCTGTGGTTGGCTTTGTTTTGCATGCTGTGGTTGGCTTTGTTTTGCACGGTGCGGTTGGCTTTGTTTTGCACGGTGCGGTTGGGTTTGTTTTCGATGGTGCGCGGGGGGGGACTACAATGGCGGTTTCGCCGGGTTCGTGAGGAGCCGTTCGGTCCGGCGGGGCCGGCGGAAGTGGAAGGAGTGGCGCAGTTGTCTTCGAAGCGACGGGTGCACGTGATCGCCTGCGGTGTGCTGGCGATGGATATCGACGCGGCCGCTCAGCGGTGCGGCATGGAGATTACGACCGACTTCCTGCCCGGGGGTCTGCACGAGCGGCCGCTGGAGCTGCGCCGCCGGCTGCAGGAGGCCATCGACGCCGCCTCCGCGCGCGAGCCGCTGGACCTCATCGTCCTGGGGTACGGGCTGTGCGGGCGAGGCACGGTGGGCCTGCGGGCGCGGAACGTCCCCCTCGCCGTCCCGCGCGTCCACGACTGCATCGCCCTGTTCCTGGGCTCCGACGCGGCCTACAAGCGGGAGTTCGCCCGCTGCCCCGGAACCTACTACGTCTCGGGCGGATGGTACGTCGGAAAGGTCGAGCCCAAGAGCCAGCAGGACGCCCAGCGTGCCTCGGGCGCCCCGCCCCGGGGACCGCGGACCGGCGGGGCGGAGGGCGCCGGGGCGGCCCCCGCCCGCGCGCGGGATGAACTCGCGGAGAAGTACGGCGACGAGAACGCCGGCGCCATCCGCCACTTCCTCGATAGCTGGAAGCGCAACTACTCCCGGGCCGTCTTCATCGACACCGGGGCGCCCGGGCGCGATCGCTACGCCGCCTACGCCCGCGCCATGGCCGATGAACTCGGCTGGGCCTACGAGGAGCTGCCCGGGAACCTGTCCCTGCTCACCAAGGCCCTCGCCGCCACCGCCTCGACCGACGAGATCGCCTTCATCCCCGCCGGGTACGCCGCCACCTACGACGCCGTGAGCGGGGGCCTGACGGCCGTGCCGGTGCACGAGGCCCCGGCGGAGGCCCCGCAGAGCCTCGTGCGTGAGGACGGCCATTCGCCCGCCGCCATCCCCGACCGCGAGCAGCACGCCCGCGTGCACTACGGGCTGGGCATCGACGCGGGGGGGACGTACACCGACGCGGTCATCTACGACTTCCAAGCCGACTCCGTCCTCGCCAAGGCCAAGGCCCTCACCACCAAGTGGGACTTCACGCTGGGCATCCACCGGGCCCTGGACCAGCTCGACCCAGAGCAGCTCCGCCACGTGGGGATCGTCTCGATCTCCACCACGCTCGCCACCAACGCGATCGTCGAGGGCCACGGGCAGCCCGTCGCCCTCCTCGTCATGCCCCCCTACGGACTCTTCGAGCCCGGGGACATCCCCCACTCCCCCACCGCCGTCGTCCCCGGGAAGCTGGACATCACGGGGGCCGTGCTCGCCCCGGTGGACGAAGCGGCCGTGCGGCGGATCGCCCGCGAGATGGTCGACCGCCACCGCGTCGGGGCCTTCGCCGTCAGCGGGTTCGCCTCGACGGTCAACCCCGAACACGAGCTGCAGGTCAAGCGGATCGTCCGCGAGGAGACAGGGCGGAGCGTGACGTGCGGGCACGAGCTGTCGGAGCTGCTGAACTTCCGCACGCGGGCGATGACGGCCGTGCTGAACGGCCGGATCATCCCGCGCCTCGAGCGGTTCCTGCGGGAGGCGGAGGGGGCGCTGCGGGGGCGGGGCATCGACGCGCCCATCATGGTCGTCAAGGGCGACGGGTCGCTGATGCGGTCCGACACCGCCCGCGAGCGGCCCGTGGAGACGATCCTGTCGGGCCCCGCCGCCAGCGTGGCCGGGGCGCGCTACCTCACCGGGCGCGACGACGCGATCGTAGTGGACATCGGGGGCACGACCACGGACACCGCCGCCCTGCGAGGGGGCACGGTCCGCACGTGCGAGGGCGGGACGCGCGTGGGCGGGATCAAGACGCACGTCCGCGCGCTGGACATGCGGACGGTGGGGCTCGGGGGCGACAGCCTGATCGCGTGGGAGAACCGCGAGCTGCGGATCGGCCCGATGCGGGTGGGGCCCATCGCCTGGGCGGCGAGCGAGCATCCGGGAACGCACGAGGCGCTGGACTGGATCGCCCGCCACCTCGACGAGTGCGGGAGGGCGACGCGGGGGATGGACCTGCTGGTCCTCGCCTCCCCCACCGGGGACCTGGACCTCGACGACCAGGAACGCGCCGTCCTCCGCCAACTCGCCCGGCGCCCGCACACCGCCGCCGAACTCGCCCTCGCCATCGGGTCCCACCACTGGTCGCTGCTCCGCCTGCAACGCCTGGAGGAGCACCACCGCGTGCAGCGGTGCGGGCTGACCCCCACGGACCTGCTGCACGTCCGCGGGCAGTTCACCCGCTGGGACACCCCCGCCGCCCAGCGGGCCTGCGACCTCTACGCCCACCTCGCCGACATGACCGGGGCCGAGTTGCTCGACCGCGTCCACGAACTCACCGTCCGCCGCCTCGCCGTCGAACTGCTCAAGAAGCAGCTCGACCACCGCATGGACCCCGACGCCATGGACGACTGCCCCGTCTGCCAGGCCCTCGTGGACCACGCCCTCGCCGACGGCGGCCGAACCGCCCCGCCGCCCGCGGGCGGGTCCGGTGACGGGGGGTGGGGGTTCGGGGTGCGGGTGGAGATGCGCTGCCCGGTGATCGGCATCGGCGCCCCGGCCGCCGTGCTCCTGCCCGAGGCGGCCCACCGCCTCAACGCCGAACTCATCATCCCCCACGACGCCGACGTCGCCAACGCCGTCGGGGCCGTCACCTCCCACGTCGTGGTGTCGCGGACCGTCCGCATCCGCCCCAACGACCTGGGCCGCTACTCCGTCGAGGGCCTTCCCGGGGCGAAGGACTTCCCCCGCCTCCGCGACGCCCAGCAGTACGCCCGCGGCGAACTGGAGCAGCACATCCTCGCCACTGCCCAGGCGGCGGGGGCGAGCGAGACCCACGTGGAGATCGAGATCGACGACCGCGTCTCCACCGCCGCCGACGGAACCCAGATCTTCCTCGAACGCGTCCTCGTCGGGACCCTCACGGGCCGCCCGGACGTGAGCGTGGGCAAGCAGAAGAAGTGACCGTTCACGGGTGCCACCCTCAAGCGGCGTTGTTTGCCGCTTGGGGGTGCTGCCACGTGGCAGGCGCAACACCCCCAAGCCGCGAACCGCATGCGGCTTGAGGGTGGCACCCTCACGGGCCGCCCGGACGTGAGCGTGGGCAAGCGTTAGACCCACCGCGGAGGTCGCGGAGAACGCGGAGAAAGGGATTCGGTTCCCGCCTGTGCGATCTCCGCGATCTCTGCGGTGAAGCGGAACGGCCGGGAACGCCGGCCGCCAGAAAAGGAGCGAGCATGAACGTCAACCGTGCGGAGTACCGCAGCAAGGTTCTGGGCTGCTGGATGGGCAAGAACATCGGGGGCACCCTCGGGGCGCCGATGGAGTGGCGGCGGCAGATCAACGACGTGAGCTTCTACACCCAGAAGCTCGGGGGGGAACCGCTGCCCAACGACGACCTCGACATCCAGCTCGCGTGGCTCATCGCGTTGGAGGAGCAGGGCCCCGACCTCGACGCCAACACCCTCGCGGAGTACTGGCTGCTCTACGTCGCCCCGCACTGGTCGGAGTACGGCAATGCGAAGGGGAACCTGCGGGCGGGGCTGCTGCCCCCCCTCAGCGGGTCCATCCACAACGACTTCAAGCACAGTTGCGGCTCGTTCATCCGCTCGGAGATCTGGGCGTGCGTCACCCCCGCCTGCCCCGCGGCGGCGGCGTGGTACGCGCTGCAGGACGCGATCATCGATCACGGGGACGGGGAGGGCACGTACGCGGAGGTCCTCTGCGCGGTGATGGAGTCGGCGGCCTTCGTCGAATCGGACGTGCAGAAGCTCCTGGACATCGGCCTGTCGTACCTTCCCCCCGACTCCGCCGTCGCCGCCGCCGTCCGCACCGCCCGCGAGTGCTACTCCGGGGGCCGCACGTGGCTGGAGGCGCGGGACACGATCCTCGAACACTACCGCGGAGCGACGTTCTTCAACCACCTCAGCCACACCTCCGACCGCGACCGCGAGAAAGGCTTCCACACGGGCCGCCTCGGGTACGACGTGCCCTCCAACATCGGCATGCTCGTCATCGCCCTGCTCTACGGGGAGGGCGACTTCGACAAGACCCTCTGCACGGCCGTCAACTGCGGGGAGGACACCGACTGCACGGCCGCCACGGTGGGCTCGCTGTTCGGGATCCTCCACGGCATCGAGGCGATCCCGCAGCGGTGGATCGACCCGATCGGGCGAGGCATCAAGACCATCGCCCTGAACGTGGGCGACTGCAGTTGGCAGTTGGCCAAGACGGTCGACGAGCTGACCGACCGGACCGAGCGCGCCGCCCACGCCGTCCTCCACCGCCGCCGCCTGCCCGTGCGAATCACCGACAACCCCACGGACCGGTCCGGCCTCAACGCCGAACGCCTGTTCGCCCGCGACGGGGGGGCGTCCCTCTACTGGAACCTGGGCGGGCCGGTCTTCCGCTTCGACCAGTTCGAGATCGGCGTGGACTACCTCGACGGGCCCTTCGCCCGCGACGCGCAGCCCAAGACGATCCGCCTGAAGATCCGCAATACCTACCGCGTGCAAAGCAACCTCAATGTCCGCTGGTACGTCCCCGACGGGTGGGAGGTGCACCCGGGCAGCGAGACCACGCTCCACGTCGCCAGCGGGGCGCTGGGCGACCGCGTGGACGCGGAGTACGCGCTGCAGGCGCCCTGCGTGGGCCGCAGCCCCGTGCGGATGGCCATCGAGATCACCCGCGACGGGTGGCCCATGACGATGCTCGTGCCCGTGACGCTGTTGAACGGGAACGCGGAGCAGACACCGGAGACCGGGGGGTAGGCGTCCGTCCCCCGTGAGGAGATGAGTCGGGCGCCCCGCAGAACCGCATGCGGTGTGCGGCTGGGGGGGCGGGGGCGAGGCGCGCCCACGCGGCCGAACCGCGCCGCGCCGGGTTCGCGGCGCCTTCGCGTTGGGCGTACGACCGTCCCTGCGCACGAACGGTTCCCGGGGTGCCACCCTCAAGCGGCGTTGTTTGCCGCTTGGGGGTGCTACGGCGCGGCAGGCTCAACACCCCCAAGCCGCGAACAGCATGCGGCTTGAGGGTGGCCCCCCGCTGGGGCCGTTGCGTGAACGGTTACCTTGCGCAGATACGGTCGTGCACCCCTTCGCGTTCCCCCGCGTTGCGGACCGTGCGAGGGGGGGCTAGAATTCCGCCATGGCGAAACGCGACTACTACGAGATCCTGGGGCTCTCCCGCGAGGCGAAGGAGGCGGACATCAAATCCGCCTACCGCAAGGCCGCGAGGAAGTACCACCCCGACGTGAACAAGGCCTCCGACGCCGCCGAGCGCTTCGCCGAGGCCACCGAGGCCTACGAGGTCCTCAGCGATCCGGAGAAGCGGAAGCTCTACGACCAGTACGGCCATGCGGGCGTGACGGGCCAGGGCCCCGGGGGCCCGCGAGGGGGGCGGACGCAGTGGGGCCCTCCGCCCGGGGAGGGGTTCGGCGTGGACTTCGAGGACCTCTTCGGCGGAGGGGGCGCGCGAGGCGGCGAGGGGTTCGTGGGCATGTCGCTGGACGACATCCTCAACGCCCTGCGCGGCGGGGCGCCCGGGGCGGGCGCCCGCGCGGGACGTTCCGCCCGCCGTCCCGCCCCCGCACCGGCGGCCGACCTGGAGCACCACCTCACGCTCGACTTCCTCCAGGCGGTTCAGGGCACCACCACGGTGCTGCAACTCCAGGTGCCTGACGAGAGCGGGGCGCCCCGGACCGAGACCATCCACGTGAAGATCCCCCCCGGGGTGAAGGAGGGCTCGAAGATCCGCGTGCCCGGCAAGGGCGGACTGGGCCGCCGGGGGCGCGGCGACCTCTACATCACCTGCCACGTCAACCCCCACCCCTACTTCCGCCGCGAGGGCAACGACCTCTCCGTCACCGTCCCCATCAGCCTCTCCGAGGCCGCCCTCGGGGCAAAAGTCGACGTGCCCACCATCGACGGGGTGATGACCGTGACGATCCCCCCGGGCATGAGCGGCGGACGCAAGCTGCGGCTGCGGGGCAAGGGCGTCGCGAGCGTGAAGGGCAGCGCCCGCGGCGACCAGTACGTCGAGATCCGCATCGCCGTTCCGCCCACACTGTCCGATCGCGGCCGGGAGCTGCTCGAGGAGCTTCGCCGGACCGATCCCTACGACCCCAGGAAGGACGTGCCATGGAGGATGACCTGACCCCCCGCCGCGCCCGCATGTTCGTCAACGCCCTGTTCTACGCCTTCCTGATCGTCCTGTGCGGGGGGCTGGGCGTCATCGTCTACCTCACCGCCGACGCCGCCGCCGACGCCGCCGCCAGCAACGCCCCGCGCGACCAGCAGCGCTACCTGTCCTACGTCTCGCTGGTGGCCCTGACGCTGCTGGCGCTGTGCCTGATCGTGCTGCTGTGGACCGTCGCCCGCCGCGTCCGCCGCCACCTCGCCCACCGCCGCCTGCCCCCCACCGAGTACGTCAACGCCTGGGAAGTCGCCGGCAAACGCTACCAGGTCTCCCCCGACGACGTCATCGATTTCGAGATGGAACACGGACAGCTCGACAAACCCGAGGACGAACCCGAGGACGAGGACGAACAGACGGGCGAGAAGCAGTAGGACGCGCCGGCGGCGGGGATCGGGAGACCTGGTTGTTCTACACATCTCGGCGTCCCGACAGGGACGCGATTCCGAGAGTCCCGGTAG
>JAWLCQ010000138.1:0-13419 GCA_041687095.1 Phycisphaerae bacterium | reverse complement strand
CTATCGCGGAACCGTTTGTTGGCCTTCCGGGACGTTGGGGGTCCGGAGACCCCCAACGCACGCGCTCGGGGCGTCGCGCGCGGCCGGCATTTTGAGCCATGTGCGTGCTCTACCCGCTGGCATGTCGCTCGACGTCGCTGTACCATTCCCTCTCCACGGTCGCCGCGTTCTCCGCAGTGGATCGCGTTTGGGAACAGACAGCCGGGCCGGTATCGGAAGGAGCGACAGATGGCGAAGGTCGGGATCATTGGTGGCAGCGGACTGGGCGATGCGCTGTGCGGCGGCGCGCAGGGCAAGGCGGTCGAGGTGGATACGCCGTTCGGGCCGCCCTCCTCGGCCCTCATCGAGACGCAGTGGCAGGGCACGGACGTGGTGATCCTCAACCGCCACGGGGACGGGCACCGCTTCAACCCCTCGATGGTGAACTACCGCGCGAACCTCTACGCCCTCAAGGCCGTCGGGTGCACGCACGTCATCGCCTCCGGGGCCGTCGGGTCCCTCCGCGAGGAGATCGCCCCGCGTCACCTCGTCCTGCCCGACCAGATCATCGACAAGACCTACCGCCGCGTTCCCACGTTCTTCGACGACCAGTGCGTCGCGCACGTCGAGTTCGCCTACCCGTTCTGCCCCGTGCTGCGGCGGCACCTGCTGGCGTGCCAGGACGCCGTCGACACCGTCGTGCACGACGGGGGCACCTACGTCTGCATGGAGGGCCCCGCCTTCTCCACCCGCGCCGAGAGCGAGATGCACCGCGCGTGGGGCGGGGATCTGATCGGCATGACGGCCATGCCCGAGGCCAAGCTCGCCCGCGAGGCCGAACTCCCCTACGCCCTCGTCTGCCTGCCCAGCGACTACGACTGCTGGCGCCCCACCCCGAAGGAACTCGAAAAGCACGAGCTGCTCCGCGAGATCATCGGCAACCTCGGGGCGGCGACGAAGAACGCCATCGCCCTCATCCAGGCAGCCGTCGCACGCTTTAGCGAAATCGCCAACGAGCCCTGCCCCGCCCACTCGGCGATGGAACTGGCGATCTGGACCGACCGCAAGGCCATCCCGGGCGAGATCAAGGCGAAGTACGGTGTGCTGGTGGAGAAGTACCTGTAGGACCCGGCGGGAGCCGGGAAATCCGAAATTCGAAGCACGAAACTCGAAACAAATCCGAAATCGAAAGCACGAATGACTGAAACGCAGGCAGCGTAGACGTCCTTGATGCTCCGACTCACATCCGGGTGCCGGCGTTTCTGTCATTCGAATTTGCTGTTTTGAATTTGTTTCGGATTTCGGGCTTCGGATTTCGGATTTGGATCGTCCTGTCCACGTGAATCGGGAGCAATCGATGTTTGACCTCAGAGTCCCCCTCCAGAACCCCCGTCCCGACTGCGACGCCTTCCTCCGTGCCGTCACCACCCCCTGGGAGCCCGATCGGCCCCGGCTGGTGGAGTACCTCTTCAACCCGCCGCTCATGAAGGCCGTGCTCGCGGAGCTTGGCCGCGAGTGGGTCGAGCCCACGTCGGACACCGCGTCGCAGAAGGCCTACTGGGACAACGCCATCGCCTTCTGGCACCACATGGGGTACGACTACGTCCGCATCGAGATCTGCCTGCCGTTTTCCGGGCTCACCGGGCGAAAGAGCGAGGCGCTCCACCGCAACTTCGAGGAGACCCACGGGGGGCCGATCCAGTCGTGGGAGGACTTCGAGGCCTACCCCTGGCCCGACCCGGCCAAGGCGTGGCTGTTCCCTTACGAGTACGTCAACGCCCACCTGCCCGAGGGCATGGGGCTCTTCGCCAACCACGGGGGCGGGCCCTTCGAGTGGCTCTCGAAGCTCATGGGTTACGAGGCGCTGTGCATGGCCCTGTTCGACGATCCCGACCTCGTCGCCGCCATCGCGAACAAGATCGGTTCGCTCTGCGAGGCGTACTATGCCCAGCTACTGCAGTTGGAGAACCTCCGCGCGGTCTTCCCGGGCGACGACATGGGCTTCCGCAGCGGGACGATGATCGCCCCCGACGACCTCCGCAAGTACACGCTCCCGTGGCACAAGCGGTACGCGCAGATGACGCACGACCGCGGCCTGCCGTACTTCCTGCACTCCTGCGGGAAGATCTTCGACATCGTGCCCGACCTCATCGACGACATCGGGATCCAGGCGAAGCACAGCTACGAGGACGCGATCCTCCCGGCGAGCGAGTTCAAGAAGCGTTACGGGGACCGGATCGGGGTGCTCGGGGGGGTGGACGTCGACAAGCTCACGCGCCTTTCCGCGGGCGAGCTGCGCTCGTACGTCCGAGGCGTCATCGACGCCTGCGCCCCCGGGGGGCGGTTCGCGGTCGGGTCGGGCAACAGCATCCCCGACTACATCCCGATCGAGAACTACTTGACGATGATCGACGAGGCGCTGCGGTAGGGGACCGGAGTACCGGAGGTTCGGGAATACAGGAAGACGTGGACCGGGGGGAGAGACCGGTGCGATGTTTAGCGGCGGGCGGTACGCCCGCCTGCATGCGCTTCGCTCGCTAACCGGCCTTCCCCACCACCCCCGCCTCCACCTGCTTGAGCGTGCAGGCGTGCTGGTGTTCGGGGTTCCCGTCCACGGCCTGGAGGCTCGGTTCGATCTGGACGCAGGGGGCGCAGACGCGGATGGTCTCCCCGTCGCTCTGCACCTCGACGGTCTCCGAACCGGGCAGCGTCTGGGCCTGTTCGCGCGTGTAGGGGCAGCGTGGGTGGAACGGGCAGCCGGGCGGGGGGGCGATGGGGGAGGGCACCTCGCCCGTCAGCCGCACGTGCGTACCTCGCAGGGCCGGGTCGGGCTTGGGGACGGCGCCCAGGAGCGACCGGGTGTAGGGGTGCACCGGACCGGCGTAGAGGGTGTCGCGGTCGGCGACCTCGACGAGGCGGCCGAGGTACATGACGGCGACGTCGTCGGCGAAGTGCTCGACGACGGCGAGGTTGTGGGCGATGAAGAGGTAGGTCAGGCCCAACTCGTCCTGGAGGTCGTTGAGCAGGTTGAGGATCTGCGCCTGGATGGACACGTCCAGGGCGCTGACGGGCTCGTCGCAGATGATGAAGTCCGGTTCCGTCGCCAGCGCCCGCGCGATCCCGATCCGCTGCCGCTGCCCCCCGGAGAACTCGTGCGGATAGCGGCGGGCGTAGGCGGGGGAGAGGCCCACCCGCTCCAGCAGCTCCCCGATCCGCCGGTGACGCCCCGCCTTGCCGTCCGACGTGTGCACCCGCAGGGGCTCGTCGATGATCGACTCGATCGTCATCCGCGGGTCCAGCGAACCGTACGGGTCCTGGAAGATGATCTGCATCCGCCTGCGCAGGCTGCGCATCTCGCGCTCGCCCAGCGAGAACACGTCGTGCCCGTCGAACACGACCCGCCCCTCGTGCGGCGGGAGGAGGCGGAGGATCGTCCGCCCGACGGTGGTCTTGCCCGACCCGCTCTCCCCCACGAGCCCCAGCGTCCGCCCGCGGGCGATCCGCAGATTCACCCCGTCCACGGCGCGGACGTAGCGCTTCGTCCCCCACAACCCCCGGCGGACGGGGAAGTAGGTCTTGAGGCCCTCAACGGTGAGGATCGCATTGTTCATGGTCTTGTTCATGCTCGTATGTCGTATGGGCGAGGATAGCGTTTCCTGCTGTCAGCTCATTGCGGATTGCGGATTCCCGCACCCGGCGACCGCGCGACTTCTCACGCTCGTCCGCCGTCCACCATTCATCTCGGCACGAATAGTAGGAAGGTAAGGCATCATCGCCCAATCCGCCCCCACCCGGGCCTGTCCCGGGGGAGCGAAGGTTTCTAACCTAGCCGGGCGGTCTCCTGCGATCCCTGCTGTTTCCCATTCTTTCCGCGCCCACCGGCTTCATGCCGGTGGAGCGAAGCTTTTGCGCCTGCGGGGCTCTCTATAGCTTATAAACCCTCGCTCCACCCGGACAAGCCGGGCGGGGGCGAGAAGAAGAAACAGAGGGAGAGGATTCGCCTGCTAGCTTAGAAACCTTCGCTCCACCGGGGCGAGCCCGGCGGGGGCGGTCTGTGTGTCCATGTCTTACCTTCATCCCATTCTGTCTCCGGACGATGCACTACGCCCGGGCTCTCAACAATCCGCAATCCACAATCCGCAATCCGCAATTCCTCTTCACTCCGCGCTGGGGTCCGTCGCCTGCGCGGTTTCGTACCCCTCGGTCTCCCAGCACGCGCACCAGTGGCCGGTCTGGACCTCGCGGAGGTCGGGCTCCTCCGTCGCGCATCGCTTCAGGACGGGGAACTGCTCCCCGAAGGCGGTGATCTCGGTCGTCTCGCGGGCGGTGCTTCCGGCGGCGAGGCGGCGGGTGAGGGGGCAGCGGGGGTGGAACTTGCACCCGGGGGGGAAGTTCACGGGGTTGGGGACCGAGCCCTCGATCGTGTCCAGGCGGTGCTTCTTCTCGCCCAGCCGCGGGACCGAGCGGAACAGCCCGCGGGTGTAGGGGTGCAGCGGGGCGGCGTACAGCGCGTGGACCTCGGAGAGTTCGACGATCTTGGAGGCGTACATGACGGCGACGGTGTGGGCGACCTCGGCGACGACGGCGAGGTCGTGGGTGATGAGCAGGATGCTCAGCCCCGTGTCCCGCTGGAGCTGGCGGAGCAGGTCGAGGATCTGCGCCTGGATCGTCACGTCCAGGGCGGTGGTGGGCTCGTCGGCGATGAGGAGCTGCGGGTTGCACGACAGGGCCATCGCGATCATCACCCGCTGCCGCATGCCTCCGGACATCTGGTGGGGGTACTCGTCGAAGCGCTGCCCCGGGTCCGGGATGCCGACCTTGGCCAGCAGCTCCACCCCCAGCCGCCGCGCCTCGGAGCGCGAGACCTTGCGGTGGAGCTGGATGGCCTCGACGATCTGGGCCCCGCAGGTGAAGACCGGGTTGAGGGAGGTCATCGGCTCCTGGAAGATCATGGAGATCCGCGCCCCGCGGACGCGCTGCATCCGCGACTCGTCGAGGGCCTGCAGGTCCGTCCCCTCCAGGGTGAGTTCCTCGGCGGCGATGCGGCCGGGGGGGCAGGGCACGAGGCGGAGGATGGAGTACGCCGTCACGCTCTTGCCGCACCCGCTCTCGCCCACCAGCGCGAAGGTCTCGCCCGTGCCGATGCGGAAGCTCACGCCATCGACCGCGGGCACGACCCCGCCGTCGGTGTGGAAGTGCGTCCGCAGGCCGCGGACGCGCAGCAGTGTGTTGCGATCGGTCATACGTTGCGGAGCCTCGGGTCCAGGGCGTCCCGCAGGCGGTCGCCGAAGATGTTGAGCGCCAGCACCAGGAAGAACATGGCCGTCACGGCGGCGGTGAACTCCCACCAGCGCCCGGCGACGAGGTCCATGCGGGCGGCGTTGATCATGGAGCCCCAACTCGGCTGGCCCACCGGCACGCCCAGACCGAGGTAGCTGAGGATCACCTCCGACTGCACCGCCCCCACGAACCCCAGCGAGAAGCTGATGATCGCGATGTGCAGCACGTTGGGCAGGATGTGGCGGAGGAGGATGGACATGGACTTGCGGCCGCTGGCGCGGGCGGCCATCACGTAGTCCAGTTCGCGGAGCTTGAGGGTTTCGGCGCGGACGAGGCGGCAGGTGCCGATCCAGGAGATCACGCCCAGGGCGACGTATAGCCCGTGGATGCCGCTGAAGTCCAGCGGCCCCCACCGCACGCCCTGGAAGGCGTACTTGATGGCGATCAGCAGGATGATGCCCGGGATGCTCGCCAGGGTGGAGAACAGCCAGACGATGACCGAGTCCCGCCAGCGGCCGAAGTAGCCCGCGATGGCGCCCAGGAGCAGCCCGATGGGAACGGCGATGAGGTTGGCGATGAGCCCCACGCTCATGGAGACCTTCGCGCCCAGGAGCGTCTTGAGCAGCGCGCTCTTGCCGTTCCAGTCCGTCCCCAGCCACTGCGTCCAGTGGGCGCGGAGGTTGGGGGCGGCGTTGGTGGGCGCAGGGGGGCGGTCGACCGGTACGCCGCGGGCGTTAAGGCCCTGGGCGTACTCGTCCAGCGTGGGCACGACATCGTGGGCGGCCAGTGCCTCGTAGAACACCCCGCCGATCGCCACCAGGGCGTAGAGGGCGATGACGGCGAGGCAGAGCTTGGCCGTCCAGTCGCGTCTGAGTCGGCCGACGGCGTCGGACCAGAGGCTGCGCCCGACGAGGGGCTTGGCCTCGATCCGCTGCGTCCCGGGAACCCGGGCGGCGTCCTGGCTTTTCACTTCGATGGCCATGCGTTATCGCAGCCTCACACGCGGATCGAACAGCGTGTAACTCAGGTCGGTGACGAGGATCCCGGCCGTGTAGACCAGGGCGAGGAGGAAGACCAGCCCGTTCATGATCGTCTCGTCGCGGGACTGGATGCTCGAGATCATCAGGTCGCCGAGGCCCGCGATGCCGAAGCTCTGCTCGACGAGCAGGTTGCCCAGGATCAGGAACGGGATGGTCATGATGACGTTGGTGAGGATCGGGAGCATGCAGTTCTTCAGGACGTGCTTGAAGAGGATGCCCGGCAGCGGCACGCCCTTGGCGCGGGCGGTGCGGACGTAGTCGCGGTTGGTCTCGTCGAGGATGATCGTGCGGTAGAACCGCACCTGCCCGCCCAGCGACGCCAGGGCGATGATCAGCACCGGCACGTACACGTTGCTGGGGTAGAACGTCCCGTACGCCCGCGCGGGGGCGAGGTGGAAGGTGATCCACTGCCCCAGGATCAGAAAGGCCAGGAACGGCACGGCCATGCCCAGCACGCTGAGGAACACGCCGATCTTGTCGCCCCACGACCCGCGGTAGTAGGCGACGAGGGAGGCGACGATGATCGCCATCGCCCAGCCGATGCCCAGGGCCGGGACGCTCACCGCCAGCGAGGCCGGGCCGTGCTGGGCGATGATCGCCGTCAGCTTCCGCTCGTCGCGCAGCGACCGCGCCTGGAACGTGACCGACCGCTGGAGGTGGTGGAAGAACTGCGAGTCGAAGACCGTCAGCGGCCCCCGCGGCGAGAAGCTCGCCACCAGGCGCCCGTCGTTGTGCGGGTGGCGGTTGACGGCCTCCAGCACATCCCCGGCCGTTGTGGCGCCGGTGAAGTCCACCTTCAGCTCGGTTCCGTCGGAGAGGCGGAACACCATGATGGCGCGCGGGGCGGCCTCGCCCGTCGTCGGGGGGCTGCTCGCCTGGGCCGTTGTCGGCTGGGTGCTTGGCTCGGCCGTCCCCGGTTGCGTGGCTGGCTCGGCCGTTGCCGATTGCGTGGCGGCCTCCTCGCCCGCCTTGGGGGCGGGGGCCTTGGCCTGGGGGGCCAGCGGGGCGTTCCGCGTGAGGGCCGGCAGGGGCGTCTGGTCGTCGAGGAACGGCACGTAGTGCCCCACCAGGACGCGGGGGACGACGGCGGGGGGGGGGGGCTCGTCGTCCCCGGCCTCGGTCGGCGGGGGCGCCTCGACGGTTTCGAGAATGAGCCCGAGGGCCTCGGCGGCGTTGGAGCCCTTGGCGTCGGCGACGTTCAGCGGGCGGTTGCCGTCGGTGGCGTCCGTGAGGACCAGTCGGCGGTGGACGTTGAGGAGCGTCGGCAGGTGGTAGCCGTACTTATGGAGGAAGACGGCCTTGGCGCGTTCGGTGGCCTTCTCGCCGACGTGCGCCGCCGCGATGTCGCCGGCGCTGAGGCGGAAGAGCAGGAAGGTGAGCACCATCACGCCGAACACCGTCAGCAGGGACCATCCGATGCGGCGAAGGACGTAGAGCAACATCAGTGCCTGCCTCCGGCCTCGCGGCGCTGCTCGGAATCGATCCGCACGTACTTCATCGTCCCGTACCCGATGGGGTGCGACTTGCGGTTGTACACCCAGGGGTGGACGAGCACGAAGCTCAGCGGTTCGCTGAGCAGGACGGCGGGGGCGTCCTCGTTGAGGATCTGCAACATCTCGACGTAGAGCGCGGTTCGCTCCTCGGAGGGTTGCATGACGGCGACCCGTTCGTAGAGGCGGTCGAAGGCGGGGTTGGAGTAGTTGGTGTTGTTCGTCCCCCGCTTGATGTTGGGCGAGTAGTACAGTTGGAGGAAGTTTTCGGGGTCCGGGTAGTCCGCGTGCCAGCCCATCGCGTAGACCTGCGTCTGCTTGTTGTGGACCTTATCCTGGAGGGTGGGCCAGTCGTTGAGCTGGATCTGCACGTCGAGCCCGATCCGCCGGAAGTGGTCCTTCGCCATCTCGCCCATGCGGCGGGTCATCTCATCCTGTCCGGCGAGGTCCAGGGTGATGGGGGGGATGAAATCCCTGTCGCCGATCACCCCGGCGGCGGCGAGTTCTCGCTTGGCGTCCTCGACCTTCTGCCTCGCCAACTCACGGTCGAGCCGCGCGTAAGGGCTCTGGGCCTCGGCGTGCCCCTCGAAGTCCGACGGCACGTACGCCGTCGCCCGCTTGCCGCGCCCGTTGAACAGCCGGTCGATCTCCTCCTCGACGTCGAAGCCCAGTTGCATCGCCTGCCGCAGCGACTTGCTCCGCCCGACGACCGGGTCGTCCATGTTGAAGGCGAACCAGAAGACGGCCGGGCTGGCGTACTTCTGCAACTGGACGCCCTCGTCCTGGAACTGCTTGGAGAGGTTCTTCTCGGAGTCGATGACCTGGTTGAACACATTGGACGGGATGCCCGAGACGTCGGCTTGCTTGGTGAGGAAGAGCATCCACGCGGGCAGGTTCTCGGCGACGAAAGTCATGTGGATGACGTCGACGAATGGGAGGCGTTTGCCCGCGTCGTCGAGCAGTCCCGCCTCGGCGTCGGAGGGCTCGCCCTCAGAGGGGTAAAGGACCTCGCGGTAGTCGGGATTGCGTTTGAGGATGATCTTGCTGCCCGGGACCCACTCGGTGAGGCGATACGCCCCGGTGCCCACGGCGGCGGCGGGGGTGCGGATCTCGGCGGAGCGCTTGTCGGGGGGGATGGGCTTTCGCCCGCCGCCTTCGTCGGGCTCGGTGGCGAGGTGGTAGTCGATCAACTCCCGCGGGATGGGGGCGAAGTTATGCATCGCCAGCACGTACACGAGTTGCGGGTAGGGCGTCTTGAGGCGGATCTGGAGCGTGTTCTCGTCGAGGGCCTCGACGCCCTCGAGCGGCAGGTCGTATCGGGAGAAGTCGCCCTTGGGGTAGCCCTGGGTGCGGGCGTTGTACTCCTCGACGCCGAGCACCTTCTCCTGGATCAGCGCCAGGGCGAGGTGGGAGCGGATGTGGTGGTCGGCGATGCGCTTGAAAGCGAGGACGAAGTCCTCCGCCCGGACGGTGCGGGTCTTGAACTGCCCGTCCTCACCGATCCCGAAGCAGGGGTTGCGGGCATACGTCACGCCCTTGCGGAGGCGGAAGGTGTAGGTGAGCTGGTCCTCGGAGACCACGGGCATGGACTCGGCGAGTTCGGGGACGAGTTCCACCGGGCGTTTCAGGTAGTGGTAGGCGTAGAGGCTCTCGAAGATGTTGCCCTGGATGGACGAGGACGTGGTGTCACCGCAGGTGGCGGGGTCCATGGAGCGGACCTTGGCCCCGTAGATGCCGTAGGAGACGACGAGGTTGTCGTACCGCTCGCCCGTCTCGGACCGCAGGAAGTAGAAGGGAGTGAGGGCGAGCCCCACGACCAGCACGGCGGCGGTGATGTAGAACCATTTCATCCGTAGGTACAGCTCCCGATCTCTGGATGTGCCCGCCTGCGCCGCTCCCGCCCGCAGGCCTGGTGGGGCCTGCGAAGGGTTCCTGCACTGCATGGGGCCGTAGAGCCCCGGTCGGCCGCACGGACCCCTCAGGCTCGCAGAGAGGCACGTACTTGCATACGTTGCTGCGAGCCCGGACGTTCACTGCAATCGGGGGCCCGGACGTACGCGGGGCCCGTGGTCGGGGACGGGATCACCCCGCCTGGGTCGTTGGCCGCGCGGCGGGCTTGGCGACCGGGGCGGGGAGGGGGGCGGGGTCCTTGGGCGTCTGGACGGCGAAGCCCTTCTGCCCCAGGGCGTTCTTCCAGCTGGTGATGACGGCGAGGCGAACGGCGGCGGCGTAGGGATCGGCCCCGGCCATCACCTGTCCGTTGAACTCGGCCCGGCTGAGGGCGGCCTCGATGAAGGTCTGGTTGAGCCCGGCCAGGTCGTTCAGGGCCGCCTCCACGTCGCGGAGCAGGAGGGCGTTGGCGTTGGCGACGGGGGTGTTATAGCCCGCCTCCTTGTAGGCGTAGGAGCTTTGGGCGGCCAGCGTGTAGGCCATTTGGGCCAGTTCCGCCAGCGTCGCCTTGTCCTTCTCGCGGTCGAGGGTGGCGGCGTAGTTGCGGATGGCGGTGGGGAGGGTGGCGGCCGCGACGGCCATCTCGGGATCGCCCCGGCCGACCATGTCTGCCCACCGGGCCACACCGCCCGCCAGCGTCTGGCGAACCTGCGCCCGCCAGGCATTCCACGCGGCGGCATCGAGGCCGTCCGGCGGGGTCGGGTCGAGGCGGAGCACGGAGAACATCGACCCCAGTACGGGGGCGGCGGATTCGTTCTGGGCGGAGGCGGCGAGGGCGGCGAACATCGGCGTGAAGGCCGCCTCGCCCTGCCGCAGCATGAGCGTGCGAGCGCGGAGGTAGCCCTTCCAGCCCCACAGGCGCACGCCGGGGTTGGCGTGGACGACCATCTGCTGGAGGGCGGGCTGGACGTTCACCTGGGGCATGGACCCCAGGAGGATGGCCATGTTGGCCAGGCGGACGCGGTCGATGGTGGCGGCCGTGGCGTGCGGGACCGCCCCCAGCGCCGGGGCCACCCGCTCCACGATCATCCGCGAGAAGGCGGGGCCGCGGCTGGAATCGTCGTACTCCGCATACCACTGCTGCAGTCGCGTCCGCGCGTAGAGGACCTTCTCGGCGTCCTCGGACGTCAGCAGGGTCTTGATCAGCTCGTCAACGGCGGAGGAGGATCCGCTGTCCTGAGCCGGCAGAAGGGAGGCGGAAACGGTAACGCTCGCCAGAACGGCGAGCAGGCACGCCGCAGCACGCAGGTTTCTCGGCATATCGGCTTGTTCCTTCCAGGTACACCCAAGTGACCGTCATGCGGGATACTAGGAAATTCGGCCGCGGGCTGTCAAGCGGCAATCCGCACACGGTATCGTACGACGATACCCGCAACCCCGTTCGATGTGGACAGGAAATCCTGCTGCAATCGCCGTCCGGGGCGTGGCCGATTGTCGATGGGACCCCGGCGAGTCCTCGCACCCGCTGGATGCGCCCGAAATCCGAAACCCGAAATCCGAAACTCGAAGCAAATCCGAAACCCGAAATCCGAAATCGCAAACGCCCCCCGGTGCGCAGGGCTCCCCGGTACTCCAAGGCACGCGCGGTGCGCAGCGTTTTGAGTTTCGCTCGCCGGTTCCCCGGGGCCACCCGCAAGCGGCGTTGTCTGCCGCTTGGGGGTACTTCGGTCTGACAGGCTCAACACCCCCAAGCCGCGAACAGCATGCGGCTTGAGGGTGGCACCCCGCGCGGGCCGTCCCGTGGATGGTTTCGGATTTCGTCTTTTCGGTTTTGAATTTGTTTCGGATCTCGTGCTTCGGATTTCGGATTTGCAGAGGCGAGGGCGCTGGGGCGGGCGTCCGATCCTGCCCCGCACCGGGTCCCACCAGTTTTCGGCCACTCCGGCCGTCCGGGCCGTTTCGCCCCCGCCGTTTCCGAATCCCCGCCTTGACAGCGGGGCCGGGAACCCGCAGACTTCTTCGATCGTTATCGCCGCATAGGCCGGTCTGCGCAGGCCGCACGCCGGGAAGCCATCTTCAGCATCAAACAGGAGTCGCCATCGTGAGCGAGAGGAAACTGCGGGTCGGGATCATCGGGGCCGGCGGCATCGCCGGGGTGCACTGCAGCGGGTGGAAAACCATCCCCGAGGCCGAACTGGTCGCCATCACCGACATCCACCAGGACACCGCCGCCAAGCGGGCCCAGGAGTTCGGGATCCCCTCGGTCGAGATCTCGGGCAAGAACCTCCTCGCCCGCAAGGACATCGACGTGGTGGACATCGTCGTCCCCAACCGCTTCCACAAGCCCTACACCGTCGCCGCCCTCAAGGCCGGCAAGCACGTGCTGTGCGAAAAGCCCCTCGCCCTGAGCGTCCGCGAGGTCGACGCCATGATCGCCGCCTCCGAGTCCAGCGGCAAGAAGCTCATGTGCGCCCAGCACATGCGCTTCCAGCCCGACAGCATGGCCCTCAAGGCCTACCTCCAGGCCCACCCCATCGGCGAGGTGTACTACGCCCGCGCCTGGTATAACCGCCGCCGCCTGCTGCCCTGCACCCCCGGATTCATGTACCAGAAGAACGCCGGGGGGGGCTGCTGCATCGACGTCGGGGTCCACGTGCTCGACCTGGCCCTGCACCTCATGGGCAACTTCGAGCCCGTCAGCGTCAGCGGCGTGAGCGGAACCATGCTCGCCAAGGACGACGCCGCCTGGAGCGAGTGGGGCCAGATCGACCACAAGGGCATCGACGTGGAGGACTTCGCGGCCGGGACCATCCGCTTCGCCAATGGGGCGGCCCTGGCGCTGGAGTGCAGCTTCATGCTCAACATGAAGCCCCGCAGCGAGAACCGCATCGACCTCTTCGGCACCCGCGCCGGGGCGAAGTGGCCCGACTGCGAGTACTACGATCACACCGCCCGCGACTACGTGGACACGAAGATCGACGTCCGCCAGGGCATCGGCGGGCACCACGCGGAGATCCAGTCGTTCGCGCAATCGGTGATGGGCAACACCCCCGTCGCCGTCCCCCCCGAGCAGTCCCGCGCCGTCATCGCCATCCTCACCGGCCTGTACAAGTCCGCCAGGGTCGGGCGAGAGGTGAAGATCTAGCGGCGGCCCTTCACTCCACCGCGGAGAACGCAGAGGACGCAGAGAGATCGGGAGCCCCGCCCTGTCGCGGGATCCTGGTTTCTCTGCGTCCGCGCGGGCTCTCGCCCACTCGCCTCGGATAGCCCTTGGAGTGCAGCCGTTCACCGCCGCACTCCACAAGGGGCGCCACGGGTCTGCAGAACCCGTGTTCCGCCGCGCGCTCGTGGGAGCACGGCTGCAAACAGCGCAGCCGTGGCACCCGCGACTGCGGGCTTGCGATGGCCCTGGGCAACGCTGCCCGCGCGGGACTTGCCTGGGATTCGGCCTACTCCAGCATGGCCTCGATGACCGCCGCGCACGCCCAGATGCTGATGCGGGGCGAGGCGGGGGTTTCCCGCACCCCCCCGAGCCATCGGGCAGGCTCGGCGGCGAACCACGTCTCCTCGGGCTCGGTGTACATCATGCGGTAGCACAGCCGCCGCCCCATGAGCCGCTCCGCCGCCGCTGCGGTTGCCCCCGCGGCCGTTCCGGTCGCCCCCGCGGTCGCGGCGGGCGCGCCCGCCGCCCCCGCCGCCGGCCACTCCGCCAGCGCCGCCGGTGGCGGGGCGGGGGCGCG
>JAWLCQ010000137.1:0-13479 GCA_041687095.1 Phycisphaerae bacterium | reverse complement strand
CGACCTGCGGAAGCTCAGCGATGAGGGGGTGACGTTCCAGTCGCACGTGGACGGGTCGCGGATCCATCTCACCCCCGAGCGCACCGTCGCGGTCCAGCGGGCCCTGGGGTCGGACGTGATGATGCAGCTCGACGTCTGCCCCCCCGGGGGGGCGGAGCGGGACGAGGTCGCCCTCGCGGTGCGGCGAAGCGCGGAGTGGGCCCTGCGGGCGAAGGCGGCGTGGGAGGCGGAGGGGCGCGTAAGCGTGCAGGGCCACGCCCAGGCGCTGTTCGGGATCCAGCAGGGCGGAACGCACCTCGATCTGCGGGCCGAGTCGGCCGAGCGGCTCGTGGCGCTGGACCTGCCCGGGTACGCCGTCGGGGGCCTCAGCGTGGGCGAGGGCCACGAGGCCATGGTCGGCGTGCTGGAGGCCCTCGACGCCCAGCTCCCCCCCGACCGCCCGCGATACCTCATGGGGGTGGGCGAGCCGCGGGACATCCTGGCGGCCGTCCTGCGTGGGATCGACATGTTTGACTGCGTCCTGCCCACCCGCAACGGGCGGAATGCCACCGTCTTCACCTGGGGGGGCAAGCTCAAGCTCCGCAACGCCCGCCACGCCGCCGACCGCACCCCCATCGACCCCGCCTGCGACTGCTACGCCTGCGCCAGCGGCTTCTCGCGAGGGACGATCCGCCACCTGTTCATGGCCAATGAGATGCTCGGGCCCATCCTCGCCAGCGTGCACAACCTGCGGTTCTTCGGCCAGTTCCTGGCGGCCGTCCGCGCGGCCATCGAGGCAGGCACGCTGGAATCCCTTGCGCCCCAGTGGCTTGCAAAACTCTACCCCGCTGCGGACCCCGCCGACGCGGGGGGGGGAGCAGGCACTGGGGACTAGGGACTAGGCACTAGGGGAGGAAATGGACAGCACGGACCGGATGGACCGGATGGACAGCTTGCCCCCCTTACGCCTGTCCTTGCTTTGCCTCCCTGATCCCCAGTGCCTGCTCTCCCGTGCCTAGTCCCTAGTGCCTAGTCCCTAGTGCCTCCCCCAGGCCATCGCGAAAAAAGTGCGAAAGCCCATTGACTGTCGCGTCGGATATGTCATAATGCGATGCTCTCTGCGACCCAAAGCGAAAGTGACGCAGTTATGACGACGACAACGAAGAGTTACATGGCCAAAAAGGGCGAGCTGCAGGCGAAATGGCACGTGGTGGACGCGTCCGACCAGGTGCTGGGCCGCCTCGCGGTTCGGGTTGCCACGATCCTGATGGGCAAGCACCGTCCGGAGTACACCCCGCACGTGGATACGGGCGATTTCGTGATCGTCCTCCACGCCGACAAGGTGAGGGTCACCGGCGCGAACAAGCCCATGCAGCGCACCTACCAGCGATACAGCCGCTACCCCAGCGGTCTGCGGATCATCCCGCTGGCGGACATGCGCAAGCAGAAGCCGGAGTTCGTGATCATCGAAGCGGTGCGGCGGATGCTGCCCAAGACTCGCCTCGGCAGCCAGATGCTCACCAAGCTCAAGGTGTACGCCGGCGGGGAGCACCCCCACCAGGCCCAGATGCCCAAGGCGCTCGAGCTTTAACCTCCACGGAAGCGAAGATCCATGGCAGAACAGCAGGAACAGCAGCAGAATGTCGAGGCCCCGGCGGCCGAGACCGCCCCGCAGCCCGTTCGCGCGAAAGCCACGCTCCCCGAGGGCGTGCAGTTCATCTGGGGCACCGGCCGCCGCAAGACGGCGATCGCCCGCGTCCGCATCCGCCCGGGTAACGGGAAGATCAGCATCAACGACCGCGAGATGGACCAGTACTTCAACCACCTCAAGGACCAGCGGTCCGCCTCCGCTCCCCTCGACGCGATCCAGCTCCGCGGGAGCTGGGACGTGTGGGTGAACGTCCAGGGCGGGGGCCCCACCGGGCAGGCCGACGCGGTGAAGCTGGGCCTCGCACGGGCCCTCACCCGCGCGATCCCCGAGGTCGAGCGCGACCTCCGCGACCGCGGCTTCCTCACCCGGGACGCCCGGCAGGTGGAACGCAAGAAGTACGGGCAGAGCGGCGCCCGCCGTCGCTTCCAGTTCTCGAAGCGTTAATCGCGGCCACACGGAACGCAATACAAGTATCCCTTGGCTCCGGCGCGACCCGCGCCGGGGCCTTTCTTATGGACAGATAGCTGGTAGCTAATAGCTATCAGCTATCAGCTTTCAGCTATCAGCTAGAAGAAGCCTGCTGTCGTACGATCTCGGAGGGACCCTGACCGTCCGGTCCCGGCTGACTGCTGATAGCTGATTGCTGATCGCTGATTGCTGATCGCTGATAGCTCTTACCCACGGGAGTCGCATCCATGGCACACGGTGCAAGCAACAAGGTTCGAGTCGTCCTCATCGGGGGCAGCGGGTACGCGGGCTTCGAGGCCATCCGCTGGCTGCTCCGCCATCCCGCCGCCGAACTCGTCGGGGTCTTCGGGCCCGAGAAGGAAGTCGGGCCCATGGAGGGCTTCTACCCCCTGCTGAGCAAGCACGTCACGCTCTCGCAGGCCCTCTACGCCCCCGAGGCGGTGCTGGCCCTGAAGGCCGACGTCGCCATGCTCTGCGTCCCCCACAAGGTCGCCATGAGCTACATCCCCAAGCTCCGCGAGGGCGGGCTGCGGATCATCGACTGGTCCGCCGACTACCGCCTCCGCGACGCCGCCGAGTACGAGAAGTGGTACTGCCCCCACACCGACCCCAAGGGCCTGGGCGAGGCGGTCTACGGCCTGCCCGAGTTCTACCGCGACGCGATCCGCTCCGCCAACCTCGTCGCCAACCCCGGGTGCTACCCCACGTGCACCTCGCTGCCCCTCGCCCCCATCCTCAAGGCCGGGCTCATCGAGCCCAAGGGCATCATCGTGTCGGCCGTCAGCGGGGTCAGCGGGGCGGGGCGCACCCCCTCGCTCAAGAACCACTACCCCGAGCGGAACGAGAACTTCGAGCCCTATGGCGTGGGGAACCACCGGCACATGCCCGAGATGGACCAGGTGCTGTCCGATGTGACGGGGCAGGACGTCACCGTGCTGTTCCAGCCGCACCTGTGCCCCATGGACCGCGGGATGCTCTGCAGCATCTACGCCCGCCCCAAGGGCCCCGTGACGCGGGAGCAGCTCAACGACGCCCTGCAGTCCGCCTACGCGGACTCGCCCTTCGTCCGCGTCCGCACCAACGTGCTGCCCGCGACGAAGTACGTCGCCACGACAAACTTCTGCGACGTCGCCGCCGACTTCGCCCGCGACACCGTCATCCTCTTCAGCGCCCTCGACAACGTCATCAAGGGCGCCAGCGGGCAGGCAATCCAGAACATGAACCTCATGTTCGGCCTCGATGAGACGACCGGGTTGTACTGAGAGAGAGAAGAGGCACTAGGCACTAGGGAATAGGCACTAGGACGAGGGACCGGGAACCGGGAACCAGGAACCAGGAACCGGGGGGACGGTCCCGTAGCGAGGGCGTAAACCCCTCTCCCCTCGGGGAGAGGTCCCCGAGCGCAGCGAGGGGGGTGAGGGGGCGCCCGGAAGTCGAGAGCGGTTGGCTATCAAGGAGCGAAGAGCAATGTCGAACCGTCACATTACGCTTCCCAAGGGCTTCCTCGCCGCAGGCGTGCGGGCGGGGATCAAGCTCAAGGGCGAGGACCTCGCCGTCATCGCCGCCGACGCCCCCGCCGCAACGGCCGTGCTGACCACCACGAACCAGGTCTTCGGGGAGCCCGTCCGCTGGATCCGCACCATCCTGCCCAAGGGCTACGGGACGACGCGCGGGATGGTCATCAACTCCGGGTGCTCCAACGTCTGCACGGGCAAAGCGGGCTACCGCGACGCCCGCACCATGGCCGCCGACACCGCCGCGCTCCTCCACGCCACGCCCGAGGAGATCGTCGTCGCCTCGACGGGCATCATCGGCCATCGGCTGCCCATGGACAAGATCCGCGCGGGCATCGCGGCCGCGGGAGAGAAACTCGCCGCCCGCGACGATGACGCTGTCGCCCGCGCCATCCTCACCACCGACACCCGCCCCAAGACCGCCGTCGTCCAGGACCGCATCGGGGGGCGGACGATCACCGTCGCGGGCATCGCCAAGGGCTCGGGCATGATCGCCCCGTCGATGGCGACCATGATCGCCGTCGTCACCACCGACGCGAAGATCTCCCCCAAGCTGCTGCACACGGCGCTGTCGGCGGCGGGTGGGCGGACGTTCAACGCCATCACCGTCGACTCCGACACCTCGACGTCGGACACGCTGGCGGTCTTCGCCTCCGGGGCCGCCGGAGGACAGGAGATCGAGGCCGACTCCGCGGGCTACCGCAAGTTCGTGTCCATGCTCACCGAGACGTGCGAGGCCCTCGCGCGGGCGATCGTGGTGGACGGGGAGGGCGCGACGAAGCTCGTCCGCATCGCCGTCCGCGGGGCCCTCAGCGACGCCGACGCCGCCCTCGCCGCCAAGAGCGTCGCCAACTCCCCCCTCTTCAAGTGCGCGATCCACGGCGGGGACCCCAACTGGGGCCGCATCGCCGCCGCCCTGGGCAAGTCCCCCGCGAAGGTCGATCCCGACACGCTCACCATCAAGATCGGCGGGATCACGCTCTTCGCCCGCGGGGGGCCCAAGCCCTTCGACGTCAAGGCCGTCGAGCAGCACCTGGCGGGCAGCGAGATCGACGTGGACTGCTCGCTAGGGCTGGGCAAGGGCGAGTTCACCGCCTGGACCTGCGACCTGTCCCGCGAGTACATCACGATCAACGCGGACTACCACACGTAGGCGATGAGCCCGAGGTCGAGACAGCGTCGGCCTCGGGTTCATGAAGGTTGCGCCCCGCGATGATCCGGGCATTGCGTGCCCGGGGAGACTCCAGGCGATCTGCAACGGACGCCAAATGGCAAGCCACGGTCGGGCTCGTGCGACACGCCCGACCGTGGCTTGCCATTTGGCGTCCGTTCCCCCCACGGGACGCAGGGGATATCGCACCTGCGTGCAGGACGCAGATCAGCGGGTTGCGTCTACAGCTCCTGCGGACTGCGTTCTGCACCTCCGCCTCGCGAGGATGCACATCCCCCCGAGCCCCAGCAGCACCAGCGTCGCCGGTTCGGGCGTGGGGACCTGCTGGAGGCGGAACTCGCTGTCCAGGCGGGCGAGGTTGACGTCGATGTGCAGCGTCCCGCCGCTGGCCCCGGGGCGGAAGAGCCCGCCCGCTCCCACCACTCCGCCCGCCACGTCCAGCGTCGCCGACAACTCCGGAGGGCCGAACATCGGGGGCATCTCGCCCCACGTTCGCGTGGTGAAGGGGTCGATCGCGAACCCGCTCGCGTCCGTCCGCGTGCGGTTGAACGCCGCCAACGGGTCCAGGATCGACCAGTGGTAGTCCGTCCAGTCGCTCCCGGTCTGGTTGAAGATGTACTCGTCGGCGATGCGGATGGAGGGGACGGTGAGGGCGTCGGAGTTCCGCTGGCGGAAGGTGATGACGTTGGGCACGAACGCCCCCCCGCTCAGCGGATCGGCGAAGACCTTGACGATCTCGATGAGGACGTAGTCGGTCCCGACGGCGTCGACGATGATGTCGGTGGTGGTGCGGTCCGGGACGATGGCGTCCCAGCCGGAGTCCCGCCCGTTGAGCGTGAGGGGGATGACATCGCCCCGGAGCCCGTCGGCCGATGCCCCCAACGCCAACGCCAGACAAACGCAGCAGCACAACCGTTTCATCGCGGTCCTCCTGTGGAACCTCGGACATCCTCACGCCCCCCACCGGGCAGGGGCGATGCGCGGAACGCGCCCCCGGCCGTGCAGGGGCGGGGCGCATCGTTCCGGCGCGGCGGGAGCGTGTCACACGGCGCCGAGCGATGGCGTCCCCTCGCCACGCCGCATGCGGCTCATGGCCCGGGGGTGCACCGGGTGGGCAGCCCCAGACGGCAAGCAGCACCGGGCAAGGGCGAGGCCCGTTCGGAACCGATTGTGACCAACTCTCCGCCCCGCAGGTCCGGCGCCCCGCCCGCACGTTCGGTCTCGCCGAACGGCCGAGGCAGTGTGCACGACTCCCCGCGGAGGTCGCGGTTGGCGGCGGAAGAGGAGGGGTGAGAGGGTCAGACCCTCCTCCACGCTCCCCGCCCACCGCAGCCTCCGCGGGGAGGGGCGGTCGTGCGGCGGCCCGGTCGGCCCACACCGTCAGCGACTGCGCGGCCGCGAGGGAACGGGCCCGCGATGCGGGCCGGGCATCATGCCCGTCCGGGCCAGGGCCACGCGCCCCGGCCGCTCATGGGCCAACCGCCCATGCCGCACCGCCCGTCCATCTCCACAGGCCACGCGGGTCAGGCCCGGTGAGGGCGAGCGGCGCCGCGTGTTCCGGCGGGCGGCGGGGAGGAACGCCCTCCCCGCACCTGTCGCCCGCAAGCTGGATGTCCACGGGGAACGTAGGATTCGCGGGACGGGGAGGCGAATCGGGGGAATGGTAACCGTTCACGGGAGTGCGGGTGAGGAGCCCGGCACCGCCTCGAAAAGGGGGACAGGCACCTGCGCGGCAAGAAGCATGCCGCTACGGAGCCCGTCCCCGTTTTCGACGCGGGCGTCTTAACCCTTCTCCCCCGGGGGAGAAGATGTCCCGAGCGAAGTCGAGGGACAGATGCGGGGGCCCTTCGACAACCAGTTGCCCCCGATCTCGCAACGGACGATGCCCACGGGGCGCTTGTTCGCCCCGTGGGCATCGTTCTCCCTTTCCCGTGCGAATTCGTGGAGCCGTACGCATCCCGCGCAACTCGCGGGCAGTGTCGGCGGGACGTGGTTGCTGCGTTTCGCTCCGCAGACCACGGCACCCGCCGGAGGGGGACCGGGAACGCGGATCAGGGCTTGCGGTTGAGCGGCGGGTGGTAGAGGCCTTCGCTCTCGGGCACCCCGCCGCTGTCGGGGGCGTACGCGTCCCCGGGGATGTGGAACGGGACGCGGGAGTGGCAGTAGTGGAACCCGAAGTTGTCGCCCATGGCCTCGCACCAGCGGCGGAGGCGGTCGCGGTGGTCCTGCAGGACCGTGCGGTAGCGCGACGAGATGGCCAGGTTCACCATCTCGCCCGGGTCGCGCTCCATGTCGAAGAGCTGCTCGCGGTACGTGCCCGACTCGTAGGCCATGTACTTGTAGCGGGCGGTGCGGACCATGCGGCCCTGGGGGCCCCGGGGCCCGCCGATGCGGGTGACGGCCACCACCTCGTCCCGCCACGGCGCGTCGGTCCCGGGCTCCACCAGCGGGCGGAGCGACGCTCCGGGCAGGGCGATGGGCGGGGTGACGCCCGCGTAGTCGCACAGCGTGGGGTACAGGTCGATCCCGTTGCAGACGAGGTGCTCCGCGTCGCATCGCCCGCTCGTACCGCCCGGGGGGCGGACGATCAGCGGGATGTGCATGCACTCGTCGTACAGCGGGAGCTTCTGCACCATCTGGTGGGCGCCCATCATGTCCCCGTGGTCGCTGGAGAAGATCACCAGCGTGTCGTCCCACAGGCCCAGCTCGTCGAGCCCGCGGAGGATCTTCCCGATCTCCGCGTCCACCTTCTCGACGAGGCGGTAGTACGTCCACAGGTATCGCCGCCAGTCGTCGGGGGTGTAGTCGCCCTTGCGGCCGGAGACGGCCCCGCGGGGTTCGTAGGGGGCGGGGACGTGGTTGGCGGGCAGGACGGGGCAGTCGTCGAGGCGGGCGGGCTCGGGGACGGGGCCCCAGGCGAGGTCCATTCCGGCGGCGACTTCGCAGATGTTGTGCGGGTTGTCGAAGCTGGCGACGAAGAAGAACGGCTGCTCCCCGCGGTCGCGACGGAGGAACGCCAGCGTGTCGCGGGCGAGGTTGACGTCGTCGAAGGCGTTGACGCACTCGAACCCGTGCCCCTCCTCCATGGGGGCGCACCACGGGATGTGCCACTTGCCCCCGTACCCGCAGTCGTAGCCCGCGCCCCGCAGGACGTTGCCGATCCCGTGCTCCCGCGCCTCGTCGGTCATCGACTGCTCATTCCATGTGATCCCCACCTGGTGCGGGTAGCGGCCGGTGAACATGCTCGCCCGCGAGGGCGTGCAGATGGGGAACGTGCAGTACGACCGGTCGAACCGCACACCCTCGGCGGCGAGGCGGTCCATGGCCGGGGTGGACACGTCGGGGTTGCCCGCGCAGCTCATGGCGGGGGCGGACTGCTGGTCGGTGAAGATGTACAGGATGTTCGGTCGCTTGGGCATCATTTCTCCTACAACTGGTCGCGAAGCTTCACGTGCTCGTCGAGCATGGCCATGAAGTTGTCGTACTTCGTGTTTCGGGCGATGGACTGCGAGGGGCCCAGGATCAGCCCGCTGCCGTGCCCGTTGCGTTTGAGGCTCTCGTACGCGCTGCGCACGGCCAACCGCGTCTCGTCGGGCGTTCCGGCGATGAGGGTCTCGATGGGCACACCGCCCCAGAACGCGATGCGCGGCCCGAATCGCTCCTGGAGCATCCCCATCTCCATCCCCCCCGTCGTCTGCAGCGACTGGTACGCGTCAAAGCCCGCCTCGATGAAGCTGTCCATCAGCGGGATGCTGTGCCCGCAGCAGTGCAGGATCGCCTGCGGGACCCGCTGCTTGATCTCGCCCACCCGCTGCTTCATGTACGGGAGGGAACGCTCGCGAAACATGGCGGGCGAGACGAAGGGGGCGTTGGTGCCGGCCATGTCCTGGTCGAAGAGCCCCGCATCCTGCCCGGGGCGGATGTAGTGCTCGTCCTGGTAGCGCTGCATGGCCACGGCGCGGCGGTTGTGGGCATGGATGATCTCGGGCTCGGTGGCGTAGAGCATGAGCCCGTCCTCGAACCCACCCAGCATGGGGATCCCGATGCATCCCCCGGTGGGCCCGACGATGTACCGCTCGCCGCCGAACTCGCGGAGCACGTGGTCGAAGATCGCGAAGATCTCCGCCGGCGGGGGCGCGGGCGGTTCGACCGGGCCCTCGAAGTCCTCCACGCGGTACTCGTGCGCCGCCGCCTGCACGGGGTTGACGATGCAGCGGATCTCGTTGGTGTCGGGCGCCGCCCGGTACACGCGGCCGGTGGCGTCGGCCCACTCGTTCTCGCCGGTCTTCCGCGGGACCTCGGTCTGGTCGCCCGGGACGTACCCCATCAGCGGGCTGAAGACGTGCCCGGGGGCGGGCATGAGCATGGCGTCGCGGCAGGTGATGACGTCCACGCAGTCGAGCTTGCGGTAGAACTCGACGAGGTCGGCCTTCCAGCCCTCGACCATCTCCTCCCGCCGCCCCTCCCAGAGGGCGAGCTGCATCGCGAGCTGGTTGCGCACGAAGGTCTCCCGCCCCAGGACGGCCGAGACGGTGTCGTGGTCCACCGCGTAGAGCCCCAGGGGCACGCGGTCGACGGGCTGGCGGGCGATGGCGTTGCGGACGCACTGCTTGCTGGTCATGCCCGACAGGGTATGCCCGCGACCCGCGGACGTCCAGAGGGTTCCGGGGGAGATTGCGGATTGCGGATTGAGGATTGCGGATTCCTGCGGTCCGGGGCGGAAGGCGAGATCGCGGAGTCTGCGGACGGAAGGCGTATCGCCCCACGCCCTCGCCCACGACAATCCGCGGTCCCTCTTCCACCCGCTGGTGTTCCAGCATGGAGGCGGGTATCCTCCGCCCGTTCCGCTGTTGTACACGGACCGCTGTAAGGACGCCGCACATGCACCGAATTCTCGCCCCCGCCCTGTTGCTCTCGCTTCTGCTGGGTTGCGCCGCCGCCCCGACCGATCGCGTCACCGTCCGTCAGGAGACCGCCTCGCTGCCGTGGTGGCGGGCGGTGCTGGCGCACTCGTACGACTTCCGCCCCCTGCCGTTCTACACCGTCGATGGGACGCGCAGGTGCGTGGGGCAGCGCGAGCTGCAGACGGTCGTGCTGGAGAACGAGTTCCTCCGCGTCCTCGTCCTCCCCGAGGTCGGGGGGGCGGTGTACCGCGTCATCCACAAGCCCTCGGGCGACGACCTGTTCTTCAATGAGGGCAAGGTCAAGGAGTGGACGCCCTACTGGGAGTCGGGCGTGAAGATCAACTTCCCCGCCCTGCACCACACCGTCCACACCGCCGACCAGCCCGCCGCCTGGCGCATCGTCCGCAACGACGACGGATCCGTCACCCTCGCGATGTGGATGGAGTTCTCCCGCTTCGACGAATGGTTCAACAGCGACTACTACGCCCGCTACACCACGCTCCTGCTGAGCCAGTTCGTCACCCTCCGCCCGCAGCGGGGCGACTTCGAGGTCACCTACCGCATCACCAACCCCGCCCCCTACCGCCAGTCGCGGAAGTTCTGGAACGACGCGTTCTTCCCCCGCACGCACACGCGGAACGAGGGCGTGGTCCAGGGCGCCACCGCACCCCCCGTCCCCACGCGGACCGAGTGGATCTTCCCCGCCCGCTACGTCAGCCACCATCACGCGAACCACTTCGAGGAGTGGCGGGAGGAGATGAACCCCCTGTCCGCCGGGGCAAAGGAGCACAACACGTACTTCGCCTGGGACATCGCCCACGGATTCGCCGGGCTGTGGTACCCGGACGTGAGGGTCAACCGCCTGCGCCTGTTCGACCCCAACGCCGCCCCCGGGGCCAAGCAGTACTACCGCGGGGACGGGACGTTCGACCCCAACGACCCGGACCGGCACATGTACAACTTCGTCGAACTCTTCGGGAGCCCCGACAACATCATGGAGGGCGTGGAGCACTGGCTGGAGGCGGGCGAGACGTTCCAGACCACCTATCGCTACACCATGGTCGAGGGGATCGGGAAGGCGAGCTACGCCAACGAGCACGCCGTCGTCTCCGTGCAGCTCGGAAACGACGCCACCGTCGACGCCGTCACCCTCTCCCCCACCGAGCGGCTGCAGGCGCTGGCGGACGAGCAGCCGCTACGGACGGTGGGCGGGGCGAGTCACGCCCCCAGCGCCCCCGACACGCCCGCCCGCTTCGCCCTGCCCCCCGGCGTTGAGCCGTTCCGCCTCCGCCTGTTCGCCAACGGGCGGGAGATCCTCGACCAGCGGTTCCCGCTCGTCATCCCCGACGACACCTCCGCTCACGACCGCATCCGCACCGCCAACGACGATAAGAACCCCGAGTCCGTCGAACGGTTCGGCGACCAGGCGGGGTACACCAAGCTCGTCCGCTGGCGAAAGAACGGGTATCCGGAGGGGACGACCCCGCTGGGCCGCATCCTCTACCGCGCCGGCCGCCTCGGCGAGGCCCAGTCCACCCTCCGCGCCGCCCTCAAGTCCGACCCCAACGACGGGGAGGCCCACGGGCTCCTCGGGGCCATCCTCTTCGAGCAGCGAAAGCACGAGGAGGCCCGCAAGGCCCTCGAACTCGCCGTGTCCGTGGACCGCCCCTACCCGCCCGCGCGGTGGTTCCTGGCGCTGTACCACCTGCGAATGGGCGACCGTCCCTCCGCCCGCGAGCAACTCGCCACGCTCCTCACCGAACGCCCCAACCACTGGGAAGGACGCCTGCTCAAGGCGTGGGTGGACCTCCAGGACGACGCCACGCGAGAGCAGGCCCTCACCGACCTCGCCGCCCTCGACCGCGAAGACCCCGCCGACCCCCGCGTCCAGCTCCTCCGCACCGAGGCCGCTGCCAAGGGCGATGGCCGCGACCTCGCCTCGTTCGTCCCCCCGGCGACCTCCGCCACGTCGGCCGACACCGCCGCCAGTGCGTCCTCCCTTGCCACGCTCCGAACGTTCGACGCCACCTCCGCCGCCCGCGCCCTCCGCGCCCTGACGGCCGAGCCCGGCGCGTGGCGCCGCCTCCAGGAGTTCACCGCCGCCACCCAAGGCATCTACCTCCCCCCCAAGCGCCTCCAGGAACGAACCGACCCGCACCAGGCGAAGAAATAGCCGCGCGCACGGCCAGACGATACCAGAGTCCCCGAGGAGCAAGCAGGGATGCAGGGGATGCAGGGGATAAGAGAGGGCCTGCGGCAGCGCGCGGTATGGTTGCCCGCTGCAGCTCTGCGCTTCTTCCCGCCTGCCTCAGAAGAAGCGCAGAGCTGCAAGCGTTCGCCAAGGCCTTCCTCCCATCCCCTGCATCCCCTGCATCCCCGCTTGCTCCCCACGATGTCGGACAGTGCCTTCCCCCTTCCGCACTACGCTTCCTGCGGATAGAACACTGCCATGGCGATTCTTCTGCTCATCGTGGGTCTGGTGTTGGTGTTTGTGGGGGCGAACCTGCTGGTCAGCGGGGCGACGTCGCTTGCGCGGCGGTGGGGGGTGAGCGACCTGGTCATCGGGCTCACCATCGTCGCGTTCGGGACCAGCGCCCCGGAACTCGCCGTCACCGTCCTGGCGGCGGGGACGGGGCGGACGGACATCGCCATCGCCAACGTCCTGGGTTCCAACACGTTCAACATCCTGCTGATTCTGGGGCTGTCGGCGATCCTGTGCCCGCTGACGGTCCACGTTGAAACGGTGTGGAAGCAGATCCCGCTGGCCCTGCTGGCCGTCGTGCTTGTGGGCGTGATGGGCAACGACGGGGTCATCAACGGGGCGGGCGCGTCGGCGATCACGCGGACGGACGGGCTGGTGCTGCTGGCGTTCTTCGTGATCTTCCTCTACTACACGTTCGGGATCCTGCAGCGGGACCGCGCAGCCGGGGCCCTGCTGTCGGGCGGGGAGGTGGGCGCGTCGGCTGCGGTCGAGGCGGGCGGGTCCGCCGATGGAGCGAGCGAGGCGGCCGCCGGGTCCCCCGCCCCTCGCACCCGCTCCGCATGGGTCTCCGGGGGCATGGTGCTCGGGGGGCTGGTGCTGCTGGTCGTCGGGGCGCGTTTCGCCGTCGACGCCGCCGTCGAACTCGCCCGCTGGGTCGGTCTGAGCGAGCGGGTGATCGGCCTGACCCTCGTCGCCGCCGGGACGAGCGTGCCGGAGCTTGCGACGTCGGCGGTGGCGGCGTGGCGGAGGAACAGCGACATCGCGGTGGCGAACGTGGTGGGCTCGAACCTCTTCAACGTCTTCTGCATCCTGGGCATCGGGGCCACCATCGCCCCCCTGCCCTTCGCCCCGGCCATGAACCTCGACGTGCTGGCCGCGACGGTGGCGAGCGGGCTGCTCTTTATTGTCATGTTCACCGGCCGCCTGCGCCACCACATGGAACGCTGGGAGGGCATCGTCTGCCTCGGCCTCTACGTCACGTACGTGGCGGTGCTGCTCGCCCGCCCGTGACGCCTCTGCCTTTCGCGGCCAGACAAGCAGGGATGCAGGGGATGCAGGGGATGGGACAGGGGGCTTGGGCGAACGTTTGCGGCTCTGCGCTTCTTCCGAGGCAGGTGATACGCGTCCCGGATAACCCGTGTGGGACCTGGGTTCTACGTGGTTGCTCCGCTTCGCTCCGCAAACCACGGCACCCGCGCGAGGGTTGACTAAAACGCGTGCGAGAGGAAGCGCAGAGCCGCAAGCGGACAGCATACCCCCACCAGCGACCAAGGCCTGTTCTCATCCCCAGCATCCCCAGCATCCCCGCT
>JAWLCQ010000136.1:0-13633 GCA_041687095.1 Phycisphaerae bacterium | reverse complement strand
GGAGCCACCGGGGAGGAGGCGTCCAGCAGCACGCGCGCTTCAAGGGCCTCCAGCCTGCAGGGGTTCGATGCGACATGCGACAGTGCGCCCACCCGACGACACGCGCTGCTACGGCTCATGCGACGCTCCTCTGCTACCCACGGCTCAGGAATGCCCCCCCGCCCCGATCAGGCGGAGTACCCATGCCCCTAAGCTCTTCTGGTAGCATACGATATCGGCAAGGCGGGAGCGGGAGCAAGAGAATTTCGCTGCAACTGACAAGGGGCCGCGCGGACGACGCACGGGGACACTCACTCATCCGTCGGGTTGTACCGCAGCGGAGCCTGGCCCAGGATCACCCGGGGGGGACCGAGGCTCAGCACGGTGTCACACGTTGGCCGCTTTGAGGACGTCCATGGCCTTGGGCAGGTCGGCGATCTTGAAGACGGCCAGCGTGCCGCTGTCGCGCTCCCCGGAGGTGCAGTAGGCGTAGGTGATGTTCACCCCGGCCTCGGCGAGGACGCGGGCGATGTCGGCGAACGAGCCCGGGCGGTTGCTCAGGTCGAGCACGAGGACATCGGTCTCGGTCCAGCGGTCGTGGGTCTCGGCGAGGACCTTGCGGGCGGTCTCGGAGTTGTCGCAGACCAGCCGCAGCGCCCCGTGTTCGCCCGAGTCCATCAGGGCCAGGGCGGACATGTTGACGTTGGCCTCGGCGAGCGCACCGGTGACGGCCGCCAGCACGCCAGGCTTGTTGATCAGGAAGACCGAGAACTGGGTAGCGATGCGCATGGCGCGTGTCCTTTCGTTTGGTCGCGTTCGTGAGCGAGCCCCATCTTACCCGAATCGCCCGATCTGACAAGCCCGCGAGGCGGGCGGAAACCGTTCTCCCCTGGGGGAGTGGGGTTTCTGTGCGTGTGGGGACGTCTAGGAGGGCGTTTGGGGACGCTTCTCCCAGAGGCGGACCGCTTCGGGGGGGCGGACGTAGGTGGGGAGCAGGTGCAGGGCGTCGGTGAACTGCCCCGCGGCCGCCATTCGCCGCCCGACCCGCCAGACGCCCTCGGGGCGCGGGAGGCGGGTGTCGTCTGGGGCGAGCGTCACGCCCTCGCCCGTCAGGTCGTGATAGCCCGCGCCCTCGCCCGTCACCAGCAGCGGTTTGGGCGCGGAGGCGAGCAGTTCGGGGACGCGGATGACGCGGGGCTCCCCGTCGGGGACGATCCCGCCGTCGGGGGTGCGGGCGAAGAGGGTGGCGTGAACGGCGTCCTCCTTGGCGTCGAGGACGACGGCGAGGTGGGACCAGGGGATGTCGCGGAGGTTCTCGGCGACGGCGGCGGGGCTGGGGACGGCGACGAGGCGGAGCCCCGGCAGCGCCCGGCCCATCGTGCGCGCGACCGTCACGCCCACCCGCGTGCCCGTGAAGCTCCCGGGCCCGACGGAGACGTAGAGTTCGTCCACGTCGGCGGGGCGGAGGTCGGCGGAGCGGAGCAGTTCCTGGAGGCGGGTGACGAGGTGGGTGGCGTGGCGCTGGGAGGCGTCGAACTCGATGGCCGTCCGCAGCGCATCGCCCACCCCCAACGCCACCCCGCCGAGGCGGCAGGTGGTCTCGATGGCGAGGGAGATGGTGGGTTGTGGGTCGCTCATGGGGTCGTTGCGTTCTGGGGAACCAGGAACCGGGAATCAGGAACCGGGGAACCAGGACCTCTACGGACGGTATTCGCGCACAGTCCAATGCCCACGGGACGCAGTTCCGTCCCGTGGGACGGTCAGAGCATACCACACGGTCCGGTCCTGGGGGTAGACCGCGATCCACTGCGGTTCCAGGGGGACCTGTTGCAGATCCATGGTTCCGTCGCGAAGTGGGGACCGGTGGTCGTCCCGGACCGTCCCACGGGACTGGAAAGCGTCCCGTGGGCATTGTTCCCCCGCAGGGTCCGGACCGGATTGGAGGTTCGGGACGCCCCCTCCCTGGACCCGTCACGGGCGCACGATTTCCACCCGCGCAATCTCCTCGCCCCCCTCAATCCCCCTCTCTCGGAGCTTCTTCTTCCGCCTATTCCCTATTCCCCGGCACTACAACGAAGCTTGGTTAACTGGTTAACTGGTTGATCGGCAATGGCTTGCAACCACGTGAGCCTCTCCGGTAGTCCCAGGCGGGCAGCCCACGCAAACTGCTGCCCCAATCACCAGTTAACCAGTCAACCAGTTAACATCTTTCGTTGTAGTGCTAGTCCCCAGTCCCTGGCGCCTTGGTTCCCGCTTCCTATGCCCCGCCCAGCAGCCGCTGGAGCAGGAACCGGGCGGCGGCCTTGTTGGGGATGCGGTTGCGGACGGAGCTGTCAAGGTCCGTCATGGCGAACGCGGGCAGGGCCGCCCCCACGCACGAGGGGCACCCGTCCTCGCACGGGCAGCGGGCGATGACGTCGAAGGTGGCCTTGAGGATCTCGGGCAGCCGTTCGCGGATGCGCTCGGCGTAGCCCATACCGCCGGGGTAGCGGTCGTGGACGAACAGGGCGTCGGTGCCGAGGCAGGCGGCGTCGACGACGGCCCCGATGTCCTGGGCGTCGCACATGACGAAGAAGCGGGCGACCTCGGTGAGGACGTTGGCGATCCCGACGAGGGCCTCGCCCGCGACGAACCCCTGGGCCCGCAGTTCCTCGACGACGCTCTCCGAAGGCGCCATCCACATCGCCACCGTCTCCAGCGTCTGCGGGGGCAGTTCGAGCTGCTCGTACCCCAGCGAGTCGCGGGAGTGGAAGCGGATCTTCTTGAACATCGGGATCGAGGTCGTGACCGTCACGTCCCCGAACCCCAACGTGCTGAGGTCCCCGGGGGCCTCGTCCTGCTTGTCGTCAATGCGGATCTGCGAGGCCTGGACGGACTGGGTGTAGTAGTCCGTGTCCTTTCGCTCGACGAAGGCGATCTTCTTCTCCAGGTCGAGCTTCTTGACGAAGTAGGTGTCGGCGGCGTGGAGGTAGACGGCGTGGTCGTGGAGCTGCGAGAGGGCGGAGATCTCGTCGAGCGTCCCGATGACGCGCTCCCCGCGGGACTCGTCCTGGATGGTGTAGACGGGCCCGGCGATGTTGCGGAGGTTGACCTCGGCGGCGGGGTAGGCGGTGGAGGCCCAGTAGGTGGTCTCGTCGATCCGCTTGACCTGCTGCTCCTCCTCGAGCAGTTCGAGGATGACGGGGGCGTAGGGCCCGAAGAGCTGGGCGTCCTCGGCGGATAGCGGCAATTCGTGGACCGCGCAGCGGAGGTGGGCGACGGTGACGTGGGGGTTGTCGGGGTCGATCACCGCCTGCTCGGGGTTGCGACGGAAGATGTAGTTGCTGTGGTGCATCAGGTACTGGTCGATGGGCGTGTTGGACCCGATGAGGAACACGAGCGACTCGTCCTGTCCGCGCCCCGCCCGCCCCGCCTGCTGCCAGAGCGAGGCGATCGTCCCCGGGTAGCCCACGAGCAGGCAGGCGTCGAGGGACCCGATGTCGATCCCGAGTTCGAGGGCGTTGGTGGAGGCGACGGCGAGGATCTCGCGGTTGACGAGCTTTCGCTCGATGGTGCGGCGCTCCTCGGGGAGGTAGCCGCCGCGATAGGCGTGGACGGAGTCGGCGAGGCGCCGCGACGAGGGGCGGAGCAGGTCGCGGGTGTTCTTGAAGATCAGCTCGGCCGCCAGGCGGGTGCGGACGAAGGCGATGGTCTGCACGCCCTCCTCGACGAGGCGGGTGAGCAGGTGGACCGCCTCCCACATGGGCGAGCGGCGGTCGCCGCCAGCCAACGCGGCCACGCCTGCTCCGGGGGAGGCCGCGTCGATGGGCGGGGGGTTCCACAGGACGAACCGCTTGGGTCCGCGGGGGGCCCCGTCGTTGTCGATGAGCGTCATGGGCTCACCGGTGATCCGCTCGGCGTGCTCGCGGGGGTTGGCGATCGTCGCCGAGCAGCAGATGAACTGCGGGTCCGCCCCGTAGTGGCGGCAGATGCGGCGGAGGCGGCGGAGGACGTTCGCCAGGTGCGACCCGAAGACCCCGCGGTAGGCGTGGACCTCGTCGATGACGACGTACTTGAGGTGGGTGAAGAAGCGGTTCCACCGCGCGTGGTGCGGGAGGATGCCCTGGTGGAGCATGTCGGGGTTGGTGAGGATGACGTTCCCGTCGTCGCGGAGCTTGCGGCGGAGGTTTTGGGGGGTGTCCCCGTCGTACGTGCCCGCGAGGAAGCTCGTCGAACCGTCGTCGGTCCTGCGGGTTCGCCGCCGTCCGCCGCCCGTTTGCGAAGCGGATTCCACCGCGGAGATCGCAGAGGCCGCGGAGAGGGCATCGGGTGCGTCTTCCGCTCCCATTCCCCTCTGCGTTCTCTGCGATCTCTGCGGTGAAGCCTGAAGCGGTGGGTCGGCGTCGGGGCCCTCGACGCGGACGCCCGCGAAGCGGCCGAGCCCGCGCAACTGGTCCTGCGCGAGGGCCTTGGTGGGGAACAGGTACAGGGCGGTCGCCCGCGAGTCCTTCGCCATCGACTCGACGACGGGGATGTTGTAGCACAGCGTCTTGCCGCTGGCGGTCCCGGTGACGATGACGACGCTGTGCCCCTCGCGCACGGCCGCGATGGCGTCGGCCTGGTGGCAGTAGAGGCGTTCGATGCCCTGCTGCGCGAGGGCGTCGCGGACCTCGTCGCGCAGGCCGCCGGGCACGTCGCGGAGGACCGCGTCGCGCTGGGGGAGCGTCTCGACGTGCACCACCTGGTCGCGGACGAAGTGGGCGTGGGTCAGGCGTTTGAGGAAAACATCGGCGTCCATGGTGTTCCGCGTCCGTTCCCTTTCGCCGAGACAGCATCGGCGAAAGGGAACGCAGGTTGTGACTCAGTTGTCTCGCGTCCGTTGCCCGCGCGGCGTTCGTTGCCTGCGCTGCCTTAGTTGCTTGCGCTGCCTTAGTTGCTTGCGCTGCCTTAGTTGCTTGCGCTGCCTTAGTTGCTTGCGCTGCCTTAGTTGCTTGCGCTGCTGGTCCCCGGACCGGCCCCACTCCTCTGCGCCGCGGGTCTCCGGCCCCGCGGCGTCCGGACCCCGGAGGGGTCCGGGGGAACCCGCGGTAACGCTTCCGCGGAGCGCCGTTTGACCCTTCCCGGACGCGGGGGGTCAGGAGACCCCCCGCGCAGGCGGTTGGGCGTCCACCGCTCCAACGGACCGGCGGGGGCGGGCGTTCCGCCCGCCGCTAAACGGGTTGTCTCGCGTCCGTTCTGTTATACCCGCTCAGGTCTCCTTCTGCTCCCCCTTCCCCTTGCGCAACCGCTTCCACGCCCGCGACGCGAGGTCGTCCCCCAGGCGGATCTCATTGGGGAGCGCTCCCTCCGCGGACGGGGGACCCGCGCTGGGGAGTTCCTTCCCAACGCCCCCGGACTGCGTCCGGGGGGTGACGTTCGACTTCGAGGAAGGCTTCGTCCCGCGCAATCCCGCCCCGGTGTTCTTCGGGCTCACCCCCCCGACGCAGTCGGGGGGCGTTACCCTCACCTCCCCCCCATCCCCTGCATCTCCTGCATCCCTGCTTCCTTTCTGGATTCCAGACAGACCCGTACCCTCCGCCGGTCTCCCCGGAAACGCCGTCGGGGGCAGGTTGCTCTTGGGGGGCTTCATCCCGCGGGGGATGGCCGCGCGGGGCGCCAGCGGGTCCTTGCCCCCGAGCTTGAGCTTCTTGGCGAGCTTCTTCTTGAGGTCGTGCTCGAACGCCGTCCGCCGCTCGTTGCGCTTCGCGACGTCGGGGGCGGGCAGCTCGACGGCCGCCTCGATCTCGGGATACTCCGTTCGCACCTGCGGGTTGATGGGGTGGAACACGCGGGGCTCCCGCATTCGCTCCAGCCGCCGGCGAAGCTCCTGCTCCAGGCGGTTCTCGTCCCCCGCCTCCCCGTCGGTCAGCGCCACCGTGTCGGGGTTCTGGAGGTTCCCCCCGTCCTCCAGGAGCCCCTCCAGGATCATGCGGGCGGCCTCCTTCGACGGGATCGACCCCTCGCCCCGCTCGGGGTTCCACGTGGTGTACCCGCGGAGCGGTTTGCCCACGCAGCAGGGGCAGCCCTCCTCGCACTCGCAGCGGCGGATGACGTCGAGGACGTCGGGGACGATGCGGTGGAGCATCTCGTACGCCTTCTCCGTAAACCCCAGCCCGCGGGGGTAGCGCTCGTAGATGAAGATCGCGTTCCACGGGGAGTTCGCCGACCCGATCGAGTGCGAGAAGTCCAGCGTGTCGCACGTCATGTACAGCGGCAGGAGCATGCGGATGGCGTACCCGATGCCCCGCAGCCCGCTGTGCACGTTGAGCCCCTCCTGCCGCACCCGCTCCATCAGTGCCTCGGACGGGACCAGCCAGACGGCCATCGTCTCCAGCACGAGCACGGGCAGTTCCAGTCCGTGGCGGCTGATGGCGTCGAGTTCGTAGAAGTGTACCCGCTCGTACATGTGCGTGTTGAAGTACGCCGTCACCTCCCCCCAGTACGCCCACCCGGTCCCGAAGGGTTTCTCCCGCAGGCGGTGGTCGACGTGGTGCACGTCGGTCCCGCCCATCGGCTGGGTGTAGTAGTCCACCTCCTCGCGCTGGACGTACGCCAGCCGCCGCTCCATGTCGAGTTCGAGCACGCGGTAGGTGTCGCCCCGGTGGATGTAGATGGCCCCGGGGTGGAGGATGGGTTCGGCGTCGTACTCGTTGACCTCCCCGAGGACGGCCCCGCTCTGCACGTCGTGGATGAGGACGTTGGAGTCCACGGTGTCGCGAAGGGAGACCTCGTGCTGGGGCGTTTCGCTCGCGGCGTGATACCACGAACCGCCCAGCAGGCGGACCTTGGCGTTCTCCTGCAGGATGCGAAGAACGAGCGGGGCGAAGGGCCCGAAGAGCATTGCCTCCGCCTCGGGCAGGGGCAGCTCGTGCGTGGCGCAGCGGAGGTGCCCGGTGATGATGAAGGGGTTGTCGGGGTCGAGGACGGCGTGCTCGACGGGGCGGTCGAGGATGTACTCGGGGTGCGTGAGGATGTACTGGTTGATGGCCGTGTCGAGCCCGACGAGGATCGCCAGGGCGTCGCGGTCCCTCCGCCCCGCCCGCCCGGTCTGCTGGAGGAACGACGCGATCGTCCCCGGGTATCCCACGAGGATGGCCGCCTCCAGGGCTCCCACGTCGATCCCCAGCTCCAGCGCCCGCGTGGCGCTGACGCCCAGCAGCTCGCCCCCGAACAGCCGCCGCTCGATCTCCCGCCGCTCCTCGGGCCGATACCCCCCGCGGTAGGGCGTGACCTTGCCCACCAGGTGCGGAGCGGTGCGGCGGAGGGCGTCGCAGGCGTAGCGGTGGATCATCTCGGCCGTCATCTTGGCCTTGGAGAACACGATGGACGGGGCGTTGCGGCGGAGGAGTTCGGCGAACAGTTCGTGGGCCTCGACGTTGGCGGAGCGGCGGGAGCGGTAGTCGCCCCCGCGGATGCGGGGCGGGTTCCAGAAGACGTACGTCCGCGCCCCCCGCGGGGCCGCGTCGTCCTCGATCACCACTGCCTCGCGGTGCAGGACGCGCTTCGCCAGCTCGGCGGGGTTGGCGATGGTGGCGGAGCACGCGATCACCCGCGGCCGCGACGCGTAGTGCCGCAGCACGCGGTGCACGCGGCGGAAGAGGTTGGCGGCGTTGGAGCCGAAGATCCCGCTGTAGACGTGCAGTTCGTCGACGACGAGGAGGCGGAGGTTGCCCAGCAGGTCCGCCCACCGCCCGTGCTGGGGCAGCAGGGACGCGTGGAGCATGTCGGGGTTGGTGAAGAGGCAGCGGGCCTTGTCGCGCAGGGCGCGGCGCTCGTCGGCGGGGGTGTCCCCGTCGTAGACGCCCGTGAGCACGTCGCCCATCCCCGCGGCCTCCAGGGCCAGACGGAAGGAGCGGTGCTGGTCCTGCGTGAGGGCCTTGGTGGGAAACAGCAGCAGCGCCCGCCCGTCGGGATCGTTCGCGAGCATCTCCAGCAGGGGCACCTGGTAGCAGAGGCTCTTGCCCGAGGCGGTCCCGGTGACGACGACGATATCCCGCCCGTCGCGGACGGCATCGATGGCGGCGGACTGGTGGACGTAGAGGCGCTCGATGTTCCGCGCGCGGAGCATGGCCGCCGCCGCGTCGGGGAGCGGCTCTCGCGGGTCCGCGTAGCGCCCCGCGCGCGGGGGGACCGTGCGAACGTGCACGATCTGGTCCGCGTAGTGCGGGGAGCGCTGCAGGTCATCGATGAATCGTTCTACGTCCATGGGGTCACGTGCACGATACGCAATCGAGAGTGCGAACCGGAAACGCATCTTTCACCGCAAAGGCCGCGAAGATCGCAAAGGGCGGTGGAGCAGACCCCCGGGGAATCGAGGTTCCCAACACCACCACTTCGCGTTCTTTGCGACCTTTGCGGTGACTCCTCTCTCCACAACGCCTCATACGCATCCCAGCGAACTCGCAGGCAGTGTCGGTTGGACGTGGTTGCTCCGCTTCGCTCCGCAAACCACGGCACCCAGCTCCGCAGACCACGGCGCCCGGCACCGCGGCACCCAGTTCCCTCCCTCTCTGCGTCCTCTGCGTTCTCCGCGGTGCAGTTCCCCCTCACCCGTCGAATCGCGCCATCAAATCCGCCAGCGTCAGCAGGTCCAGCAGGTTGTGCTTGAGGATCTCCGCGATCTGCCTCGCGTCGCCCGTGCGGACGAAGGCGTGGTAGGCGTCGGGGATGGCGTGGCCGGGGATGTCCCCGAACCGCCGCCGCCCGCACACGTGGGCCTCCAGCGTCTGCAGGCGGCAGTCCGGGAGGCGGTGCTTCCACACCCGCCGCGACTCGTGCAGCAGATCGAAGTGCGCCACGTCCAGCGGCAGGGGCACGGCGCAGGCGGCCGAGCGGGCGCGGAGGTAGGGCACGTCGAAGCTCTTGCCGTTGAACGTCACCAGCAGCCGCCGCCCGCCCGCCAGGTCCGCATACGCCCGCAGGGCGGAGCGCTCCTCGCTGTAGTCGCGGGCGAGGAGCTGATGCACCACGAGCCCCTCGTTCTCCCACACCATCGCCCCGATGAGGAACAGCGGGGAGTTGCTCAGCCCGGTGGTTTCGAGGTCCATGAACAGCGCGTCGCGGCAGGTGAAGGACTCATCCGCCCCGCACGCCGCCAGCCGCACGCGCAGGGCGGGGCTGGCCTCCATCGCCCGGCGGAACGCCTCGCCCATCGGCCCCCATCCGCCGTCCATCTCCGCCACGACCTGGCGGACACGGTAGAGCGCACCGGCGTCGGTGCGGAGTTCCTCACCGGGGACGGCCTGGGCGAGCGGGAGCGGGGGCACACCGCGAGCGATCGGCGGCGGGGCGCTGGAGCGCGAGCGGGCAGGCAGATCGCGGCGATAGACGATGGGGGCCCGCGCCCCTCGCCGAAACGCGGGCGGGGTGGCACGCGCGGGCGAAGGGAGCGCAGCGGCCGAGGGCGGTGCAGACCCCGAGGGCGCGAGCGGACCCTCGCCGCCAGCGGGCGCCACGCCCGTCCCGCCGCCGATCCGCCGCATCCGCCGCCGCAGCGACGCCAGCACGTCCTCCCGTGCCTCGTCGCCCCGCGCGTCACGCTCCGGTTGTCCCGATCCGCCGTCCGCCACCCGCGCCTCCATCCCCCCGCCTACCGAACAACTCCCGAACTCCAACTATAGCCCCCCAGGCAAGGCAAGTCCACGCCGGGAGGCGATTGCGGATTGCCGACCCTTCCTGCATAATCCCCCCATGGCCCTGCACGTGGAGACCAGCGTTCCGTGCGGCAACGCCGCGCGGGTGGAGATCGTGGACGGACCCGCCGCCGCGGTGGCGTTTGACGCCCACCCGCACGGGGGCCCCGAGACGCTCTGGTTCCGCTTCCGCCTCGTCTCCGACGCCCCCCCGCCCCCCGGGGCCACCGTCCGCCTCATCCTCAAGAACGCCCACAACCTCCTGGGCGGCGGGGACGTCGCCCGGTTCCGCCCCACCGTCCGCGCCGACGGCGGCGACTGGGAGCGCCTGGGCGGGGGGCAGGCGATGACCCTCGACGACGGCCGCGTCTGCGCCGAGTGGACCCTCCCCTACCCTCACCGCACCGCCGACGTCGCCCTGTGCTACCCCTACGATCTGCGGGACGTCGAGGCCCTGCTCGCCGACACGGACGGGTACTGGCGGGCGGACGAGATCGGCGTGTCCCAGGGCGGGCGGGGCCTGGTGAGGCTCAGCAACGACCGCGGGGCGCCCAGCTCCACCCGCGCGGGCGTGTACCTCGTCGCCCGCCAGCACTCGGGGGAGACCCCGGGCTCGTGGGTGCTGGACGGCATGCTGCGGCGGTTCGCCGAGTGCGGAACCGAGGCCCCGCTCGTCTGGGCGGTCCCGCTGTCCAACATCGACGGGGTCGAGGGCGGGGACTACGGCAAGGATAACTTCCCCATCGACCTCAACCGCGCCTGGGGCCACCCGCCCATGCGCCACGAGGCGCTCGTGCTCCAGCGCGACATGCACCGCTGGAAGGGCCGCTGCCGCCCCCTGCTGGGCCTGGACCTCCACGCCCCGGGCGGCACGGAGGCCAAGGGCGCCTACTTCTTCCTCCCCAAACCCGACTACGCCGGGGACTTCGCCGCCCCCTCCCGCGCCCTGGCCGAGGCCTTCAGCGAGGCCCTCACCCCCCGCCTCGCCGCCCCCGATCCCCTCCGCCTCGCCACCTACGCCTCCCGCTGGGAACTGCCCACCTTCACCCGCTTCTGCTGCGAGTCCCTCGCCATCCCGAGCCTGTCCATGGAAACCCCCTACGCGATGGCCGGGGAGACCCTCCTCACCCGCGAACTCTACCGCGAGATCGGATCCCGCCTCGCCGACGTGCTCTGCCAAGCGGCCCGGGGGTGAGCGGGGTCAGTCGTCGTCGTCCTCCTTCAGCCGCTCGACCGCGCGGGCGCGCTGGGTGAGGTAGCTGACGAACTCCTTCGGCGGATACCGCCGCTCCCGGTAGATGCCCGCCTCGATCTCGTCCCACGAACTGACCACCTGCAGCGTCCCGGGACCCTTGATGTCGCGGACGATCTCCGCCAGCTCGCGCATCTCATCGGGGTCATTCTTGTCAAAGTTCGGCAGCAGGTACGCCGTCATGCCGTTCTGCACGTACGCCTGGGCGTCGGAGGGCTTGTCCCCGATCCCGATCGAAAGCCGCGGGTACGCCTCGCGAAGGCTCTTGAGCTTGCCGGTCTTGAACTCCCCGCTGTCCATCACGTCCTTCATCTCGCTCACCAGCAGCGGGGCCACCGGGTACCCGTGCTCGGACAGCCACGCCTTGCTCCGCCGCGTCAGCAGGTCCGGGCGGTGCGTGAGGTAGATGAGCTGGTAATCCTTCGCCAGCCGCCGGGTGACCTCGACGGACCCGGCCATGGGCTTGGCCCAACCGCTCCCGGGCAGCAGGACCCGCCAGAAGCTGGCGTCCACGACCGTGTGGTCGAGGTCGATGACCATCATCGGGGTGTCCTTCTCGCGGGCGCAGACGACGAGGAGGACGGGCTCGATGGCCTCGGCGGGCTCGTGGTCGCGGGGGGCGTCGGCGATGCGGGCGCGGAAGGTGTAGCACCCGGGCTTCGCCGGGGTCCAGGGGATCACCGCGATCCCCTCGGAGTCCGTCATGTCCGTCCCCACGCGCTTCCCGTCGAGGAGGAACTCGACCGCCACCCCCTCGACGCCCGACATGCGGCGGATCTCCTGCAGCCGCACGCCCAGGTCCACCGACTTGCCCGGGTAGGCGAGGGTGTCAAAAGGGTAGTAGAGGTACCCTCCCTCGGCGCCGATGATGGCGCCCCCGAGGCTGTAGGCCAGGTCCGACCACCCGCCGCCGGCCACCGACAGCGGCAACTGGCTGGGCCGGCGAGACGGGGGCGTTGACTCCGGGCCGGTCGGGTACTCGTCGCGGTCCCACCGGTCCCCGCTGTCGCTGCGGCTGCGGTCGTCCCCCTCGTCGAAGTTGACGTTGAACCTCTCGGGGATCTTGGGAACGGTCACCTTGAAGCAACCGGTGACGCCCACGATCAGCACCAGTACCAGCATCCATCGCAGTGGTCTCATCGCTTGTCTCCTGGGTCGGCGGACTCCACCTGTATTGTACCGGACGATGCCCGGGGATATCCCGTCAATGCACGTTTGCGCATGTCCATCATCTACCCGCACACCTCTTTGAGCCTTCCGACGTAGTACAGGAAGCTCTCCCAACTCACGTCGTGCGGCAGGCCGTGATCGAACCACGGCACGAACCCGCCCGTCGCCACCACGCGGGCAATCTTGTCCATCTCGCGGTCGATGGCGTCGCGCCCCCCCGCCAGGGCCTTCTTGTCCACTCCGCCCAGCATCAGCAGGCGGGGGTAGCGCTCGCGGTAGACGGCCACGTCCATCCCGGCCTGCGCCTCCATGGGCACGACCCCGTCGATCCCCGCCTCCATCCAGATGGGGATCAGTTCCTCGATGTACCCGTCGCTGTCGAGGACGATGAAGGGCACGCCCCTGGCCCGCAGCTTGGCGACCATGACGCGGTAGCGCGGGAGCATCCGCTCGCGGACGATCCGCGGGCTCACCAGCGACGCGGTCTTGTACGCCATGTCCTCCCACAGGCAGAAGGCGTCGGGGGCGAAGTCGGCGAACAGCGCATCGCAGGAGCGGCAGAACAGCTCCAGGACCGTGTCCATCATGTCCTCGATCATCGCGGGCTCGTCGTAGAAGGCCATCGACAGCGCCTCGACGCCCATCAGCTCGCGCAGCGAGGCGTACAGGCTCGACCCGTGGTTGAACGCCAGGATGAGCGGGTCCGTTCGCTCCCGCCACCCCGCGACGGCTGCCCGCCACCGGTCCGTCACCCGCGCGTCGTCCCACCGCAGGCGGGGCTTGTACGCTTGCCAGTCGGCGGGCGTCTTGACGGGATAGTCCTCGAAGTGCGGCATGGACTTGTAGTTGTCCTTGCGGAACTCCGTGCACGTCACCCCGTGGCCGTTGACGTAGGTGACCTTGTCCTCGGTCTCGGCGAGCACCGTCCGCGGGAAGTGCGGGAAGGTGAACACGTTCGCCCCCGGCGGGCCCGTCCAGATGTGCCGCTGGAGGCCCAGGTGGTCGATGATGGCCGGGATCGTGTTGATCGACGCCTCCAGCCCCTCGGTGTGCCACCGCTCGATCGTGCTGGGCCAGATGCCCCCCAGCGTCGCGAGGGTCTTCCCGGGGGACTCGAAGGCGAGGGCTTTGAGGAAGGTTTCTCGTGCGTTCACGTCACTCGTCTCCTGTCAGCAGTCAACCCCTCTCCCCTCGGGGAGAGGTGCCCCGCGCAGCGGGGCGGTGAGGGGGCCCCGGGCATAGCGGGCGGTTTCGTGAGGCGAACAACTCCCGGCAGTCCGCCCGCCCTTCGGTGCTCCTCGGGTCCGCGCAAGCCCGGAAGCGGCGGGATCCCGCTCTCTCCGGGCTGTGTCTTCTTCTCTTCTTCGCGCCTTTGCGCCTTTGCGTGAGGCCCTTCACCGCGAGATCCGAACCGTCCTCGACTCCCGGCGCCCCCTCACCCCCCTCGCTTCGCTCGGGGACCTCTCCCCGAGGGGAGAGGGGTTTGCAGCCTCGCGTGCAGGTCTCGCGCTGCGGGCCTCGTGCTTCGGATCTGCTTCGGATTCCTGGCCCGGAGCGGGTCGAAGGGTCGTGCGTCGGATTT